>DATJHU010000109.1:0-102888 GCA_035493715.1 Alphaproteobacteria bacterium | reverse complement strand
GCTTTCGAAGGCGACGTGCCGGCTCCAATCGATAACCTTGCCGCCATAGCCGAACTCGATCGCGAAACCCCCGGGCGTGGCGACGTAGAACGACGTCATCTCGTCGTTCACATGCTTGCCCAGCGTGCACATCAGCTTCACGCCGGCGGCCTTCATGCGGTCGTAGGCGCGCCCGACTTCGTCCATCGTCTCCACTTCGATCATCAGGTGGACGCAGCCGGCCGGAACGTTGCCCTCGAACAGCGCCAGGCTGTGGTGCCGGCCGTTATTGCAATGCAGGAAATAGATGCGCTGCGGCGGGCCGCCAGGCGGCCGATGGATCAGGATATCCGCCAGGCCGAACCCCATGATGTCGGTATAGAACGCGCAAGTCCGCTCGAATTCGGGCGCCGGCAGCACGGTGTGGCCCATGCCCAGGTCGCCGGTGACGAAGCGGGGCACGCCTTGCGGCGACTGGAACCGGCGAAAGTCGGACTTGAAGCCGCAGACCAGTTCCTGCCGATTGCCTGACGGGTCGCTGAAGCGGATCAGGCGCGAAACCTTGCGCGCCTCGGCCTCCGCTTCGGATCCGATCTCGACGGCGATGCCAGCCCCGGCAATGGATTCGACGGCCTCGTCGAACGCGCCTTCACTCGGCACTTCCCACGCGGTGGTGTGATAACGGTCGATGTCGCTATGGCGGACCGCGATCCGTTGCGCGCGCTCGTCCATCTTGAAGCCCAGGCTGCCGCCCGTCTCCACAGGGCACATGCCCAGGACGTCCCGTCCGACCTTCCGCCAAGCATCCAGGTCGGTCGTGTCGACGACGACGTAGGCGAGGCCCCTGATATCGACCACGATAGCTCCCCATCGCTGCGCGTGTTTTGCTTCGGGGGCATTGTTTCACCGGCGACGCCGGACCGAATTGACCTGCGTCAACGCGTTGTGCTTTGCGTAGGCAAGGACGTGTCGTTATCCGGCGTATTCTTGGAGTCGGCCGCATTCGATTTGCAATTGCGTAGCGGCGGGCGGCTTTATCGCTGCAACTCGCATAGCAGTTCGATCTACGGTCAGGACGGTCGGTGTCGTCGTTCTTGGCAGTGGCGGGCGGAAGTCTTAAATCGCGCCTTCGGCGGTCAGCCTTTCGATTTCCGCGGCATTCATGCCCAGCAGCCGCTCGAACACCGCGGCGTTGTCCTCCCCCAGCCCGGGCGCGCGAAATGCCGTCTCGCCCCGAACCCCGTCGATCCGTCCGGCGGCGGTAAGCCTTCCGACGGCGGGATGCTCCGCGTCAACGACGTCCCCGCGCGCCTGGAAATAGGGAGAGCGGGCGATGGTCATGCCGTCGAAGACCGGCGCGTATTCGAGCCTTAGCTCTTTCAGCAAAGTCTCGATCTCGGCATTCGTGCGAGACCTGCCCCAGGCTTGCAGGTCCTTGCCGACACCCTCTGCCAGCCGTCCGGCGTCCGCGTCCGACACGGCCAGCAGATACCAGTCGCCCGAGGCGCTGCCGACGCTGAGGAATTGCGGCCGGTCGCCGCCTTCGACGCCAAAGCCGTAGGGATCGTTGCTGCCCCGCCGCGCGGGTGGTTTGCCGGCCGCATCGTGCAAGGCCAGCTGGCAGTCCAGCATCCGCATCAGCGGCTCGAAGAGCGCGATATCGATCTGCGCGCCGTCGCCGCCCAGCACATCCCGCCGGTAAAGCCCTGCCGCCACGCCGTAGACGCCGAACAGGCCAGCGCTGGCATCGGCCAGCGAGAAGCCGACGAAGAGCGGCGATTGCCCAGCCTCCCCGGTCAGGTTGACGATGCCGGAAACGCCCTCCGCGATCTTGCCGAAACCGGGGCGCAGTTTCTGCGGGCCGGTCTGGCCGAAGCCGGAGATGCTGAGCATCACCAGCCTGCGATTGCACTTCGACAGCGCCGCCCAGTCCAGCCCCAGCCGCTCAAGCACGCCGGGGCGGAAATTCTCGACGAGCACGTCGGCGCGGGCGATCAGACGTTCGAAGATCGCTTTACCCTCGGGGTGCTTCAGGTTGATCGTGACGCATTGTTTCTCGCGCGCGCTGCATCCGAACCAGATCGGCGTGCCGTCCTTTTGCGGCCCCATGCCGCGCAGCGAGTCCCCGGCCCCCGGTGTCTCCACCTTGATCACCGCACCGCCGAGTTCGGCCATCATGCTGCCGGCGAAGGGACCGGCGATGACCGCGCCCAGTTCGACGACGTTCAGTTCCGGCTTGCCGTTGCGGGGCAGGGCGCGCTGGGGCGTCCGGTCCAGCAGGGCGATGATCGCATCGGCATCCGCGCCGATGGCGGGGGCAGGGTTGAGAGTACCGGCTTCGATGGCCGAGAAACGTGGCGTGACATTCGGCTGGGTCAGCCCGTTTACCGTTACGAAGGCGTCGCGGGCCTTGACCTGCTCGTCGGCCAGTATGTCTTCGGTGGAGTAGATCGGGCCAAGCACCACGTCCTGCGCCGCGGCTGTTTGCAGGATCTGCTGTGTCGTGCGCGCGCCGGTCCAGGCATCGATTTTGGCATAGAGATCGCTCAAGCCCGTCGAACGCGCCTCGGCCGTGGCATAGCGCGGGTCGGCGGTCAGCTCCGGCCCGCCCACCATGTTCATCAGCCGCATCGCCGTCGCCTGGGTGACGGCGGAGATGGCGACATATTTGCCCTCGGCTGTCGGATGCATGTTGGCGATGCCGGCATTCATCGGGAAGTTATTGGCCATGCGCGTTTCCGCCCGACCCTTCACCGAGGCGACCGGCGTCTGCCATTCGATCATACGCTGTACGGCCTGGTGCAGCGGTACGGAGACGGTGCCCGGCGCGGTCCTGGTCAGCCGCGCCGCGCGCAGCGCGATCAGCGCCCGTGTCGCGGCTAGCGTGCCGGCCAGATAATCGGTCAGCGGCGCCTCGGCCTGGACCGGCGTCCTGCCGGTATGGCCGGTCAGCGCCATGACGCCGCTCGCCGCCCCGGCGAATTCCGGCCGCGTGCTCCAGGGCCACAGATCGGGCCGGTCGGCGCCGGTCGGGAAGACCTCGATGACGAGCGGCCGCTCGGCCGGCGGCATCGTCTCCAGTACCTTGAACCAGGGACTACCGGTATTGCCCACCGTGTCGACGACCAACATGTCGGCGTGGGTCAGCAACCGGTGGATCAGCACATGGTTTGCCGGGTCATTCCAGTCGGCCGCGACCGATTTCTTGTTCCGCGCGAGGATGCTCCAGCGCATGTCGCTGATCCGCTCCGGCCCCAGCCGGCGCAGCGCCGAACCCTCCGGCGGCTCGCAGACAATGGCGGTCGCCTTGTAGTCGGCGAGCAGCGACACGGCGAAGGCCGCGCCCAGCGTATCGGCGACCTCGAGAACGGTCAGGTCGGTCAGTCCATCGATGCTCATGGTTTCTTTGCGGGGCGAGGGGCAGACGGCGGGATCAAGGCAACCGCGCGATCGGTCATGCGCCGGTGCAGGGCGATCAGGAGCGGCGTGATCTCGGCGCGCTGGGCATTTTGCAGGTCGGTAACAGCGTGCTGGAGGGCCAGGTTGTGCGCGCCCGGATCGTCGTTGACGGGCACTGCAACGCCGGCGCTCGCCAGAACCTCCGCCATGTCCGTATTATCCGCAGCCAGCGTCGCGGCTTCGGCGGGCAAGGCATGGGCAAGATGGCGCAATATCTCCAGCGCCGCCTGCATCTGTTTGCGCGCCGCCGTGCCACGCGCAAGTTCCGGCAGCACGGTCTCGCGCAGCGCGGCCTCGACGCCCTTCAACAGATCGGCGCTTGTCGGGTGGATCATGCCGGCAGCCAATCGTAGAAATTCTTCATGCAAGGAGTGGCCAGCGTCATCCGGTCGGCGAGCCTGAGGTTGCGCGTCCGGCCATCGGCGAAGCTCTTGGCGGCGGTCAGTGAGATGACCGCATGCTTGATCTCGCTGAACAACCGATAGAACAGCAAGGTGCCCGGTCTCACGTCGACCCCGCCGGACGCGGTGTAGTGCCGGACGAATTCCGCGATCGGCACATGCATCTCCGGCGTCCACAGTTCACGATAGGCCCAGGCGAGATCTTCCACGGGGTCGCCCAGATGCGCCATCTCCCAGTCGAGCAGCGCGGTGACCTCTTCGCCCTCATAGAGGAAATTGCCCAGGCGGAAATCGCCATGGACCAGCGCGATCCGTTCGGCCACCGGCGCGTTGGCCTTCAGCCACTGGAACGCGAAGGCGATGGCCGGATGCGGCTCCATGCGGTGTTTCAGGAACTGCGCCTCCCACAGCCCGACCTGGATCGCGGCGGTATTTTCGCGCGTCGGCGCACCGAGGAATTCGAGGCCGCGCACATCGACCGCATGCAGCTTCGCCCCGGCTTCGGCGAAGGCCAGCGTCACCGCGCGATTGCGGGCCGCCGGCTCGGGCGCGCGCAGCGCCAATATGTCGGTGACGCCGGGTACCCGCTCCATGATCACCGTCGGCGCGCCCAACCCGCTGCCGTCGGCGTCGAGCCACAGCGCGCGGGGCGAGGGCACATCGGTGTCGTTCAGCGCCTCGATAACCCGAAACTCCGCCGTCAGATCGCTTTCCAGCTGCCCGGCGCCCGCCTGCATCAGCATGATGCAGGGTACATCCAGGTGACTTTCGCCATCGCCCATCACAAGGTCGAAACTATAGGCTTTCCGCGCATTGCCGCCGGAAACCGGGGTCAGATCTTCGATGCGGATGTCGGTCGCCTCGGGCACGCGCGCGGTCAGGAACGCGTGCAGGCGGGTGGCCAGATCAGTCAAGGAACGCCCAGCCCCTGGCGCCCTTGGCGCAGGCCTCATAGGCGTCCGGCTCGACCGGCTGGATGATGCCCGTCGTCGTCTCGCCGTCGCAGGTGATGGCGCAGTGATGCTCATTCAGCCCCGACAGCGCCTTGCGCACGTCCGGATTGGTGATGTCGAAGCTGTCGCCCTCGACCAGTTCGCCCACATCTTGCCCATGATAGATATTCTTGTCCGGCGTGCCGCCATACATGCCGCATTTCATGAAGGCGGTCTGGTCGCCCAGGCGGCGGAAATGGACCTGCTTCTTGCCGCCCTTCTTGAACGTGTAGTCGATGATCCCCTCGACGAACTGCTTCGTGTCGGGGTCGAATTTCATCCGGCGTTCGGTCTTGATGACCTTGTCCATGCCCTTGCGTTCGTCGCCGAAATTATAGAGCACGATGTTGCCCCAGATGGCGAAATCCTTGAACGATATCCAGTTGCCGCCGATCCAGCCCGGCGCGTGCTTCTGGCCGAACTGCAGGTTGGGTCCGCCGACGCCGCGCCCGATCCCCCAATGCCGGTCGCGCGTGCCGTGGAAGCCGTCGCGGGCGACCGCGATCCGCTTGCCGTCGATCTCGACCCAGCCTTCCAGCGTGCCGAACCCCTCGAAGCCCGACGTCACGTCCTCTCGCCGGCCGGTCGGATATCCCGAGCCTGAGGGCAGGTTGGAGCCGTGGAAGATCTGGCGCTTGGTGTCCCGCCAGTCCAGGTCGTAGGCGATGCCCCATTCATTGGGCTCCAGCAGGAATCGCCACTGGCGCAGACCCTGGACGATGGTCGGCTTGATCGGGCCGCAATGCATGTTCATGCGGTCCACGCCCAGCGGGCGGAAGGCGCGGACGGACCGGTGCTGCCCCTTATAGACGACGATCGAATAGGCCTCGGCGGTGTTCAGGCTGGGATAGAAGCTTCCGCCGGTCACGACCATCAGCTCGCCGATATCGTCGTGGAACACCTCCCAGTGCCGCTCATAGGTGCGCGGGTCGCTGGACCACATCACGCGGATCGGGTCCGGCGTCTGGTGGATCATGTGGTCGTCGATCGACGACAGTGGAAACTGCTCGTCGAAATGATCGCGGTCGGTCATTCAATCCCCAAGGCGCAGCGCTTGTCGTTTATGGGAAGATGAATAGAGCGCGGAGGCGGGCCTTGTCGATGGCCGGTTCGCCCGAATCAAATCGAATGTATTAAAACGGAATCCACTTCCAGTTTTCGCCTGAAAACCGGATAATCCCGTAACAAGAACGCGTAAGGGAGGGACCAATGCATTTCGGCACGCGCATGCTTTTCGCATCGGCTTTCGCGATTACCGGTCTTTTCGGTCCCGGCGCCCTGGCCGACAGGATCGAGCGGGTCACCACAACGGTCACGCCGGATAAATATGACGGGCCATGCCCGGCGACCTTCAAGCTGGAGGGCGTTGTGACGTTCGACGTCTCGCGCGCCAACACCGAGCAATATGCCTACCATTGGGCAGCCGGGGACACACAGCTGACCGACGATGTGAAAGCATTCTCGAAGGGTGTGCACAATAAAATCGAATCGAGTATCCAGCTCGACGAGCCGAAAGGTGTGACCGCGAACATTCCGATTATGCTGCACGCGTTCCAGATGGCGTCGCGCGGACAGGAGGATTTCCACTCTTACTCGCGGGGCTATCAGAAGACCGATCTTACGGACACCCCGTCAAAGCCGGCGAACTTGACGATCACCTGCCGTTAGGCGTTCGGACTGATTGTTCGCGAGAGTCTCCCCAGCTAGTCTCGGCGAATTCAAAATCCGGGAGTGGCTATGAGCCAGGTTTTAGCCTTCGTAGGCGGGGAGGATGGTGCGCTCGACGAGGCCGCCATCGAACGTGCAATCGCCGGTGTCGCGTCCGCCATCGCCCAGACCAGGCGTCTCAGCTCCTATGAACGCGCCGCGATCCTCGACAAGGTGGTGCTGGACCTGAAAGCCGATGCTGACGCCATCGTCGATGCAATGACCGAGGAATCCGGCTGCCTGACCCGGCGCGACATGGTGCTGGAGCTGGAGCGGACCATCGAGGTCTTCAGCCTGTCCGCCGCCGTGGCGCGCGAGGGGATCGACACGACGGTCAATCTCGACGCGGCTTTGCGCGGCAAGGACGCCATCGGCCTCGTTCGCGCCGAACCGATCGGGCCGGTGCTGGGCATCACCGCCTTCAACGGGCCGATGCTGATCGCCGCGCACAAGATTGCCCCGGCCATCGTCGCCGGCAACACCGTCATCATCAAGCCGTCGCCCCGCGTGCCGCGCTCGGCCGTGCTGCTGGCCAGGCGCGTGGTTGCCGCAGGCTGGCCGGCGGACGCTCTGGCGGTGCTGCCGCTCGACAACGACGCGACGATGAAGATCATCCAGGACCCGCGTCTGCCGCTGATCACCTTCACCGGCGGCGAGGTCGGCTGGAAGATCAAGGAGGCGGTGCCGCGCAAGCGCGTGCATCTGGAACTGGGCGGCGTCGGTGCGGTCATCGTCGCCGCCGATGCCGACCTGCAGGCGGCGGCCGAACAATGCACAGCGGGCGGCTTCGTCCGCTCCGGCCAGGCCTGCCTGGCGGTTCAGCGCATCTATGTCGAGCAGGCGGTCTACGCGCGTTTCACCGCGCTGATGACCGACCGGGTGTCCAGCCTGGTGACCGGCGACCCGCGCGATCCGAAGACCGAGGTCGGCCCGCTGGTCGACGAGGCGGCGGCCCGCCGGGTCGAGGCGCTGATCGCCGACGCGGTGGAGAAGGGCGCCCGCCTGACCTGCGGCGGCACGCGCGAGGGTGCGCTGGTACAGCCCGCGGTGCTGGCCGACGTGACGCCGGAGATGCGCATCATGCGCACGGAAGCCTTCGGCCCGGTCGTCGCCATCGCGCCGGTCGCCCCCCTGGCCGAAGCCGTGGCCGAGACCAACGCGGTCGACGGCGCGATCCATGTCGGCATCTACACATCGAACATCGACGTGGCATTGACCATCGCCGACCGGATCCGCGCCGGCGGTGTGATCATCAACGGCCCCAGCGCCTGGCGCGTCGACCAGATGCCCTATGGCGGCACCGGCTCCTCCGGCTTCGGCCGCGAGGGCGTGCGCGCGATGGTTGCGGAATACACAGAGCCTAAGGTGGTGGTGATTAGGCACCGGCCGGCTGGGTTGGGGTGAATCCTTCTCAAATCGTCATCCCGACGAAAGTCGGGATCCATTCTGCGACCTTCGCGAAGGCTGGGCCTTGGGTCCCGACTTTCGTCGGGATGACGAGAGAGAGGGGCCTCTCGGCTTTCGCGTCATGACCAAGGAAAAGCAATTCGCGGTGTATCTTCTATCCAGCGGCCGAAACGGCACGATCTATATCGGGATGACCAGCAACCTGCCGGGCCGCATATGGCAACATAAGAATAAGGTCTTTCCAGGATTCACTGCCCGGCACGATTGTGATCGGTTGGTCTATTTCGAGATGTTCGACGATGCCGAAGCCGCTATTCAAAGAGAGCGCAGATTGAAGGAATGGCGACGGGCGTGGAAGGTCGCCCTAATCGAAGAACTGAACCCTCGGTGGGAGGATTTGTATCCTGGCATCGCCGGATAATTCATTCCTATCCGTCATCCCATCCCATCCGTCATCCCGACGAAAGTCGGGATCCATTCTACGACCTTCGCGAAGGCCGGGCCTTGGATCCCGACTTTCGTCGGGATGACGGAAAAGAGGAGCAACGTAACCTTCCTTCCGTGCGCCACGAACGAGGCGCATAACACGGCAGACAGGGGCCGAAATGCAGACCGAAAAAACAACGATCCACCCGCTCTTCGTCCGCGTGACCCATTGGATCAACGCTTTCGCCATGCTGATGATGGTGACCAGCGGGT
Source organism: Alphaproteobacteria bacterium (assembly GCA_035493715.1). Classification (GTDB taxonomy): domain Bacteria; phylum Pseudomonadota; class Alphaproteobacteria; order BOG-932; family Roseiterribacteraceae; genus BOG-932. Next base: position 94,244 of record DATJHU010000109.1, on the reverse strand, counting down.
GGAAGATCTATAACGCCTCCCCAATCTACGACTTCATGTTCGCCAAATGGCTGACGCTGGGCGGCTGGCTGGGTGGGGCGCTGGCATGGCACTTCGCCGCCATGTGGCTGCTGATGCTGAACGGGCTGGCCTATGTGGTCTATGGCATCGTTTCCGGCCATTTCCGGCGCGATTTCTTCCCGCTCAGCCCGACGGCCATCGTCCGCGACGCCTGGGCGGCGGCGACCTTCCGACTCCAGCATCGGCTGGGCGCCTATAATGCGGTTCAGAAGCTGCTCTATGCCGCCGTGGTGCTGATGGGGATCGGCGTGGTCGTCAGCGGCCTCGGCATTTGGAAGCCGGTGCAGTTGCAATTCATCACCGGCCTGCTCGGCGGCTACGACACTGCCCGCATCGTCCATTTCTGGATGATGACCGGCATCGTCGCCTTCGTCGCGGTGCATCTGGCGCTGGTGCTGCTGGTGCCCTCCACGCTGCTGCCGATGATCACCGGCCGCGCGCCCGAGCATCATGTCCGGGGGGAGGCTGCATGATGAGCATCCTGACCCCTAAGCGGCCGAATCTGGCCGACCTTCGTCCGGCCCTCGCCAAGGTCGAACGCCGCCTGTTCCTGCGTCAGGCCCTGTCGTTCGGCGCACTCAGCATGCTGACCGGCTGCAATTGGGGATCAGACGACGACATCGAAAAGGTGCTGTGGCGCGTTTCCCGCTTCAACGACAAGGTCCAGGCGGCACTGTTCAGCCCGAACCGGCTGGCCCCGACCTATCGCGAGGACCAGATCACCAACCCGTTCCCATTCAACGCCTTTTACGGCGAGGACGACACGCCTATCGTCGACGGTTCCGACTTCAAGCTGGAGGTGTCGGGTCTGGTCGAGGACAAGACGCCCTGGACCCTGGCGCGGCTCCGCGCCCTGCCGCAGGAAAACCAGATCACCCGCCATATCTGCGTCGAGGGCTGGAGTGCCATCGGCAAATGGGGCGGCGTGCCGTTCCGCACATTCCTGGAGCGCATCGGCGCCGACAGGCGCGCCAAATATGTCGGTTTCAAATGCGCCGACAAATATTACAGCAGCATCGACATGGCGACGGCCCTGCACCCGCAGACGCTGCTGGCGCTGGATTACGGCGACAAGGTATTGCCGCCGAAATACGGCTATCCGATGAAGCTGCGCGTGCCGACCAAGCTCGGTTTCAAGAACCCGAAGCTGATCGCGGCCATTTATGTCACCAACGACAATCCCGGCGGCTATTGGGAAGATCAGGGTTACAATTGGTTTAGTGGATCGTAAATTTTATTTGATGGCGTGTAACCATTCCGTGCCGCTGCCGAACGATAAACAACGGCAGGGCCGTTCGATCAAAACCACTTACAGGGGATTTCTAATGTTTAACTTTAAGACTTTGGCTCTTGGGGTTTCCGCCGCCGCGCTGTCTTTCGGCCTCGGCTTCGCACCGGCCGTCTACGCCCAGGATGCTTCGAAGGACACGATGTCGAAAGACAGCATGTCCAAGGATTCGATGTCCAAGGACAGCATGGCGAAGGACTCGATGAAGAAGGACACCATGGGCAAGGACAGCATGGCGAAGGATTCGATGAAGAAGGACACGATGGCGAAGGACTCGATGAAGAAAGATACGATGTCCAAGGACACGATGTCGAAAGACCATTGAGCAACCGCCCAGGTTACCGGGCTGCATCTGAAAAAGCGCGCTTCGTCCTGCGGAGCGCGCTTTTTTGTTATCCTTCCATCGGCGAGCGGAACACGAAGAAGGCGCCAAGCGCGATGAAGGCGAAGCCGATCGCGTGGTTGTAGGTGATGCGCTGGCCCAGATAGACGATCGAGAAGCCGGCGAACACGGTCAGGGTGATCACCTCCTGGATCGCCTTGAGCTGCGCCGCCGAATAGACGTTGCTGCCGTAACGGTTGGCCGGGACCGCCAGCCAATATTCGAAGAACGCGATGCCCCAGCTGACCAGGACCACGACCCAGAGCGGCCTGTCCTTGAACTTCAGATGGCCGTACCAGGCGGTCGTCATGAACAGGTTGGACGCAATCAGCAGCAGGATCGGCGTCAGGCGGGAAAGAACTGTCGGCATTTGGCCCTCGGGTTAGATCGTCGGGCCATTAACACCCGCAATCTTTCAAAGGCCAAATGCTTCGCGATCAGCCGCTGGCGGACGCCTTGTCGATCGAAATTTCCACGGACAGTCGCTCCTCGCCGGGACGGCGGAACGGGTAGGGTTTGCCCAGATATTTATGAGACAGGGCCTCGATGTGCTCGTCCGCGCCGTCCTGCGTCGTCTTGGTGACGCGGCCGCGGATCTGGACGTAGCGATAGGGATTGCCGGGATCGAGGATGGCCAGAGCGATCGGTGCGCCCACGACCATGTTCTTCGCCTTCACGCGGCCCAGCGCCGTGTTCACGCGGATGATCCCGTTCGTGTAGTCGAACCACACCGGCGTCACCTGCGGCGTTCCATCGTCCATCAGCGTCGCCAGCGCGGCGTAGGCGGCCTTTTCGGTCGCAAGATCCATATAGTTTTGCGGAAAGTCGGCCATCTTGGGCTCCGGTTCGGTTTGGGGACGCAAAAGACATGGGGTGCGCCCGCCGTTCCGCCAGCCCCGAGATATTACCGCCCTTGCGGTCCTGTAAATTAGGTGAGACACCAACGAAAGCGCTTGTCCTTGGCCACCCTGGGTGATGGATGGGGAAACGGTTCGGTTTTCCGGAAGCCATGTTTTCGATCAACAGCTTCGCTGCCGCGATGCTGGCTCTATATATCGGGTTCGCGATCGGCCTGGAGCGGCCTTATTGGGCGATGCTGACGGTCTATATCACCGTCCAGCCGCTCTCGGGCGCGTTGCGCTCGAAGGCTTTCTTTCGCGTGATCGGCACGACGCTCGGTGGCGCGGCCGCGGTTGCCTTCATCCCCAATTTTGTCAATTCGCCGCTGCTGCTCTCGGCGATCCTGTCCCTTTGGGTCGGGCTGTGCCTTTTCTTGTCGCTGCTGGACCGCACGCCGCGCTCATACGTCTTCATGTTGGCGGGCTACACGGCGGCGATCATCGGTTTTCCCAGCGTCAATGCGCCGGGCACCATCTTCGATACTGCCCTGTCCCGGGTCGAGGAAATCACGCTCGGCATTGTCTGCGCCGCACTGGTGCATACCATCTTCTTTCCGCGCAGCGTCACGGCTGCCCTAAATTTGCGCATCGCTGGGGTCCTGGGCGACGCCCAAAATTGGGCGTGCGAGACATGGGCGCCCGACGTGCTGACGGGCGGCCGGTACCTCGAGGCCGATCAGCACCGGCGGCAACGGATCGCGGCCGACATCACCGAACTGCATATCCTATCCACGCACCTGCCATTCGATACCGCCAATCTGGTACCCACGGCGTATGCCGTCAGGGCGATGCAGGACAGGCTGTCGCTGCTGTTGCCGTTGGCGAGCGCGGTCGAGGATCGCCGCCGGGCGCTGATACTCCAGCATGAGGCTTCTTCCGCGGACGTGATCGAATTGCTGTCCCGGGCGCGCGACTGGATGAAGAAGGGAATGGCGTCAACGCGCGAAGAGGCCGTGACGCTGGTTGCCGATTGCATTGCAGCCGAACCTGAATTGCCGCCCGGCGCCGATTGGGAACAGCTTTTGAAGGCCAGCCTGTTTCAGCGCCTTGCCGAGCTGATCGAGGCTGTCCAGGACGCACGCGAATTGGCGGCTTATATCGCGCGGCCCGATAGGCCGCTGCACGATGCCTTGATGACCCGGCTGGTCGGCACGTCGCGGCGAAGGCTCCATCGCGACTGGGGAATGGCGCTTCTCTCGGCCTTCGCAGCCACGGTTACGATTATGGCATGCTGCGCGGTCTGGATCGCGACCGCTTGGCCGGAAGGCGCTATCGCCCCGACATTCGCGGCAATCCTGATGTCGCTTTTCGCCACGCTGGACGATCCGACGCCCGCAATCTCGGTCTTCATGAAAAGTACATTTATCTCGCTGGCGCTGGCCGCGTTTTACCTGTTTGCGGCCCTGCCGGCGATCGACGGTTTTCCCATGCTGGTGGCCGTGCTCGCGCCGGTGTTGCTTATCCTGGGCGCGCTGCAGGGAAATCCGCCGACATTCCTGCCTGGGCTGGCCTTGATTCTGGGCCTGGCAGGCTCACTCAGCCTGCAGGCTGAGTTCAACGCCGATTTTCCAAGCTTTATGAACAATTTCATCGCGCAAACGGTAGGTATCTTCGCAGCTTTGGTCGGCACGCAGATTTTCCGTTCGATCGGGGCGGCATTCAGCGCGCGGCGAATCCTTCGTTTCGGTTGGCGGCATTTGGCGACCAATGCCGCGGCAAGTCCGGAGGAGGGGCAGGACAGGACTGTGTGGACCAGCCAGATGCTCGATCGTCTCGGCCTGCTCATTCCCCGTCTCAACATGCTCGAGCAACGCGGCGAACTTGCGCATGTGGATCTGCTGCAGGACATCCGTATCGGCCTCAATGTCGCCGACCTGCAGGAAGCACGACTGGCGCTGGGGCCGTCGGTCGAGCCTTCGCTGGCGGCGGTGTTGCGGTCCATCACCGCCTATTTCCGCAGGCGCAGCATCGTTCCTTCGACCGAGATCGCTCCGACGCTGCTGGCCAAGATCGATCACGCGATCGATACCACGTCCACTGCCTGGGGATCGCCTGAACGGCAGGCGTGCCTGTGGTCGCTGGTCGGTCTCCGCCGGAATATGTTCCCGCATGCCGAGCCGTACGTGCCGATGTCGGGAGAGCCTGTCTGATGGTTGGGGAGTTCAATTTCGCCGGCGTTTTCGTTCCGGCGCTGCTGGTCTGGGTGCTGGTCGCTGTCGGCATCTCGATGTTCATTCGAAGCATCCTGCGACTCGTCGGCTTCTACCGCTTGGTCTGGCACCGCGGGCTGTTCGATCTGGCGCTGCTTGCCATCCTCTGGGCGTCGGTCACCGCCTTGGCTGACAGCTTCAACCAATTCGGCTTCATGATTCATTGAGCGCCCGATGAAGAATTTCCTGCTCGGCTTCAGCCGCATCCTCGTCACCGCCATCGTTGTGATCGTGGCGTTGGTCGCGCTTAGATTCCTGTGGGAGCGCTACCAAGTCGATCCCTGGACCCGTGACGGCCGCATCCGCGCCGACACGGTGCAGGTGGCGCCTGACGTGTCGGGCCTGATCACCGATGTCCTGATCCACGACAACCAGATCGTGCACAAAGGCGACCCGCTGTTCATCATCGACAGGCCGCGCTTCGAGTTGGCACTGCGCCAGGCAGACGCGCTGATTGCCGCGCAGCAGGCCGCGGTTGACGAGGCTGCGCTGGAGGACAAGCGCAACCACGGCTTGGGCAATCTGGTATCGACCGAAATCCTGCAGCAGGGCGGGGCGAAGCTGGCGCAGGCCCAGGCGGCGCTGCTGCAGGCCATGGTGGCGCGCGATATCGCCAAGCTGAACCTGGAGCGCACGACGGTCTATGCGCCGGTGAACGGCGTGCTGGCCAATGTGGAGCTCCGCCCCGGCGACTATGCGACCGCAGGGCGCCCGCTCTTTGCGCTGGTGGATAGCGACTCCCTCCATATCGAAGGCTATTTCGAGGAGACCAAGCTGCCGCGCATCCGCATCGGCGACCCGGTTTCGGTGCGGATCATGGGCGAACCGCGTCTGCTGAAGGGCCATGTCGAAAGCATCGCTGGCGGCATCGAGGATCGCGAGCGTGGCCCGAGCGGCAATCTGCTGCCCAATATCAGCCCGACCTTCAGCTGGGTGCGCTTGGCGCAGCGTGTGCCTGTACGCGTGAAGCTGGAGAACCCGCCGCCGGAGGTTCGCCTGATCGCCGGGCGGACGGTGACCGTGACGGTGCTGGAGGACCAAAGGAAGCCGCAGCCCGCGGGCGCGCAGAAATGAGGCTTGCGCCGCTCCTGGTCGGCGGGGTCCTGATCCTTGCCGGCTGCCATCCCGTCGGTCCCGACTACAAGCTGCCGGACGAAGCGGTGGTGAATGCGCCGACCGCATCCGGCGCCTTCGTCGGCTCCAAGGAAAAATCGGTTACGATCGCCGAGGCGCCTGACAAGTGGTGGACGCTGTATCGCGACCCGCGGCTGAACGGTCTGGTCGAGCAGGCACTCAAGGCCAATACCGAGCTCAGGGTCGCCGGCGCCAATATCCTGCGGGCCGAGGCGGCATTGGCCGGCACGGAAGATGCGAAGCTGCCGCAGACGAAGATCGACGCACAGTTCGGCTATGAGCAGCTATCCGGTGAGCAGTATCTTCTGGACGTGCCCTTGCCGCCGATGGGCCTGTACGATACCGGCGTCACCATCGGCTACCAGATCGACCTGTTCGGCCAGATCCGGCGCGCCATCGAGGCGTCGCGAGCCGACGAGCAAGTGGCCCACGCGGCCTATGATGCCGCGCGGATCACGGTCGCGGCGGAAACCGTCCGCGCCTATGTCGACGCCTGTGCCGCCGGACACGAACTGGAGGTCGCGCGCCATTCGCTCGATCTGCAGCGTCAGAGCCGCGACCTGACCGGCCGGCTGGTCCATGCCGGGCGTGGCAATGCACTCGACCTCACACGGTCGCAGGGGCAGTTGGAGCAGTTCCGCGCCAACATCCCGCAGCTGGAGGCGCAGCACCGCGTTGCGCTCTACCGCTTGGCTGTGATGATCGGCAAGCCGCCGGCGGAATATCCGAAATCGCTCGACAACTGTGCCAGAGAACCGACGCTGACTTCGCTGATTCCGGTCGGCGACGGCGCGGCCTTGCTGCGGCGCCGTCCCGACATCAGGCAGGCGGAACGGCAGCTGGCGGCCGCGACCGCGCGAATCGGTGTCGCCACGGCCGATCTCTATCCCAAGATCAGCTTTGCCCTGACCGGCGGCTCGACCGGTGCGATCGACGACATCTTCACTGAGCCGACGGAGCGCTTCGGCATCGGTCCTTTGATCTCGTGGAATTTCCCGCAGCAGGACGGCGTGCGGGCGCGGATCAAGGGCGCGGAGGCTTCGGCGCAGGCCGCGCTTGCCACATTCGACGGCAAGGTGCTGACGTCGCTGCGGGAGGTCGAGAGCGCATTGACGGTTTATGGGCGCGATCTGGACCGGCTGGCGGCGCTGCGTGCTGCGCGCGACCGGTCGGCGGAGGCGACGGCCCAAGCCGACAGCCTGTACAAGGCGGGGCGCCAGGACGCACTCAACAATCTCGACGCCCACCGCACGCTGGCCGGGGCGGACCAGGCGCTGGCCCAGGCCGAAAGCAAGGTCGCGGCCGACCAGGTGGCGCTCTTCCTCGCGCTGGGCGGGGGATGGCAAGTCGACGCGCCGGCCGGCGTCAAGCAGGCGAAGATTTCACCCTAGCGACTGATATTATTGATGAAGTCCGTCCAGGTGTTTCAGGCTGTGCCTCAATATTGCTCCACGATTTGGTCTTTTATCTTGAACTTTCATGAAAAAGACCGGCATTTGACGAGAGTATTTAAGCCGAAAATCGTTGCTCAGTTCTGCTAGGGGCGCGCCGAAGGATTAATGACCGTGAGCGATTCCCCGACTGGCGCTCTGCCGACCAGGCTGCAATATCCCGATCTCGGCCGCAGCCTCTGGCAGGTGGCGAATTCCTTCATTCCGTTCGTCCTGATCTGCGCGATCCTATACGCGACCCCGCACTTGTCCTGGTGGGTGCGGCCGGCCCTGTGGGTGGTGGCTGCCGGGTTCCTGATCCGCATCTTTATCATCCAGCACGATTGCGGGCATGGCGCCTTCTTCCGGTCGCGCCGGCACAACGACTATCTGGGGTGGATTTGCAGCCTGTTCACGCTGGCGCCTTATGCTCAGTGGCGGCGGCATCACGCGATGCATCACGGGAACTGGAACAATCTCGACCGGCGGGGCGGCGTCGATCTCTATGTCACCTGCATGACTCTGGAGGAATATGCCGTGTTGCCCCGCTGGGCGAAGGCTCGCTACCGGCTGGTTCGCAGCCCGCTGATCTCTCTCATCTTGCTGCCGCCGCTGGTGTTCATCGCGCTCTACCGCATTCCTTTTGCCTCCCCGGCCGAGAAGCAGCGGGAACGGGCGGGCGTGTATCTAACGAATCTAGGCTTTGTGGCGCAGCTGCTGATACTGAGCTGGGCATTCGGCTTTTCGCGCGTGTTGGCCACCCTGTTTCCGATATCGGTCATTGCCGCGACGGTCGGGGTTTGGCTGTTTTCGCTGCAGCACCGTTTCGAATTCAGCTGGTGGGCGCGGCAGGCGTCGTGGACGGCGGACGATGCCGCCCTTCAAGGCAGTTCATATCTGAAACTGCCGCCAATCCTGCAATGGTTCACCGGCAATATCGGTTTCCACCACGTCCATCACTTCAATCCGCGCGTTCCAAATTACCGCCTGGAGGCCTGCCATAAGGCGTTGCCGACGCTCCAGGGCGCGCCCGTCTTGTCGCTGTGGGTCGGGTTGAAAACCTGGCGATATGCCTTGTGGGACGAGGCGGCGGGTGTGATGGTGCGGTTTCCCAAGCCGGTCCGGGCAGCGTAGCCGGCGGAAAGCAGAGCATGGCCAATCATCTGTCGATGACCGACACCTACGACGCCTTCCTGTTCGAACTGCTGGGCGTCGAGGAGAACGGCATGGAGCTCAGCGTATTGTCCGCGCTGGCGCGTAGCGGGCTCGACCCCTGGACCGAGGCGAAACGCCTCGCCTCGCTGCCACGCCAGGCCGCCATCGCGGCGATCAGCGCGCTTTTCAACCTGTCGGCTCAGCCGGAAACAGCCAAGCGCCTGGCGGAATTGCTGCCGCGCGCCGCGACGCCGCAATCGCATGCGGTCCGCACGCTGGATCGCGAGGCGCTGTTCCGCCGCTACGGGCTTCTGGTCATCGTCGCGGGGCTGGTAGCGGTGGTTGCGGTCATGATGTATGCCGCGCCGTCGACACCCGGCACGGCCGGCCCGACGACCGCGGGGCCTGTCTCGGCGCGCTGAGGCCCTGACCGCGGCGCTTACGGGAACGGTTCTTTGCGCAGATTGAACGCGACCGAGATGCGCTGCCCGCCGCCGCGATGCGGCAGCACCGCGTGCGGCACGTAGCTGGGGAACAGGATCATCAGCCCGGGTTCGGGCTGGAACAGCACGTTCGAGTTCGAAAGCTCCGGGAAAAACAGGTTGGTCCGAGCCGGGTTCGGGTCCGACAGATGGAGCGCTGTGCCATCCGCGCCGGCCTTGGTTTCGCCGGTATCGACGTAATAGACGCCGGACCAGGTTGCACCGGGATGCGTGTGCATCGCGTTGAAATCACCGGGTCCATTGACGTTCGCCCAGGCGCTCAGCGTCCAGCCCTGGAACAGCGGCTTGCGTTCGAACTCCGCGTGAAGGCGCAGCGTGGCCTCTTCCGCCATCTCCAGCATGTGCCGGATCAGCCGTTTCCCGGCCTCGCCGCAGAATTCCAGTGTGCCGGTCTTGGAATGCCAGCCGCCGTAATTGGTCAACTCGACGCCGGGCGTACGGCTCGCCTGTCCCAGGATGGCGGCGCGCAATGCGGCGTTCAGTTCCGCGGCGTCGGTCCAGGTGTGGGTCAGGATTGGCGTCGCGAACAGGTTGCCTGTGCGGGCATTGTCCAGTTCCCGCATCAGCCTGGCTCCCAACGCGCCAGCGTGATGTTCGTCCGGCCGTAATCCCGGCTATCGACGACGATAAAGCCGGGCAGCAGCGTTTCCAGCTGCGATCGATCCGCTTCGACGGCGGCAAACGCGTTCGGCGCCAGCCAACCAGCCTTGGCAAGGGCCGCGAGCGCCTTTCCGGCGAGCCCATGTCCGTAGGGTGGGTCGAGGAACACTAGGTCGAACGGTATGCCGGCCGGCCCGGCAACGGTCAGGTCGCCGAGGCGGAAATCGGCTTTTGCGGTGAGGCCGAGCGACGCGGCGTTGCGGCGGCAGAGCGCCAGTGCGTCGCGATCCTTGTCCATGAACAGCACGGACGCCGCGCCGCGCGACAATGCCTCCAGTCCCAGCGCTCCGGTCCCGGCAAACCCGTCCAGAACGCGTTTTCCCGTGAAGGTCTCCAGCCTATGGCCGAGCACGTTGAACAGCGATTCCCGGATACGGTCGCTGGTCGGTCGAATGCGCTGGTCCGCCGGCGATTCCAGCGGTCGGCCTCTATGGCTCCCAGCGACGATTCGCATCGGCCGGCGTTTTCGTTTGTTGGCGTTTGGTTTCCTGCCGCTTGGCCTTTGCCGCCTTGGCCTCGGGCTCCAGATACTCGCCGACCTGTTCCTTCAGCACGCGGCGCGGCACCTCGTCGACTGTGCCTTCCAGCATCTTACCCAGCTGGAACGGGCCGTAAGATACGCGGATCAAGCGATTGACTGACAAGCCAAGGGCCTCCAGCACCCGGCGGATTTCGCGATTGCGGCCCTCGGTCAGCGCCATGTTGATCCACATGTTGCTGCCCTGCTGGCGCTCCAACTCCGCCTCGATCCGCCCGTAATTCACCCCATCGACCGTGATGCCTTTTTTCAGCCGGTCCAGCGCCGCCTGGTCGATGCGGCCGAAGGCGCGCACGCGATAGCGACGGACCCAGCCGGTGGCCGGCAATTCCAGATGCCGCGCCAGGCCGCCATCGTTGGTCAGTAGCAGCAGCCCTTCCGACGTGATGTCCAGTCGTCCAACCGACACGACGCGGGGCATCGTCGCCGGGAGGCGCTCGAAGATGGTCGCTCGGCCTTGCTCATCGCGTGCGGTGGTCACAAGGCCGGACGGTTTGTAGTAGCGCCAGAGCCGCGCCGGTTCGGCGTCGGGCAGGGGGTTGCCGTCGACGACAATCGTGTCGCCAAGCTTCACGACCACGGCCGGGCTGGTCAGCTTTGCGCCATTGACGGTGACGCGCCCCTCTGCGATCCAGCGCTCCGCGTCGCGGCGCGAGCACAAGCCTGCACGCGCCATGCGCTTGGCGATGCGTTCGCCTTTAGTCTGGTCGTCTGTCTCGGATTCGGTCATGGACGCAAACTAGGCCTGAGAGGCCTGTTTGGTCCATGGGCGCTCGTTCAGGCGGCTTCGGCGCCCCAAACCTCGCGCGCCTTCTCAAAGACGCCCTGGTCATAGGAAAACTCGACCGTGTTGCCGTCAGGATCCTTCAGGAAGCAAATATAGCCGATATGCTTCGGCATCTCGCGCGGTCCGAAGGCCAGGTAACCCTCCGCCTTGCCGCGCTCCGCGATCTCGTCCACCGCCTCCTTCGACGGCAGCTCGATCCCGATATGGGCGAACGGCCCCATCGGTGGGTGCGCAGCCGGGGCGAACGGGTCCTTGCCTTCGAAGAATTGGCCTGCGACCAGCACGAACGGAGAGTCGGCATTGTTCTCGTCGCCGATCCAGGCATTCCGGCCCATTTCGTCCTGATGCCGGGCCAGTACCCGCAAATGGGTAAATTTCTCGTACCACGCTACCGTCGCGTCGACGTCGTTCACCTTCAGCGCGATATGCGTCCAGGTCGACCGCTTCGGCCGGAGCCCGTGATTTGCGCTTTCCGTCATTCGAATTCCCCCTGCCCAATTCAGGGCAATACCTCGGAAGATAGTCAGTGCGTCAGTTTATAGCCTCTGCGCGTCGTCGAGCTTGTCCATACGCGCATCGCTTTGTGATCAGATGACCGGCCAGTGCGGGCGGTTGGGCAGGCCGGTGCGGGCGATCACGTTGAGGCCTGCCTGCCTGCTGTCGGCGATCAGCTTCGCTTCGTCGATCATCGTCGAATGACCGCCTTCCAGCACCTTCACGCCGTCGATCCATGCGCTGTGCACGCCGCTCGGCGGTGCGTCGATGGCAAGCTGGCCGACAGGGTCGAACAGGGGGCCCCATTCCGGCAAGTCGGCATCGTGCAACACGAAATCGGCCTTCTTGCCGACCTCCAGCGAACCTAGCACGCCGTCCATGCCCATGACCTTCGCCCCATTGATCGTCGCCAGTTCGAGCAGCGTGGTCGGGGGAAGCAGATCCTGGTCGTCGCGCGCGTCGCGGTAACCGGCGGCCATGATCCGCGCCGAAGACAGGATATCGGTCGCGAAGCCGTCGGTCCCGAGTGCCAGGTTCACACCCTGCGCCATCATTTCGGGATGCAGGCCGATCTTGGAAAGGCCCATCGCGCCCAGGAACGCCGCATGCGGGCAATGGATGCCGTGCGTCCCGGTCTGGGCCAGCATATTGACTTCGCTTTGGTCGACCGATGCCAAGTGGGTGATCGCCACGTTGTCGCCCAGAACGCCGATATCGGCCAGATGCTCGATGGGTCGGCGGTTGAATTTCTGCAGGAACCAGGTCGGATCGCCGATGCGCGGGCTCATATGGGCGGTCACGCGGATGTTCTTGTCGTCCGCCAGCCGCTTGGCGGCGCGCCAGACATCTTCCGAATTGGTCGAGTGGCCGACCAGGATCGGCCAGCAGGCGAGCGTTTTCAGGCCGTCGTCCGGATAACGCTCGACCTCGGATTCCAGAATGGCGATCGCGTCAGCCGACATCTTCGCCTGGTCGGCGGCGGGATTATAGGCCCGTCCCTCGACCCATTCGCCGACGCGGCCGCGAATGCCGGTTTCGGACAGCCCGTCCATCACGGCATCGAGTTGCCGCACGGTGCCCGCTTCGATGAACGACGTGGTGCCGTAGCGTATCATGATCAGCGCCGCGACCTGGGCGGAAATACGCTCTTCCTCGGCCGTCTGCGCATGGAAGATCGGAATGACCCATTTGTTGAGCTTGTCGGACCAGGAATCCTCCGGCGCGCCTCGGCGGAAGCCGCGCGTGATGGGGTCGCCAGTGATGTGGATATGGGCATCCACGAAGCCCGGCGTCACGACGAAGCGGCGTCCGTCCATCGTCTCTTTGGCGCGTACGGTCCGCGCCACCGCCTCGCGCTTGCCGACTGCGACGATCCTGTCGCCAGTGATGGCCAGCGCGCCGTCCAGGATGACGTGCCGATCCGCGTTCATCGTGATCAGCGTGGCGCCGGATATCAGCAGGTCGGCTTCAATGATCGCATCGCTCATGGGCTTAGGTCTTTCGGAGGTCTGGTTCTTCGTCGGGCGCCGGTCGCCAGATGCAGGTCTAGGCTGATACTATATGGGAACCGCGCGCGTCTTGCCTGTAGGCGACCGTGTTTTAGGCGCGGCAGAGCGCAATCAGGGAGCCCGTGGGTGGTCGCCGACACAGCAATTACATCGCCGATGGCGCTGGCCTTTGCGGAGGCTGAAGCGGCCGGGGCGCGCGGCGAGGTGCCCGTCGGTGCGGTCGTGGTCGAGGCGGGGACTGGTCGCGTTCTCGCCGCTGCCGGAAATCGCACGGAGGCCGACAACGATCCGACCGCCCATGCCGAGGTGCTTGCGATCCGCGCCGCCGCCCAGGCGAAAGGCGCGCCGCGCCTGCCGGATTGCGATCTCTACGTCACGCTGGAGCCCTGTGCGCTCTGTGCCGCGGCCATTGGCTTCGCCCGCATCCGCCGCGTCTATTTCGGCGCCTACGATCCCAAGGGCGGCGCCGTCGAGCATGGCTCCCGCTGGTTCGAGCAGCCGACCTGCCACCACCATCCGGACATCTATGGCGGAATCGACGAGGGCAGGGCTGCCGATTTGCTACGGGGCTTCTTCGCCGAGCGGCGGGAATAGTACAAAACAAAACCGCCCGACCTTGCGGCCGGGCGGTTGGTTTCGTGCGCTATCCGGACGCGCTTACCTGCGGTTGCCCAGCAGGCGGAGCAGCATCATGAACAGGTTGATGAAGTCCAGATAGAGGTTCAGCGCGCCCATGAGGGCGAGCTTGCCGTTGGATTCGGCGCCCCAGGATTCGGAGTACTGCTCCTTGATCTTCTGCGTGTCGTAGGCGGTCAGCGCGGTGAAGGCGATGACGCCGATCACCGAGATGGCGAAGCCCATGCCCGCCGAGTGCAGGAACATGTTGACCAGCGAAGCGAGGATGATGCCGAAGACGGCCATGATGCCGAACGAACCCCAGCTCGTGAGGTCGGCCTTGGTGGTGTAGCCGTAGAGGCTCATGCCCAGGAACGTCGCCGCGCTGATGAAGAACACCTGCGCGATGCTGCCGCCCGTATAGACCAGGAAGATCGTCGATAGCGACAGGCCCATTGCGACACTGAAGCCGTAGAACGTCCCTGTCAGCGCAGCCAACGACAAGCGCTGGATACCGAAGGACATGACCAGGACGAACGCCAGCGGTGCGAAGATGACGAGATAGCGCAGCGGCGTGCCGAAGATCGCCTGCAGCATTGCCGGCGAGGTGCTGACCAGAAAAGCGACGATACCCGTCACAACCAGACCGGCGGTCATGTGGTTGTAGACGCGGACCATGTGGGCACGGAGGGCGGCGTCGAACGAGGCGCCAACCGTCCGCGGGGCGGTCCTGATCCCGCTATTGAAGTCGTAAGACATGTGTAGGGCTTCTCCTTAAAGAACCCAGTTGAATGACCGTCTATTCATATTGTGCGTCGGTCACGGGATTTAAATGATACCCCCCTCAGGGATTCGGCGCTACTCATTCCGTAAGAGCGGGGCGGCGCGCTGCCCAAGAGCCCGCCAGGTGCCGGCCAAACCGAAGGCCAGCGTGATCGCCGCTGCGACGCCTGCAACGCCCAAGGCCGCCCCAGTGCTGAAGCGCCAATTCAGGTCCATGACCGGCACGACGACCGCCCAGGAGGCAGCGCTGCCCAGTGCGATCGCGATGATCGCCGCCATTGCACCCAACGCCCCGTGTTCGATCAGGAAAGCGCGGACGACGGTGGCGCGTGTCGCTCCCAGCACCTTCAAGACGACGGAATCGTAGATACGCCGCCGCTCGCCCGCTGCGATCGCACCGGCCAGCACCAGCGTGCCTGCGACCAGCGCCACCGCCGCAGTCAGCCGGACCGCCATGCCGATCTCGCCGATCAGGCTGTCGACGGTCGTCAGCGCGTCGCGCACGCCGATCATCGTCACGCCGGGATAGTCACGGTTGACCAGTTTCTCGACGCCGGACTCGGCCTCCCGCGGGGCATAGGCGGTGGCGATCTCGGTTTGCGGTGCACCCTCCAGAAAGCCGGGGGCGAAGACCAGCGAGAAGTTGATGCCAAGCCCGCCCCAGTCGATCTCGCGCACATTGGCGACCGTAGCCTTCAGGTCGCGGCCCACGATGTTGAACGTGATCTCGTCCCCCACCTTGAGCCCCAGCGCCAGCATGACTTCCTTGGCGATCGAGACCTCCGGCGGGCCCTTGTAATCGGCCGGCCACCAGGCGCCTGCGATCAGGTGGGAGCGGATCGGCATCGTCGCCGAATAGGTCATGCCCCGGTCGCCGCCCAGCACCCAGGCATAGCGCTTGTCGACGATGGCCTGCTCGGCGGGGACACCATGGACAGTCACGATGCGGCCGCGCAGCGACGGCACGCTCTCGACCTTGGTGACGCCGGGAACGGCGGCAATGGCCTTGCGGAAGGTATCGCGGTCGGCGTGCTGGATATCCAGGAAGAAGAAGGCCGGCGCCTCTGCCGGCATCACGCGCTCGACCTCGGCGCGGAAATCGCTCTCAACCTGCGCGATGGCGACCAGGATGGTGAGGCCGAGGCCAAGCGACAGCACGACGCTGACCGTCGCCGCGCCGGGGCGGTTCAGGTTGGCGAGGGCGAGCCGCAAGGTCGGCCGGCGGCGGACGGCGTCGATCCGGCCGATACGCCTGGCCAATGCGATCAGCCCGCGCGATGCAAAAGCCAGAACGGCGAATGTCACGATCGCGCCGCCGGCGAAGCCCGCCGCGAAGACCCGCTGGTCCGATGTCACCAGCACCAGCGCGATCAGCGCCGCCAGCGTGATGCCGATCGAAGTCAGGATCGCAGGACCCGGGTGTCCGGATGCCGGCTGCGTCAGGTCGCGAAAGAGCGATCCCGCCGGCACGACCTGCGCGCGGCCGATCGGCCAGAGGGAAAAGCCGAGCGCGATCAGGAAGCCGTAGAGCGCCGCTATCCCCAGCCCCAGCGGATGGACGCGGATCGCGACCTCGACCGGGAAATGCGCGGCAATCACGCCCCTGAGCGCGAGCGGCGTCGCAGCGCCGACGACAAGGCCGATCGCGATGCCGATCGCCGAAAGCGCCATAACCTGCAGCAGGTAGGTCCAGGCGATGGTCCGCGCCGAGGCGCCCAGGCATTTCATAGTCGCGATCACCGCGATGCGCCCGTCGAGATAGGCCTTGACCGCATTGGCGACGCCAACCCCGCCGACCAGCAGGGCGGTGAGCCCGACCAAGGTCAAGAAGGTGGCCAGTCGGGTCACGAAATTTCGGATTTCCGGGGCCGCGTCGCGCGTATCGCGGATATGCCAGCCCGCCGCGCCGTATTTGCGGTGCAGATCGCCGGTCACCTCGGCGGCCGTGTGGCCGGGATTCAGCAGCAGGCGATAATCGTAATAGATCAGGCTGCCCGGCTGCTCCAATCCGGTAGAGGGCAGGGACGCGCGGGCAATCAGGAAACGTGGGCCCAGCGTGAAGCCGCCGGTGCCGACCCGATCCGGCTCCTTCACGATCAGCGCGCGGATCGCATAGTCCTGCGTGCCCAATTTGACCGTGTCGCCGACATGCGCGCCCAACCGGTCCAACACGGCCTGCTCGACCGCCACACCCCAGACGCCATCTTTCTGCGCCAGCACATCATGCAGTGGATCCGCCGGCGATAGCCGGACCTGTCCAACGAGCGGGTAGAGGCTGTCCGCGGCTTTCACCTCGACCAGCGTCGATTTCTCGCCGTCAGCGGTGCGCGCCATGCCACGCAGATCGACCGATTCCGAAACCGCGCCCAGCGTCTCCAATTCCGTCCGCTGCTGCGTATCGACGGGGCGGTAGATCATGCGGACGGCGACATCGCCACCCAACAGGGTACGGCCCTGGCTGTCGATTCCGCTCAGCACGTCCCGCGATAGCGACTGAACGCTGGCGATGGTGCCGACGCCTAGCGCCAGGCAGGCGATCAGGATGCGGAAGCCGCGGGCGCCGGCCCTGAGCTCCCGCCGCGCCAGTCTCAGCGGCAGGAACGCTTTCAAAGTGAAATTCTCATTGGGCCGCCGCCAGAGCTTCGGTCATGCGGTCTTCGACGATCCGGCCGTCCTCCAGCCGCACGATCCGATCGCACCGTTCGGCCAAGGCATTGTCGTGGGTGATCAGGATCAGGGTCGTGCCGCGCCGCCGCGCCAGGTCGAACAGCAGGGCGATCACCTGCCGCCCGGTCTCGCTGTCCAGGTTGCCGGTCGGCTCGTCCGCCAGCACCAGTTTGGGATCGGCGACCAGCGCCCGGGCAAGGGCCGCACGCTGCTGCTCGCCGCCGGACAGCTGCCCGGGATAATGGTCCAGCCGATGGCCGAGGCCGACCGCCTTCAGCCCCTCCGCGGCGCGGTCGAAAGCGTCGGCGCTACCGGCGAATTCGGCGGGCAGCGCGACGTTCTCCAGCGCCGTCATCGTCGGCACCAGATGGAAATTCTGGAACACGATCCCGACATTGTCGCGCCGGAAACGCGCCAACCCGTCTTCATTGAGCCGGCTCAAATCCTGACCGGCGACCGCGATTCGACCGCCCGTCTGGCGCTCCAGCCCACCGATCAGCATCATCAGGCTGGATTTGCCCGATCCGGACGGCCCGACCAGCCCGACCCGCGAACCGGCCTCGACTTGAAGCGATATTCCCTTGAGGATATTGACCATTCCCGCCGCACTTCTCAGCTCTAGGTGCACGTCGGCGAGGTCAAGCATGGGCGATGTCGGCAAAATCATGGGCTCCGGGCGGGCCGTGCGGGATTCAAGCAGCGTTCTTGGGGCGATATGGCGCGATGTTAACGGGAATCAATGCAAGCTGTCTGCGGCGATTGGTGGCTGCCGCCGCCTTTGCCTTGCTGCCGCTCACCGTCCAGGCCGCACCGCTCAAGGTCATGGCGTTCGGTGACAGCCTGTTCGCCGGCTATGGCCTGTCGTCGGATGCCGACAACATTCCCAGCCAGATCGAGAAGGCGCTGAAGGCGGAGGGCCACGACGTTGTGGTGGTCAATGCCGCTGTCTCCGGCGACACGACCGCCGACGGTTTGGCGCGGATCGACTGGTCACTGCAGGACAGACCGGATCTGGTGCTGCTGGAGCTTGGGGCCAACGACGCATTGCGCGGGCTGGACCCGGATCGCGCAAAAGCCAATCTCGATCAGATACTGGCGCGGCTGAAGCAGGCCAATGTCGCGGTCCTGCTGTGTGGCATGCTGGCGCCGCGCAATCTTGGGCCTGCCTATGCCGCCAAGTTCGACGGCATGTACAAGGAACTGGCGGACAAGTATCAGGTGCCGCTTTATCCCTTCATCCTGGATGGCGTCGCCATGGACCAGTCGCTCAACCAGGCGGACGGGATGCACCCAAACAAGGACGGCGCGCTGGCGATTGCAAAACGCCTGGCGCCGGCCGTCGCAAAAGCACTGCCTGCGCAGAAATAACGATGCGTCTGTTCGTCGGAATCGCTATTCCGCCCAGCGTTGGCGGGAAGCTGTGGTCGCTGACCAGTGGATTGCCGGGCGCGCGCTGGATGCCGCCGGAAACTTATCACCTGACCTTGCGCTTCCTTGGTGACGCCGGCCGGCCGCAGGCGGAAGAGCTCGACGCGATGCTCTCGATGGTCGCGATGCCCGCCTTCGAACTGGCGCTCGCCGGTATCGATTATTTCGGCACGGCGGGCCGGCCGCGTGTCGTGTGGGCCGGGGTCGATCCCTCGCTCCCGCTGCACCAGCTCGCCCGCAGGGTGGATCGGGCCGCACGCCAGGCGGATTTTCCACGGGAGGATCGCGGTTTCACGCCACACGTGACATTGGCGCGCTTGCAGGAGACATCGCTGGTCGAGCTCATGGCTTTTATCCAGCAAAAGGCTTTGTTTCGCGCCCCGCCGTTCCTGGTCGAGCAATTCACGTTGTTCGAAAGCCGCCAGGGCGGCGGTGGGCCGGCCTATATCCCGCTTGCAGATTATCCGTTATCGGTCGAACCACATCACGACGACGAGGAAGAGTGACATGGCCAAGGTTTTCTGGATCGCCCAATACCGCTCGGTTTCGAACCCTGAGAAGCTCGCGGCGTACGCCAAACTTGCCCTGCCGGCGATCCAGGGCGCGGGCGGCCGTTTCGTCGCGCGCGGCCTGCCGCTGGCAATCAAGGAAGCCGGCCAGATGGAGCGGACGGTGGTTGTCGAGTTCGACAGCCTGGAGCTTGCGCTCGCCGCCTATGACAGCCCGGCCTACAAGGAGGCGCTGGCGGTGCTCGGCGAGGGTTCCGCGGTGCGCGACATCCGTATCGTGGAGGCAGCTTGATCCCAACGGCAGGGGAGTCCTGCACAAGCCGCTAACTGCCGGATTCAATTGATCGTCCTTGGCGTTCCGGATAACTCTGAATCAATAAGGTTCGGAAATAGCCGGAACGAGGGATGAAATGCCTGCTTTGCGTAAAGTCCTCCGGCGCGCGGCGTTTGGCGAGCTGGCGGGACTGATCACGATTGCCGCTGCGGCGATTTCAGCTTCAGCGGCGCCGACACTCAAGACGATCTACACATTCACAGGTTCGCCCAAGGATGGGCGGATTCCGATCAACGGGCTCGTGCGCGACAAGTCCGGTGTCTATCACGGAGTGACCAGCACCGGGGGGAAAGACAATTCCGGCACCGTATTCCAGCTGACGCCGCCTGCTACGGCGCTCGACCCTATACGCTGATGTACAGCTTTACCGCTGCCGACAAGAAACCGCTTTCGGATCCTGCGCTCGAGCCGAACGGCAAGCTACTAGGCTATACCCAGTCCGGCGGTCCGACTTTCAACGGAACGATCTATGAGCTGACGCCCTAGACGTTTTCCCCGCGCCCCAGCCGCGAAAGCGCCCCAGCGGCGCCCATCGCGCGGCGCATGAAAAAGCGGCGCAGCGGCGGCACGCGGTTGACAGCGCCCAGGCCGATGCGCCGGGCCGCGCGGATCGGCGGGATGTCGTTGGAGAACAGGCGGTCCAGTATGTCGGTCGCGGCGCTGAAGGCGAAATTGTCGCCCCGGCGTTTCGCCTCGTAGCGCCTCAGTAATTCAGGATCGCCCAGGTCCAGCCCCATGCGGCGCTGGTCGATCAGCAGTTCGGCCAGCAGGCCAATGTCGCGCATGCCGAGATTGAGGCCCTGGCCGGCGATCGGATGGATGACATGCGCCGCGTCCGCGATGAGTGCGACGCGGCGGGCGACGTAGCGCGTCGCGTGACGCAGCGACAGCGGATAGGCGAAGCGCGGTCCCAGTTCCCACACCTTGCCCAGCCAGTCGCCGGCGCGCTTCTGCAACTCGGCGTCGAACGCGGCTTTGTCCAGCTTCATGTAGAGCGGGACGGCTTCCAGGTGGTCGGTCCAGACGATCGAGCTGCGATGTGCGCCGTCCGGCGCATCGACCATCGGCAGCATGGCGAACGGACCCGGCGGCAGGAAATTCTCGACCGCCACGTTCTCATGGCCCAGTTCGTGGCCCATGATCGTGACGACGGCCTGCTGCTTGTATGTCCAGCCGATGGTCTTGATGCCGGCCGCGCCACGGATGAAGGATTCGCGTCCGTCAGCGCCGATCACCAGATCCGCCGTGACGATCCGGCCGTCGGCCAGGCTGACCCGGGCGGTTTCGCCCTCTGTGTCGAGGCCGGAGACGGTCGCCGGAGAAATCTGTGTCACATTGGCAATTTGATCGACGCGTTCGCGCAGCGCGATGCGGATCAGCCGGTTTTCGACGATCGAACCCAGCGGGTCGTCGCCGACTTCGCGGGAATCGAAATGGAGGAAGAGCGGAGACGAATTGTCGGCGACGCGGATGTCGTCGATTGGGCAGGCATGCGGCGCAAGGCCAACCCACAGGCCCGCCGCTTCCAGCATCTTGCGCGAGCCATAGGTGATGGCGGTGGTGCGCCCGTCATAGGCGCTGCCCTCCAGTGCCGCCGGCGGCTGCCGCTCGATCAGCGCAACCTTGAGGCCGGCATCGCCCAGGATCGCCGCAAAGGTTGCGCCGGCAATGCCGCCGCCGACCACGGCAACGTCGAACCGCCCGCTCATGCGACGGTTTCCCGCGCAATGGCGCGCCAGCCGATGTCGTGGCGGCAGAAGCCCTCCGGCCAGTCGATCCTATCGACCGCCCTATAGGCACGGACCTGCGCTTCGGCCACATCGCGGCCGGTGGCGACGACGTTCAGCACGCGCCCGCCGGACGCCAACAACCGTCCCCCGGCATCGCGTTTGGTGCCGGCATGCAGGACGGTGACGCCTTCGGTCTTTCCAGCCTCGGCTATGCCTTTGATCTCAGTCCCGGTTTTCGGCGTGCCGGGATAGCCTTCCGCGCAGAGGACGACGGTCAATGCCGCCACATCGCGCCATCGTGCGGGGGGCTGGCTACCGAGACGCCCCTGGGCCGTCGCCAACATCAGGTCCACGGGATCGCTCTCCAGACGTGCCATCAGCACCTGACACTCCGGATCGCCGAAGCGGACATTGATCTCGATCAGTCGTGCTTTGGAATCCGCGATCATAAGGCCGGCGAAGATCACGCCCCGATACGGACGACCTTCGGCGACCATGGCGTTGGCCAGCGGACGGATGATGTCGTCCAGTATCTGCTTCTCAAGATCGGCCGTTATCACCGGCGCCGGGCTGTAGGCGCCCATGCCGCCGGTATTGGGGCCTGTGTCGCCGTCGCCGACCGCCTTGTGGTCCTGCGCGGCGCCCAGCGGCACGACCGTTTCGCCGTCGACCAGCGCGAAATAGCTGGCTTCCTCGCCGGTCATGAATTCCTCGACGACAATCTCTTCACCCGCCGCGCCGAAGCGGCCGCCGACCAGCGCCTCGTCGATGGCAGTGTTGGCTTCTTCGATCGTTTGGGCGACGGTGACGCCCTTACCGGCCGCGAGCCCGTCGGCCTTGATCACGATCGGCGCGCCCTGCTGGGCGACATAGGCTTTTGCGGCCTTGCCGTCCGTGAAGCGCCGATAGGCCGCGGTTGGGATGCCGTATTTGGCGACGATGTCCTTCATATAAGCCTTGGAGCCTTCAAGCGCCGCCGCGGCCGCGCTCGGCCCGAACGCCGTGATGGCCTTTTCGGCCAGTCGGTCGGCAAGGCCGGCGACCAGCGCGACCTCTGGCCCGACCACGACGAAATCGATCTTCTCGGCGACGGCAAGATCGACCAGTCGCGACACGTCGTCGGCTGGGATCGCGACGCATTCCGCGACCTCGGCGATGCCGGCATTGCCGGGCGCCGCGACAAGGCGCGCCGTCAGCGGTGAGGCGGCGATACGGACGGCCAGCGCGTGCTCGCGCCCGCCGCTGCCGACGAGAAGGATGTTGAGCTTGTCGGCCAATCGCATTTCCTGAAAATGGCTTTTTCCGGGGCGGTTTGTATCATGGCGGGATGAGCGCGCAAATCGAACCCGGGCTTCTCGAGTCCGACGACATCGCCGGCCCCGGCGGCAACCTGGCTCCCTATACGGTGGGCGAGCTGGCGCGCGCCGTAAAGCGCACGATCGAAGGCGCCTATGGGCTGGTGCGCGTGCGCGGCGAGTTGCTGCGGGTCAAGCGTCACACGTCCGGGCATATCTATCTCTGCCTGAAGGATGACGACGCGGTGATCGA
The DNA here is from genome assembly GCA_035493715.1 of Alphaproteobacteria bacterium. Lineage (GTDB taxonomy): Bacteria > Pseudomonadota > Alphaproteobacteria > BOG-932 > Roseiterribacteraceae > BOG-932. The sequence continues at coordinate 71,581 of DATJHU010000109.1, read as the reverse complement.
CGGCGTCGTCTGGCGCGGCAATGCCGGCCGCCTGGGGATGATTCCTGAAGACGGCGTCGAGGTGATCTGCACGGGCCGGATTACGACCTATCCCGCCCGCTCCAGCTATCAGATCGTTATCGAATCGATGGAGCTGGCAGGGCAGGGCGCACTGCTGAAGCTGATCGAGGAACGGCGCAAGAAGCTTGCGGCGGAAGGCTTGTTCGACGCTGACCGCAAACGTCCGCTGCCCAGCCTTCCGGGCGTGATCGGCGTCATCACCTCACCGACCGGGGCTGTGATCCGGGACATATTGCATCGCCTGGCCGACCGCTTTCCGCGCGACGTGCTGATATGGCCTGTGGCCGTGCAGGGGGCCAATGCCGCGTCCGAGGTGGCAGCGGCGATCACGGGCTTCAATACACTGCCCGTTGAAGGTTGGCCGCGCCGGCCCGACGTCCTGATCGTCGCGCGCGGCGGCGGGGCGATCGAAGACCTGATGGCTTTCAACGAGGAGATCGTCGTGCGCGCGGCGGCAGCGAGCACGATCCCGCTGATCTCGGCCGTGGGGCACGAGACCGACACCACGCTGATCGATTTCGCCTCGGACCGGCGTGCGCCGACGCCGACGGCCGCAGCGGAGTTTGCCGTGCCGGTCCGGCTGCAGCTTCTGGCGCGGGTCGAGGAGCAATCCTCCCGACTGCTGTTCCAGATCGAGCGCTCGCTCGAGTTCAAGCGCAGCGGGCTGCAGGCCTTGGAACGCGGGCTGGGCAATCCGCGCCACGCGATCGAGGCGCATGTCCAGCGTCTGGATGGCCTCGATGAGCGTCTGTGCGGAGCCTGGCGGAACTACGCGGAGCGACGGGTTCAGGCCGTGGCAACCTGGGGCGCGCGGCTGCGGCACCCGCTGCAGCAGATCCAGGATGCGAAGCGCCATCTGGACGGGCTGGATGAGCGGCTGGATGGGGCGTGGCGCAATTATACCGAGCGGCGGACGCAGGCCGCCGCCACCTGGACTGCGCGGCTTCGCCACCCGCAGCAGCAGATAGTGGACGCCAAGCGTCAGCTGGACGCGCAAAGCAGGGCGCTCGATACCGCTTTCAAAGCCTCATGCGACGCGGCCCAATCGCGCTATCAGCGGTTGGCCGACTTGCTGGAGAGTTATTCCTATCGCGGGGTGCTGAAGCGGGGCTTCGCACTCGTCACGGACGATGTCGGCCATGCAGTCGGATCGGCCAAGGACGCGAAGCCGGGTGATGCTGTTCGGCTCGAATTCCACGACGGGCGGGTCACCGCCATCGTGGATGGCGGTGCGCCGAAACCCAAGCCTGCCGTTGCGCCGAATCCTCCGGCCAAACAAGGCCAGCTTTTCTAGGAATCAAAAAGGGCGGTCCCTCGGGGCCGCCCTTTTCGTAACGCTAAGCGCGAAAGACTCAGTCGTGGCCTTCGCGGTACTGCGCGTGCGCCGCCTTCATGCAGGCGTAGCCGCCGTTGCTGCCCTTGGCGAAGGCGCTCTGGCCCTTGTGATAGAAACGGCCGCGATCCAGGTCGACCCACACAACCTCGTCGGACGCACAGGCGGCTGTCGCGGCGGGTTCGGTCGCATACAGGCTGGTCGCGGCGAGGGCCGGGAACGAGGCGGCGAACAGGCTGGCAGCCATCGCGGCATAAGCGATCTTCATAACAATCTCCATCGGATTGACGACGAAATCGTCGCCGGTCGCACTCTATATGTTACACAAAACGAAAAATGCTGCGGCGCACTATGTCGCAGGCGATGAGACACCCTATCTCACCGATCATCCAGCCGTCCTGACTTGAAAATTCTATCTGTCATGCATTTTCTGCAACGCGAAATTTTTCTGCAAACAAAAAGGGGCGGTCCGCTGGGACCGCCCCTTTTCGCTGTGAATCGTTAAAAAATCAGTCGTGCGATTCGCGGTACTGCGAATGCGCGGCCTTGGCGCAGGCGTACCCGCCATTATTGCCCTTGCCGAAGCTGGCCTGGGACTTGTGATAGAATTTGCCACGGTCCAGATCGATCCAGACGACCTCGTCGCTACCACAGGCCTGCGCGGCGGCGGGCTCGCTGGCGAAGAGCGGGGTGGCGGCGATCGCCGGCGCAAATGCCATGGTGGCTAGAAGTGCGGAGCCGAGCGCCGCCGATACGATTTTCATTAAAGTTCTCCCGGTGTCATCGACTCAGATGAGCGATGTTCACTTTTGATATAGTACACATTACGAAATATTATCCGCAACACAATGTCGCAGCTTCATTATACGGGTTGAATTCAAAAGCGGCTAATCCGGCCAGCGGCGATGCAGCCAGAGCCACTGTTCCGGCCGGGCCCGCACCCAGTCCTCGACGATGCCGTTGATCGTCGTCATCACCGCCAGCTCGTCGGCGGTCCGGTCGCCACTATTAGGCATTTCCAGCGGCGGGTAGACGGTGATGCGGAAGCGCGCGCCGCGCAAGCGCTCGGTACGGACCGGCACGATCACGCATCCAAGCCGCAGGCCGAACTGGGCGATGGCGGGTGCCGTCATCGCATCGCGGCCGAAGAACGGCACCGCTATGCCGTCGTTCATCTTCTGGTCGACCAGCATCGCGACGTGGCCGCCGCCGCGCAAAAGGCTGAACAACGCGCGCGCCCCTTCCTGACCCTTGCGGAACAGCAGTGGCGCATCGCGCAGCCGGCGCAGCAACCTGTCGACCCATTCGTTGTTGGGCGCGCGATAGATCAGCGCCAGTTCCAGCCCGGTATGGCGTGCGATAAACGGCTGGACTTCCCAGTTCGCCAGATGTGCGCCGAAGAGGATGCCGGGCTTTTCGTCGGTGGCGAGTGCGCGGATGGTTTCGATCCCTACGACTTCGACCCGTCCACCCTCCAGCTTGGCGCATATTCGAGGCAAATGCGGGTATTCGGCGATCACACGTCCCAGATTGTCCCACATGCCACGCAGGATCCGCGCGTTGGTTTCGACGGAATTGTCGGGAAAAGCCCGGGCGAGGTTGCGCGCCGCCTTGCGGTTCTGGCCCAACAGCGGTCCGACGGTGCGCCCGATCCAGCCGCCGAGGCCTGAGGCCCAATCGACTGGCAGGATGCGGCAGAGGCCGAGAAACAAGGCCAGTGCGATCGCCTGCAGGGCATACCCCGTGCGGCGGGGCAACGACCGGTCAGCCACGTTCGGTAACCAGGTCGAGCAAGGCTTCGATCGCGGCCGGCCGCTGCCAGGCGAGCCCGACAATTACCGGGCGGATACGGCTGCGCCACTCGGACGCCAACCTCACCCAATCTTTTTCCGTCGTGACCGGCAGAGCCTTATGGCGCTCGGCGTCGGCGATGAAGGCGTCCAACTCGGCACCGGAGTAGAAATGATGATCGGGGAAGGTGTTGAACGATGCTATTTCCGCACCGGCGGCAATAAGCGTTTCGCGGAATTTCCCCGGTTGCCCGATGCCGGCCAGCGCCGCGACGCGCGTACCGGCCAGCCAGCCGGCATCGCGGGGCTCCAGCTTTGCGGTGAGGATGGGCAGGCGGCCGGCGAACCTCGCGGCAAGCCCGGCCCTGTCTTCGCCGACGACGATCAAGGCGTGCGCCCGCGCCAAACCGCGCGCCACGGTCTCGCGGAGCGGGCCTGCCGGGATCGCGCGACCGTTGCCGAAGCCCGCCGTTCCGTCCGCAACGACCAGGCGCAAATCCTGCTCCAGAGCCGGGTTCTGCAACCCATCATCCATGACGACGATGTCAGCGCCGCCGGCGACGGCGGCCCAGCCGCCTTCTGCGCGGTCGGCCGCGACCCAGCAGGCCGCGTCACCTGCCAGCAACAGAGGTTCGTCTCCGACATCCGCACCTTGGTGGAGGGCGGAATCCACTTTGAGCGGTCCGCGTTCACTGCCGCCATAACCGCGCGAGAGGATGGCTGGCGACCGCCGACGGGCCGCGAGACGCGCGGCGAGGTCGCGGACGATCGGGGTTTTGCCCGTCCCGCCTGCGGTCAGGTTGCCTACGCAGATGACGGGAACGGGTAGTCGTGCAGGTGTGCCGTGTGCAAGCCGCCAAGCCGTGGTTCCAGCATAGATCCAGCCCAACGGCGCAAGAGCAAATGCCAGAGCTCCGGCCGGGCGATACCAGAAAGCAGGCGTATTCATCGTTGCGCGGCAGCCTGCGCCCGGTCGATCAGCGGGTCCAGCGCGGCGAAGGCGCGATCCAACACATGTCGATTGCGTTCGGCGACATTGCGCGCAGCCGCGGCCATGGCCAACGCGGCCGGTCGATCCTCCAGTAGCCTGCCGATCGCGTCGGCCAGCCTCTCCTCGCTGTCGACGACGGTCACGGCATTCTCCGCCTGCAACTCCGCTGCGATGCCGGACATGCTGAACATATGCGGGCCATAGAGCAGGGCGCAGTCGAGCTGCGCCGCCTCGATCGGGTTGTGTCCGCCCACCGGCACCAAAGAGCCGCCGATGCAGGCGATGCCGGCCAGCCGGTACCAAAGGCCGAGCTCACCCATGGAATCGGCGACATAGACGGCATCGCCCCGTCCCGGCGGCAGGCCCGCGGAACGGAGCGAGACGGTAAGGCCTGCGGTGGATGCTAGCGCTGCAATAGCGGTCCCGCGCTTCACATGGCGCGGCACGATCACTGTCAGAAGATTCGGGAATCGCGCAGCGAGACGCTGATGCGCTGCGATCGCGATCTCATCTTCGCCCTCGTGCGACGAGGCCAGGACCCAGAGCGGTCGCTGATCCGTCGCCTGGCGCAGCGACGCCAGTATGCAGGGGTCGGCGGGCAGGGGATCGGCGGCGAATTTCAGATGGCCGACATAGCGCACGTCGCGTGCGCCGAGTTCCCCCAGGCGGCCCGCTTCCTGTTCGGTCTGCGCCAGGCAGAGATCGAAGGTGGCAAGAAGCCGAGCGATGGTGGCGGGTGCCCACGACCAGCGCCGGTGAGACCGCTCCGACATGCGCGCATTGACCAGTGCCGCAGGGATGCCTCGTCGCGCAATCCCGTCCAGCAGGTTCGGCCAGATCTCGGATTCAATCCATACGGCGCAATCGGGCCTCCAATATGCCAGGAACCGCTCGACCCATGCGCGGCGGTCGACGGGGATATATTGATGAATGACTCGATCGCCCAACCGATCGGCGACCATGGCCGCGGACGTGACCGTTCCGGTCGTCACGAGAATGCGCAGGTCCCGGCGCTCTTCCAGCAGTCGGTCCAGCAGCCGCAGCATGGACATGGATTCGCCGACGCTCGCGGCATGGAACCAGATCAGGAAGCCGGCCGGGCGCGGGACAGAGGCAATGCCGCGCCGTTCGTCAAATCGCTTGGCGTCCTCGCGGCCCGCTCGCATGCGGCGCGCCAGATAGAGGTCGAGCAAGGGCGCGCCTGCTTCCAGCAGGCCGGCATAGAGGCCGAGCAGGAACGGGCGCCGCTCGGTCGAAGCGGCGTCACGCGCAGGGTTGGACATTGGACAGGAACTGTTGCGCGGCAGCGGTCCAGGAGTGTTTCAGTGCGTAATCGCGGCAGCGCTCAGGGGCAATCTTAAGTGCGCGCATTACGGCGCTGCCCAGATCCTCGTCAAGGACTCCGACATCGCTGTTGCCGATCACATCGACCGGCCCCTGCACCGGATAGGCGGCGACCGGCACGCCGGACGCCAGCGCCTCCAGTATGACCAGTCCGAACGTGTCCGTGCGGGACGGGAAGACGAACACATCGGCGGCGGCGAAATAGGCAGCGAGCTCGTCGCCGTGGCGTGGCCCGACAAAACGCACCTGGGGATAGCGTCGGCGCAGCGTTTCCAGCATCGGACCGCCGCCGACGACATATTTCGTTCCGGGGATGTCCAGCGACAGGAAGGCCTCGATGTTTTTCTCCACGGCAACCCGGCCGACGCAGATCGAAATCGGGCGCGGGGCGTCGATGAAATCCTTGCTGCGCGGCTTGAACAGCTCCGTATCGACGCCGCGCGTCCAGCGCTTGAGATTTGCGAAACCCCGCTCGGTCAGGGCGCGCGCCACGGTTGGGGTCGCCACCATCACAGCGGCCGAGGCGCGGTGGAACCGGCGCAGCACGGCATAGCTCAGCGACAGCGGCACGGGCAGCCGCTCCGCAAGATATTCGGGGAAGGAGGTATGATAGGAAGTGGTGAAGACATAGCCCTTCTTGCGGCAGATCGCGCGGCCGGCCCAGCCCAGCGGGCCTTCGGTGGCGATATGGATCGCCTCGGGCCGGAATTCCATGATCAGCTTCTCAAGGCGCCGGCGCGGCCTCACCGCCACCTTGATTTCGGCATAGCCGGGCATCCCGACCGTTCGGAACTGATCGGGACCGATGAAGCCCACTGTGTGACCCATCTTCTCGAGCTCGCGGCCGGTTGTCAGCAAGGTCCGGACCACGCCGTTGACTTGCGGGTGCCAGGCGTCGGTGATGAAAAGGATTCTCAAATTCGGGTGCCGAAAATCGACGTGTTGACGGAAATCTCAGGCTGCGGCGCGGGCACTGATCTTCATGTTCTGCTGGGCGGTCCAGTCGATGATCTCAAGCCGCCCATCCGGGTGCTCCACCAGCGCCGTACAGCTTTCGACCCAGTCGCCGTCGTTGCAATAGGTGATGCCGTCGATGTCGCGCATCTCCGCATGATGGATATGGCCGCAGATCACACCATCGACATTATTCCGCCGTGCTTCCCTGGCCAGCGCGTTTTCGTAGTCGCCGATGAACTCGACCGCGTTCTTGACCTTATGCTTCAGGTAGGACGACAGCGACCAATAGGGAAAGCCGAAACGCCGACGCGCGGCATTGAACCAGACATTCAGCATGATCGCGGCGGAATAGGCGGCATCGCCCAGCATCGCCAGCCATTTGGCGTAGTTCACCACGACGTCGAACTTGTCACCGTGCGTGATCAGGAAGCGCTTGCCGTTCGCCATCTCATGGACGACGTCTTCGGAAATCCTGATATGGCCGAAATCCAGGCCGCGGAACTGGCGGAAGCCTTCGTCGTGGTTGCCGGGGATATAGATCACCTCGGTGCCCTTGCGGGCCTTACGCATGATCTTCTGGACGACGTCGTTATGCGCCTGCGGCCAGTACCAGGATTTGGTCAGCCGCCAGCCATCGACAATGTCGCCCACCAGGAACAGGAATTCTGATTCTGTCTCACGCAGGAAATCCAGCAGCATATCCGCCCGACACCCCTTGGTGCCGAGATGGATGTCGGAAAGCCAGATTGTCCGATAACGACGCGCACCCTCGGTCTCACTCAGCATCAGCTTCCTCCGGGTACTCTACCGGGCGTGCGTATATAGCGGCGACTCGCCGATTGGCCAGCTTTTCCTTGAGCGGGAGGGCGGGATAAATCGCCTCACCGGCCTGCGACTGTCATCCCATCGATGCGGATCGTCGGGCTGTCGATGCCATAGCGCCGGACGAGGTCGCTCGCGGGCGTCAGCTTGGGGAACATGGTTTTCAGGTTGCCGGCCACCGTCATCTCGCTGACAGCGTAGGTCAACTGGCCATTCTCGATCCAGAATCCGGCGGCGCCCCGGCTATAGTCGCCGGTCACCCCGTTCAGCCCCATGCCCATCAGTTCAGTCACATAGAACCCGTTCCCGATCTCCCCGATCAGCTCCGCCGGAGTCTGCTTTCCGGGCATCAACGCCAGGTTCGAAGGCGAGGGGTGGGGCGGGCCGCCGGTGCCGCGCGCAGCATGGCCGGTGGTGGCGAGGCCGAGCTGCCGGGCGGAGCGCAGATCGAGCAGCCAAGTGGTCAGCCGCCCGTCATCGATGATCGCACGGCGCGACGGGGCGACACCCTCGCCGTCGAACGGGCGCGAGCGCAGCCCGCGCACCAGGAACGGATCGTCGACGATACTGACACCGGGGGCGAAAAGCTGGGCCCCCATCTGGTCCTTAAGGAAGGAGGTGCCGCGCGCGACCGACGGTCCGGAGATCGCACCGGCCAGGGCGCTGATGAAACCCCCTGCGACGCGCGGGTCGAACACGACCGGCACGGAAGCCGTCGGCCCCTTGCGCGGGTTCAAACGACGGACCGCTTTCTCGCCGGCCGACAAACCAATTTCCTTGGCCGATTTCAAATCACTGGCGTGGACTGCTGAAGTATAGTCGTAATCTCGTTCCATGCCCGCGCCTTCCCCCGCGAGCACGGCGACGGACAGGCTGTGGCTGGTGCGGGCATAGGCTGCGGCGAAACCGTTGGAGGCGACCAGCGCAATATCGCTGCGGCCCCAACCGGCGTCCGCCCCTTCGGAATTCGTGACGCCCGGAACCGCCCTGGCTGCTGCCTCGGCCTCGGACGCAGCGGCGATCATTGCGTCCACAGCTGGCTCGATCGGGTCGGCCAGATCGAAATCCTGCCAGTCGCGTGCAAGCTGCGACGGGTCGGCAAGCCCGCAATGGGGATCCTCCGGCACCGCCCGCGCCATGGCTACCGCGCGTTCGGCCAGTTCGGCGAGTGCTTCCGGCGTGCGTTCGCTGGTCGAAACCATCGCTTGCCGCTGTCCGACGAACACGCGCAGTCCCAGGTCGCGGGATTCCGATCGTTCCAGGCGTTCGGGTTTATCCAGCCGGCGCGAGATGCTGAGCGACTGGCTGTCGTACGCCAGGGCGTCCGCGGCATCCGCGCCCGCCTTCTTGGCACGGCGGATGCTATCTTCGAGAAGGGTAAGGAGGTCGGATGTCATGAGGCGGAATCCTGCGGCGCGTAGCGATATATGACAGTGGTCATCATCTTGCGGTTTTCGAGGTCGAGCGAAGTCGGAATGTCATAGCGACCGAGTTCGGTCAAACCGCCCCCGGGCAGATAGGCGCGCCCCGGATCGGCGACCAGCACCTCGATGCCGGCCGAGACAGCCAAATCCAGCCAAGCGAGAACCCTGCTCGCCATCGGGCGCTCATAGCAGACATCGCCAGCCAGAATAATATCATATCGTGTGGGAGGATCGATTAATAAATCTTTGTTACAGATGTAGATATTTGTGCCGTTCAGATCGGCATTGAGCTTGACGGCTGCCAGGGCGAAGTCGTCGATCTCGCTGGCGACCGCGCGCGCGGCGCCCGATCTCACTGCCGCGATCGCGGCGATGCCTGAACCGGCGGCGAAGTCCAAGATCGTGCGACCCCGCACCAGTTCCGGCTTGTCCAACATCAAACGGGCGAAGGCTTGACCGCCGGGCCAGGCAAAGGCCCAATAAGGCGGCGGCAGGCCGTTCTGTTGCAACGTTTCCTCCGAGGCCTGCCAGAGCGGCGTCACCTCGGTGGCAAGGTGCAGCGCGATCTCTGGCACGGCGGCGGCATGCGTGACGATGGTATTGGCGATGACGAATTCGGTGTGTCGGTCTGTCACCCGAAAAGCCGTCCGACGACGATGGCGGCGACAACCAGCAATCCTGTCCACCGGCTCGCCTGGAACCGCCGCAGGCAGTCGCGCGGATCGTCGACATCCCACAGCGCGAGCAGCCAGATCAAGTGCGCTGCGATCGGTATCTGCATGAATTGAAAGGCGGAATGCAGGCCGGTGACATCGCCGGCGAGGTCGACCAGAATCAGCATCGCGGCGGCGAAACCGAACAGCCATAGGCGGCTGAAACGGCCGAAGCGCCGAGCGGTCGATTTCACGCCGGCCTCGGCGTCGTCGCGGCTGTCCTGATGCGCATAGATCGTGTCGTAGATCATGGTCCAGCAGAAACCACCGGCATAAAGCAAGATCGCGCCGACCCCGATATGCCCCGTCACCGCGCTCCAGCCCATGATCGCGCCCCAGTTGAAGGTGAGGCCAAGGAAAGCCTGCGGCCACCAGGTGATCCGCTTCATCAGCGGATAGGCGCCGACCAGGACAAGGGAGGCAACGCCCAGCCCGATCGTCAGCCGGCTAAGCTGGATCAGGATCACCAGCCCGACGGCCAGTTGCAGCGCCAGGAACACTAATGCGCCCAACAGCCCGACTTGGCCGGACGGCAAGGGGCGTCCGCGGGTGCGTTCGACCTGCGCATCGATATCGCGGTCAAGAATGTCGTTCACCGTGCAGCCGGCCCCACGCATGACGATGGCGCCGATGGTGAAGAGCACGGTCATGCCGATGCCGGTCGCCGCGCTGGGACTGGCCAGCGCGATCGACCACCAGCAGGGCAGCAGCAGCAGCCAGATGCCGGTCGGCCTGTCCAGACGCGCGAGCTTCAGATAGGGCCGCGTCCACGTCGGCATACGTCTGTCGATCCAGCCGTCGGAAACAAGGTCGGTGTGGGTAGTGTGGGCGGACGTGTCGGTCATTGGCCGTTCATAATAGTGGGTGATTGGTCAGGTCGCCATGCGCGTGTGGCTATGGTCTGTCGTTCCGCAAGCCAGTATAGAGCGCATATGATCCCTCGGCTCTATGTCACGGAGTCTCTGGGGGCCGGTGGGCGCGTCGCGCTCGGCGGCGACCGGACGCACTATATAAAGAATGTCATGCGCCGCGCGGTCGGCGATGAGGTCGGACTGTTCAACGGTCGGGATGGGGAATGGCTTGGCCATATCGGCGGCTACGGCAAGAACAGCACGGACATTGTGTTGGATACCGAGCGCAGGCCGCAGGCGCCCGGTCCGGACCTCTGGCTCGTCTTCGCGCCGATCAAGCGTGCGCGCATCGATTTCATCGCGGAAAAGGCGACCGAGCTTGGCGTCTCGGTCTTGTGGCCGGTGATCACCCGCCGGTCCGAACCGATGCGCGTCAATTCCGAACGCCTGACCGGCATCGCCATAGAGGCGGCCGAGCAGACGGAGCGGCTGGATATCCCCGAAGTCCGCGAGCCGGTGCAGCTCATGAAGGCAATGGCCGCCTGGCCAGCCGACAGGCCGCTCTTTGCCTGCATGGAGGCCGGCTCGGCCGTGCCGATCGCCGCGGCCGCGGCCGCGCGGCGCGGATCGCCGGCCGGCGTGCTGATCGGGCCGGAAGGCGGCTTTGCGCCGGAGGAGCTTGACGCTTTGCGGAAACTCCCCTTTGTTGTACCGGTCGGTTTGGGCCCCCGTCTTCTTCGGGCCGAGACCGCCGCGATCGCGGCACTGGCCTGCTGGCAGGCACTGGCAGGCGACGGTATCTCGGCGGACGTCCGTCCACCGTTTCGCAGCGAATATGTATCCTAAGTCGATTTTTCGAGGCGATCGATGTCTGTAGCTTCAAACGCGGGCAACGAGATCGTTTCCGATCGGCGACAGCTCGTCGCCTATCTGGAAAGCGGTTGCAAACCCGCGGCCGAGTGGCGGGTCGGGACGGAGCACGAGAAGTTCCTGTTCCGCAAGCGCGGCCATGGGCCCGTCGCCTACGAGGGCGATGACGGCGTGCGCGCCCTGTTGGAGGGGCTGAAGCGTTTCGGCTGGGGTGGCGTCTACGAGGGCGAAACGCTGATCGGCCTCACCCAAGGCATGGCGAATATCTCGCTGGAGCCGGGCGGGCAATTCGAGCTGTCCGGTGCGCCGCTCGATTCGATCCACGACGCGGCCGCGGAAACGGCTACGCATCTGGCGCAGGTGAAAGAGGTTGCGGGGCCGCTCGGCATCGGCCTGTTGGGCATGGGTTTCCAGCCCAGCCTCAAGCGTGAAGACGTGCCCTGGATGCCCAAGGGCCGCTACGCGATCATGCGCGCCTACATGCCGAAACGCGGCAATGAGGGGCAGGACATGATGCTTCGCACCTGCACCATCCAGGCCAATCTCGATTTCGAATCCGAAGCCTGCATGGTGAAGAAGTTCCGCGTCTCGCTGGCGCTGCAGCCGATCGCGACCGCGCTCTTCGCCAATTCGCCCTTCAAGGAGGGAAAGCCTTCCGGCTTCAAGAGCCGCCGTTCCCAGGTCTGGACAGACACTGATCCCGATCGCACGGGCGACCTGCCATTCGTGTTCGAGGACGGTTTCGGGTTCGAGCGCTATGTCGACTATGCGCTCGACGTGCCGATGTATTTCGTGCTGAGGGGCGGGCGCTATGTCGACGTCTCCGGCCAGTCCTTCCGCGACTTCCTGCGGGGTGAGCTTCCCGGCCTGCCCGGCGAGCTGCCGACGATGAGCGACTGGGCCGATCACATGACCACGATCTTCCCCGAAGTCCGTCTCAAGAAATATCTTGAGATGCGCGGCGCCGACGGCGGGCCCGCTGAACATATCGACGCTCTGCCGGCGTTGTGGACCGGACTGCTCTACGACAGGGACTCGCTGACCGCGGCCTGGGATCTGGTCAAGGGCTGGACAACCGAGGTCAGGGCCGAGCTTCGTGCGTCCGTGCCGCGCGACGCGCTGGCGGCGATGATCAAGGGACGTACTGCGCGCGACGTCGCGCGCGAGATTCTGGCGCTCTCGCGTAGTGGCCTCAAGCGGCGCGCACGGCTGAATGCGCAAGGCCAGGACGAGACGATCTTCCTGGAACCGCTCGAACGCATCGCGGAGAGCGGCCAAACGCTGGCCGACCAAGCGCTGGCGGCCTATGCGGGCGCGTGGGGCGGTTCGGTCGCTCCGGCTTTTGCCGCCTACGCCTACTGAAGGATCAGTCCGCCTTCTTGCTGAAGGAATCGCAGGTGCCCGCCGGGTTCACCATGGTTTCAAGGATACGACAATTTCCGCAGCGACCGCGCGGCTCGAAATATTGGCACGCGGTGCAAGCGCGTTCTGCATCGGATGATTGTTCCACGTAGTGCAACGAATCCCGTTGCTCCTTGTCGCCGGCGTAAGGCTTCGCGCAGCTTTCCTCGCCCATCGCCGCGCCGCCGAGCGAACAAGCCAGGCCCGCGCCGAGCATCAGGAAACCGCGGCGCTCCAGATCGCGGATGAACATCACGCAGCGTCCGCCGGTCGTTCGTACCGCTCGCCCTTGCGCAATATGACGCCGCGGCCGCTGGCGATGCCTATTTCCAGGCTTTCGGCGATCCGATCGGCGCGTTCCATGAAGTGCCGCGCGGCGGGTAGCGGGCAGACTTCGATCGCCGTCGCTTTGAACAAGGCCAGCCAGCGGTCGAAATGATGCCGGTCGATCGGCAGCGGGAAATGCTTCTGCATCGGCTGGCCGTGATATGTGCCGCTCATCAGCGTGACCGAAGACCAGAACCGTTTCATCGTCGCCAGATGCGGCCCCCAGTCCGCGATCCGTTCAGCGAAAATCGGACCCAGCAGCGGATCCTTCCGAACGCGACCATAAAATCGCTCGACCAGCGCATCGATCATCGCCTCGGATATGCCGGTCTCAGCCCGGATGCCGCTGACGATGCGCGCGCGGCGCTCTGCATTCGATAGATCGGTCATCGCGTCACCCCATTTGCTTGTCGTCCTATAAGATATATCTATAATACATCTTATAGCAACGGCGACCGGCTGTTGCCGGACGTGACGGGACGACGCAGCGATGAAACTGACCCTGCAGACCGATTATGCCTTGCGCGTACTGATGTATGCGGCGGCGAAAGGCGAACGCCTGTCCACCATCGGGGAGGTCGCCGCCGCCTTCGATATTTCGCAGGCGCATCTCATGAAGGTCGTTCATCGCCTGGGACAGCTCGGATACCTGACGACCGTGCGCGGGAAGGGCGGGGGTATGCGTCTTGCTTGTCCGGCGGACGCGATCGGCATCGGCGCTGTCGTGCGCGCGACCGAGGAAGATCTGGCTGTCCTGGGTTGCCTGGGCCAGCCGGATTTCTGCCGCATCCAGGGCATGTGCGCGCTCAAAGGCGCGCTGGGCGAGGCAACCCGCGGTTTCCTGGCGGTACTCGACAGATACACGCTGGCCGATTTGGCCGCACCGCGTCTCGGTTTGGCACAGGCCCTGGGGCTCTCGGCGGCCTAGTCGATCAGCCCCATCGCGGCCCGTTCCTTATAGAGCGGATCGACCTTGTCGCGCCGCCCGACCGCCCAACTGGGATCGAAGGCCGGCGCGTCGGCGGGTACGTCCGCCGTCAGGCTGGAGTCGAAGGCGACAGTACGCCGGGCGATCCGCCATTCGCCCTTCCGTCGTTCGAACCGGTCGATGTAGCGGGCCCAGGAGAAGGAATCGGTCGCGGTTGCACTGCCGCCTTCGGCGCTGCCGGTGAAGACGGCGAGCGCGGCCTTGCCCTCCGCCGAATAGCGCAGCTTGGCGAAGATATAGGTCTCGGCCAGCGCGCTGTCGGCGGTCGCGAACTCGATCAGGATGTTGGAGACGAGATGCATCGAGAACGGGATCGTGCGGTGCCGCTCGGCCATCCACGCGATCAGCTCCTCGACCCCGCCGACGAACGGCCCGTGATTGTCGATCGCGTCGGGGTGGAAAACCTTCCGCACCGCATTCCAATCGCGTCGGTCGGCCGCCCGGCACCAGCGATACAGAATGTCGGTGATCTCGGCGCGGTCGGCCAGGCGGGCAGGGGAGTAGGCGTCGTTCATCCGCGCATCGTGATGCCGCCGTCGACGCTGATCACCTGACCGTTGATCCAGTCGCCGTCATCCGATGCCAGCATGACAACCGTCGAGGCGATGTCGCCGGGGAAGCCAAGGCGTTTGCTGCGGCCCAACGCCAGCATCTCGTCCTGCCGTTCCTGCGGCATGTTCTTCAGCGCATTCTCGGTCATGATCAGGCCCGGCGCGATGGCGTTGGAACGGATGCCCTCCTTGCCCCAGCGGGAGGCGACGTGGCGCATCAGTGCGTTGATGCCTGATTTGGAGACGGCGTAGGCGACCCGCACCGGCTCGCCGACATAGGCGGCGCCGGACGAGGTGTAGACGATCGCCCCGCCGCCGCGCTTCAGTAAGGCAGGGATGGCGTGGCGGGTGCACAGCAGGTGGCCGCGCAGATTGACCGCCATGGTCTGGTCCCAGATCTCCAGAGATATGTCGACCGCGTCGCTGTCGTTCATGCACAGCGACAGGTCGGCGGCGTTGGCATGCATAAGGTCGATGCCGCCATAGGTTTCGACGGCGGTTGCAACGAGATTGCGCACCGATTCATCGTCGCTGACGTCGAAATGCACGGCGATCGCGTTGCCGCCGGCGGCCGCGATGTTACCGACGACCTCTTCCGCCGCCCTGATATTGATGTCGCCGACCGCGACCGAGACGCCTTCCTCGGCCAGCCTGATCGCCGTGGCCGCGCCGATGCCCGTTCCGCCGCCCGCGATCACCGCAACCTTTCCTTTTAGTCCCCGCATCTTCCCACTCTCCCGTTCGTGTCTTCTCAATGATCGTCGGCGCCAATCTACGCGATGATCACGCGGCGTGAAGCGGAATTGCGCGGTTCATGCCGCGATAATCAGGTCGGCGCCGGCTGGGCCCCGCGGATCAGGCGGCCGGGCAGGGCGCCCGTCGCCCGGTCGTCGCGAATCGTGATCTCGCCGTTGACGATCACGGCGGCGTAGCCCTTGGCGCGCTGCATCACGCGGCGGCCGCCGGCCGGCAGGTCGTAGACCATCTCCGGCAGCTCCAGCTTCAGCCGGTCGAAATCGATGACGGCGATGTCGGCGCGATAACCCGGCGCGAGTCGGCCGCGGTCATGCAGGCCATAGAGGTCGGCATTGTCGCTGGTCATCGTCTTGACCGCCTGCTCGAGCGCGATGCGCGGGCCGCTTTCCCGGTCGCGCACCCAATAGGCCAGCATGAAGGTCTGGCCGCTGGCGTCGCAGGCGATGCCGCAATGCGCGCCCCCGTCGCCCAGGCCGTAGACGCTGGCCGGATGGGTCAGCATCGCGTGCACGTCGTCGAGGTTGAAGCGGAAATAGTTGGTGAAGGGGAACATCAGGAGGTTGCGGCCGGCCGCTCCTGTCAGGAAGTCATAGCAGTAGTCTTCCGGGCCGACGCCCGCCGACTCGGCCAATGCCGCGATCGTGTCGCTCGGTTTCGGCTCGAAATTGATCGGTTCGGCGACCGGCAGCATGTTGCCGAAGCCGGTGTAGACGAAGCTGCTGAGTGGATGATCGTAGGCACCGTTGGGTTCGGAGAGGATTTTTGCGCGGATTTCAGGATCGCGCAGGCAGGCGATTCGTTCCTTGAGGGGCAGCCCGGCCAGCGCCTGATAGGTCGGGCGGGTCGAGAAGGGGTGGCTCGGGCTCTGTAGCCCGAACAGGATCCCGGTTGGCCGATTCGCGACCTGCGGATAGATCCTCACGCCCTTGTCCCTGAGGTCGCCGGAGCGCGCGAGCAACTCCTGCCAGCGGTCGAGCTCGGTGTGGGTCTGCACGACCGAGAACACGACCGGGCGGCCGGTCCTGGCCGCGATGTCGCCCATCCAGTCGATTTCGGCGTGGGCTTCCGCGGTCGCCTCGCCATCCATACCGCGCGGCACTACCTCGAACACGCCGGTGCCCAGGTCGCGCAGGACATCTGCCAGTGCCGCCAGCTCGTCGCGGTTGGCCAAGGTGCCGGGCACCATGTCGCCGGTCGAGGTGCGGTGCGCCAGGATGCGCGAGGTTGAGACGCCCAGCGCCCCGGCTTCGATGCCGCCGCGCACGATCTCCGTCATCTGCGCGAGGTCGGATCGGGTGACCCGGTCGTCGTTGGCGCGGTCGCCCATGACATAGGCGCGCACGGCGGCGTGCGGCACGTGCGTGCCGACATCGATCATCCAGCGACGGCGGGACAAGATATCGAGATATTCGGGAAAGCTTTCCCAGCCCCAGGAGATGCCTTCGGCCAGGACTGTGCCGGGGATATCTTCGACACCCTCCATCAGCTGGATCAACGCCTGTTCGGCGCCGGGGCGCACGGGCGCGAATCCGACGCCGCAATTTCCCACGACCACGGTCGTGACGCCGTGCCAGCAGGACGGGGCAAGCTGCTCGTCCCAGGTTGCCTGGCCGTCATAATGGGTGTGGACGTCGACAAAGCCGGGTGTGACGATCTTGCCGGCGGCGTCGATGACAGTCGCGGCTTGACCGTCGATGCGGCGGCCGACCGCGGCGATGCGGCCGTTCGCGACGGCGACGTCGCCGGCAAAGGGCGCTCTGCTGGTGCCGTCGACGATGGTTCCGCCCCGGATGATGAGGTCGTGCATGGCTGGTTCCCCGTCTCGCCGCCCCGGCTTTGGCGGGGTCTTTGGCGAAAAGTGACGGTATTCCGGTGAGGCGGAAAAGCGAAGCGCATTCCGCCGTTTGAGTCTACAAACCGGGCAGTGTCGGAGACCGGTCGCGCTCGGCCGCGCGCTTCTCATCCAAGATATGAACGACGGTGAAACCGTCTTTCGCCATCGCCTCGGCGATATACTGCCTATGGCAGTTCCACCACAGCGCCTCGGCACACATGACTGTCGTATTTTTTCCTAATGTAATTTCTTTAATAGACTTTATAGATGACTGAAATTCATCTGTCTTTGTGTATTTCATATAGGCGCTGAAGCCGGTCTCCTCGGGGATGTCGTCATGTTTGCGAAAACCACCCAGAGACACCATATGATGATAGGTAATTCCCGCTTGGCGAAGGGCGGCGGACAGCGCATCCTTGTTGAATTGCGGATTGCGGCGCGACCCTGGGAACGCCCGGACGTCGACGAGCGCCTCGATCCCATGGGCCCTCAACAGGTCGATGAAGCGATCGATCGGATGGTTCGAATGACCGACCGTAAAAATCGTCGGGGGATGCGTGGTCATCTGAATCTTCGAGCAAATTTAGGATAGACAGGCAAACGAGATATGGTACCGTTCCCCCCTGTGACAACAAACTGTTGTGGGTGACCGATGAGTTATCCACAGCAGAACCGTCCACAACCTGTGGATAGGCGAGGGAGCCAACCGATGTTCGATGTCGTACAGCTAGAGAACGGCACGCGTCTCCAGACGGACCCGTCGCGAGACGACCTGTTGACAGATTTTGGAAAAGCCACCCTGACAGACCGGTATCTGTTGCCGGGCGAAACATTCCAGGACCTGTTCGCACGGGTCGCGGTTCATTACAGCGACGACAGCGCCCATGCGCAGCGCCTGTACGACTACATCTCGAAGCTCTGGTTCATGCCGTCGACGCCGATCCTGTCGAACGGCGGCACCAGCCGCGGTCTGCCGATCTCGTGCTTCCTGAACGAGTGCAGCGACAGCCTGAACGGCATCGTCGATCTTTGGAACGAGAATGTCTGGTTGGCGGCGCGCGGCGGCGGCATCGGCTCCTATTGGGGCAATTTGCGCTCGATCGGCGAGAAGGTCGGCGGCAACGGCAAGACCAGCGGCATCGTGCCCTTCATCCGCGTGCAGGACAGCCTGACGCTGGCGATCAGCCAGGGATCGCTCCGCCGCGGCTCGGCCGCCGTCTATCTGCCGATCAGCCACCCGGAAATCGAGGAATTCATCGAGCTGCGCCGGCCCACCGGCGGCGACCCGAACCGCAAGGCGCTCAACCTGCATAACGGCATCGCCATCCCCGACGCGTTCATGCGCGCGGTCGAGGCTGACGAGGAATGGGCGCTGACCAGCCCGAAGGACGGGGCAGTGATCCGCCGCGTTTCGGCGCGCGGCCTGTGGATCCGCCTGCTGACGGCGCGGATCGAGACCGGCGAACCCTACCTGCTGTTCATCGACCACGTGAACCGGGCGATCCCGGAGCATCACAAGCTGGCCGGCCTGCAGGTCAAGATGTCGAACCTGTGCAGCGAGATCACGCTGCCGACCGGCACGGACCCCTACGGCAAGGAGCGCACGGCGGTCTGCTGCCTGTCGTCGCTCAACCTGGAAAAATTCCTGGAGTGGCAGGACCACCCGACGATCATCGAGGACGTGCTGCGTTTCCTCGACAACGTGCTCAGCGACTTCATCGCCAACGCGCCGGATTCGATGGCCCGTGCCCGCTATTCGGCGGAGCGCGAGCGCTCGGTCGGGCTCGGTGTCATGGGCCTGCACTCTTTCCTGCAGGGCATGGGCGTGCCATTCGAGAGCGTGATGGCCAAGGTGTGGAACCGCCGCATGTTCCAGCATATCCGGCGCGGCGCCGACGCCGCCTCGCAGAAGCTGGCGCTGGAACGCGGGGCCTGCGCCGACGCGGCCGATTACGGCATCATGGAGCGGTTCTCAAACAAGATCGCGATCGCGCCGACGGCGTCGATCTCGATCATCTGCGGCGGGACATCGCCGGGCATCGAGCCGCTGCCGACCAACGCCTATACGCAC
This sequence comes from Alphaproteobacteria bacterium, assembly GCA_035493715.1. Lineage (GTDB taxonomy): Bacteria > Pseudomonadota > Alphaproteobacteria > BOG-932 > Roseiterribacteraceae > BOG-932. The sequence goes on along the minus strand of DATJHU010000109.1, from coordinate 52,498 downwards.
AAGACGCTGTCAGGCTCCTTCCCGGTGCGCAATCCGCACCTGGAGGCGCTGCTCGCCGAGCGGAACCGCAACGACGAGGAAACCTGGTCGTCTATCGTCCAGAACGGCGGTTCGGTGCAGCATCTGGATATCCTGAACGAGCACGAGAAGATGGTCTTCAAGACCGCCTTCGAGCTCGACCAGCGCTGGGTGATCGAGCTGGCGGCCGACCGCACGCCCTTCATCTGCCAGTCGCAGTCGTTGAACGTGTTCATCCCGGCCAACGTGCATAAGCGCGATCTGCACCAGATCCACTTCCAGGCGTGGAAGAAGGGCGTGAAGTCGCTCTATTACTGCCGCTCGATGTCGATCCAGCGCGCCGAGTCTGCGCTCTCGGCCGGTACGGCCGCGCCGACCGTCGAGGTGATCGAGAGCGTGCCCGGGACGCCGCGCCTGCCGATGGGCGGCGGAGAGCCGTCGAACGGCGCCAATTACGAGGAATGCCTGTCGTGCCAATGAAGGCTCACGCTCCGGTCGCCGGCGGCTTTTCCTTCAGGCTTTCCGGCAAGACCTATCAGGCTGACACGACCACCTGCCTTTATCGGGCGGTTGATGCGGAGGCCATGACCACCCGCTTTCTGCTGCTGACCCGCGACGGGCGATTCGCCTATCTCGACCGCGTCATTGGGGGCAAGGGCGTCTATACCGCGGACGAATGGGGCGGCGACCGCGCCATGCGGTTCCTGATGCAGCATGGCGAAAGCGATGTCGTCGAGGAATTCCCCGACATATTCCGCCGCCGCGTGGCGCCCGTGGCCGCGCCCAAGGCGAAGAAGCCGAAGGATCGTCCAGCCGAGCCGTATCTCTTCCCGCTTCATTAGTCAGCCACGTCGTACGCCCGAGAGGCATCTCCATGTCCAACCTTCTGACCCCGTCCACCGCCTACAAGCCGTTCCGCTATCCATGGGCCTATGAAGCCTGGATGACGCAGCAGCGCATCCATTGGCTGCCCGAAGAGGTGCCGCTGGCCGACGACGTGAAGGATTGGCGCAACAAGCTGACCGCCTCCGAGCAGAACCTGCTGACCCAGATCTTCCGCTTCTTCACCCAGGCGGATGTCGAGGTGAACAACTGCTACATGAAGCATTATTCGCGGGTGTTCCAGCCGACCGAAGTGAAGATGATGCTGTCCGCCTTCTCCAATATCGAGACGGTGCATATCGCTGCCTATAGCCACCTGCTCGACACCATCGGCATGCCCGAGGCGGAGTACACGGCCTTCCTCCAGTACAAGGAGATGAAGGACAAGTACGACTACATGCAGAATTTCAACGTCGACTCGCGCGAGAACATCGCGCTGACGCTGGCCGTGTTCGGCGCCTTCACCGAGGGGCTGCAGCTGTTCGCGTCCTTCGCGATCCTGATGAACTTCCCGCGCTTCAACAAGATGAAGGGCATGGGCCAGATCGTGTCGTGGAGCGTGCGCGACGAGAGCCTGCACACGGCCTCGATCATCAAGCTGTTCCGCGCCTTCATCGACGAGAACCGGGATATCTGGACCCAGGACCTGCAGCACGAGATCTACAAGGCCTGCGAGACGATCGTGACGCACGAGGACGCCTTCATCGACCTGGCGTTCGAGCAGGGCGGTATCCAGGGCCTGACGGGCGAGGATGTGAAGCAATATATCCGCTGGATCGCCGACCGCCGGCTCAGCCAGCTGAACCTGCAGCCGATCTATCGCATTCAGTCCAACCCGCTGCCCTGGATGGACGCGATCCTGAACGGTGTCGAGCACGCCAACTTCTTCGAAAGCCGCGCCACGGAATATTCCAAGGCGTCGACCCAGGGCAGCTGGGAAGAGGCGTTCGAGTAGGGGCGGCGATTTTGAGGGCGGGTTAGCATCAGCGTAACCCGCCGACATTGGTGCTGACGGCTCCCTGTTGGGTTACGCTTTGCTAACCCAACCTACCTAGAGAAGATCGGTCACCCCTCCGGCGGCGCCAGCGGGGAGCGGTTCCCGACCCAGCGCCACTCGCGTGGCGCTTTTTTCTTGTCTTTCAGCCTGTCCGTGACCGCCCAATAAATCCGCAGCGCACGCGCCTTGACGAAGGGCAGGCCGACGAGGTCACCGCCTGTCCAGGGCAGGAAGGGGTTGCTGCGGCTATAGGCCCAGATCGACAGCCGCGTCGTCTGCCCTGCGGCGGTGCCGCGGGCATGGAAACCGCTGGTGTCGGCCACGACCAGCGTGTTCGCCGCCACCGGCAGCGACACCGGCGCGCCATAGCCCAGCCGCCTGATCTCCACTTCGCTGATCCGGAACGATCCCTCGGCCGTCAGCTTGTCCTTGCCGTCCTTGGCGGTGATCGACGTGCGCCGTTCCCAGGCCAGCCGTCGTTTATTGGCGATATGCGAGCCCGGCACATAGGTGAACGGCGTGGAGTCGATCTTCACGTCGTCCAGGAAGAGCCAGGACTTCACCGTCGGGTGGAACGTGTCCGAGTGATAGAATGACTGGATGTCGGGTTCCGCGTCCGGCCTGTGTTTGCTGAACACCGTCTGGACATAAAGATGCGGCACGCGCCGGAACGAGCCGACATAGGCCAGAAGGTTACGATAGCGCTTGCCCTCCAGCACCGACCGTGCGACCGGCAGCCGGGGCAGTACCTTACCGTCCAACGGGATCAGCCGGGTCAGCGTGTCGCCGATGATCGCCTCGCGCGCGGGCGCGTCGAGATTCAATATCTCGTCTTGCAGCGCCTTGAATTCCGCGGGTGGCAGGAAGTTCGGCTTCACAATGAAGCCGTCTCGGGCGAAGGCTTCGCGGTCGGCTTGGCTGATCAGTGACTCCAGCCGTCTCCGGCGATAGACGCCGAGCGGACGCGCCAGTTCGCGGCGCAAAATGTGAAGCCCGCGCTGGTTCAGCCGTGGGCTTCCGATGACAGGATTGTCGCGGAAAGACTTCGCCGAACTGGCGACGGCCAGGGCGTATAGGGGCATCATCAGCCAGTGGCGCCAGAGCTTGCTCTTGCGCTTGGTCATTGTTGAACTTGCTTGCACCGATCACTCACCTTGTGCGTTCGCGGCGGCTCCCATTCGGAATTCCAAGCGACAGGCTGTCAGCATGGTATTTCTATTGCCCCGCTCGGTGTGGTTCAAGCTATCCCCGACTCGGCGGATCGGTCATTGTGCGCGGCAAACCTTCACATCAAAGACCGACATGCGCATCGATTGGCATCTAAAGCCGGCCACCCTAGGCGGATTGTTGCTGGTTCTGCTCTATACCGTTTTCTACCTTCGCGATCCGGCTGCGCCTGGCGCTCAGCTTGATCCGTGCTGTGTGACCGGGTGGATCGGCTGGGGCGATCAGGGATTTTATTATCGCTCTGCGCGGGCGCTCGCCGCTGGCAATTTCGATCCCGGACAGCACTGGTACCCGCTTGGCTACGCCCTGCTAGGAGCGCCTTTCGTCTTTCTGCGCAATCATGCCTTCTTCTTCGTCGACCTGGCCAGCCTTCTCGGCGCTTACGCCGCTTTTATCGTCTTCGCAGGCCGAATCCGCGTTTCTGCCTTCGCGGCCGTTCTCATCTTCCTGTTGACCAGCTGTGCCGATCCCGTCCTGTTCAGACAGTGGGTAATTCCATGGAACACGACGCCGACTGCAGCGGCAATATGGGCATTACTTGCAGTTAGCGCGGCCTATCTTCAGGGAGAGCGTCACCCCTTTCTGCTGGGTATTCTCGCGGCTGCAGTACCGATTATCCGCCCCACCGACGGGATCATTAGTGTGATCTGCCTCGGCTGGGTCGGCATCGAAACCCTCCGTCGCCGGCAGTCGGCGATCCGCGACGGGGCCGCGATGGCTGCTGGAATCCTGTTGCTGATATTACCTTACGCGGCGCTCCACCTAAGGATCTACGGGCCGAACGCCACGACCTACATGATCAACAGCCGCTATCTCGGCTTCACGCTGCACAATCCGCTTTTTCGTGCCTATATCCTGCTGATTGAGCCCAGGCAGTGGTATTTCGCCGGGCAGGGGCTGATGCGGCATATGCCCTGGCTTCTTTTCGGCTTCGCCGGCATGGCTGTCGCCTGGCGAAGAGGAAGCGCGCTGGCGCTGCTATCGGTCTGCCTAGCCGCATATTTCGCTCTTTACCTCTCTTATGTCGACCTTCTGCCGACCGGCCTATGGCGCTATCTGAACGTTCACTATTTCAAATGGACTTGGGCCGGGTTTGGGCTGGTCGGGTGGCTGCTTGTCCGTGATCTCTTCGCGCGACGCCGGGAAGCCTGGGTGGCTCTTGCGGCGGTATTTCTTTTGTCGTGTATCCGTGTCGTGCCGCGTCTGGCCGATCCCGCTGAACCCGCGGTCGCAGTCGACCTGCGCGGTGCGGCGGCGACCGAAGCGAACACCACGATGGACCCGACTCTGGCGGTTCAGGATTCTGCCGGGCTGCTCCGCAGCATTGCGACGATGCGCGCGTTTCCGCTCCCCGAGGGCGCTGGAGTGCGGCTTATAGCGGTCCGGCGCGATTTTGTCGGTACAGTCACCTGGGCGCCGGGCCACGAACTGCCGATGTTAGACGATCAGCCGCCGCAGTCGCGCTGGGCTGAGCAGATCGGTTTCGGTTTTCCGTGCTGGCTAGCGCCGCGATTCTGCAAAACGCCCGCCCTCCTCAGATGATGTGGGCAATGCGGGCGGCAATATCTCGTTGTCCCCCGTAACAGTTCCGGCTACAGCAGGCCGATGTCCATCAATGTTCGCCTGTCGCCAGCGCTGTTCGGCGGGGTACTCCTGGTCCTCTTCTACGTCGCCTCCTATCTCGGCGACTTGGCGCAACCGGCTCCGCTGGAGCAATGCTGCGCGGGGGGATGGGCAAATTGGTGGGACCAGAGCCTGTTCTACCACTCGATGGACGCACTGGCGGAAGGAAAACTCGATGCCAGGCTTCATATGGTCCCGCCGGGGTATAGCCTTCTGGCCGTGCCGTTCGCCTTCCTGCGTGGGCATGCGTTTTTCCCGGTCGACCTCATTTCACTGACTACCGCTTACGCTGCCTTTGTCTGTTTCGCGGTTAGAGCCGGTGTTTCGGCGACTGTCGCAGCGGCTCTCTTCCTACTGACGGCCTGTGCCGATCCGATCGTGTTCCGCCAATGGGTCATTCCCTGGAGCACGACACCCTCGGCTGCGCTGACGTGGGTTCTCCTGGCGCTTAGCGCTGCCCATCTGCAGGGTAAACGCAGGCCATTCATCCTCGGTGTGGTCGCGGCTGCGATGCCGATACTCCGACCAACCGATGCGCTGATCTCGGCCACCTGCGTAGCCTGGCTGACCGTATCCGATTTTCGCCAATCCGCTTTGGACTGGCGCGCTGTTGCCCGACTTGCCGCGGGTGCCGCGCTCATACTGCTGCCTTATGCGGCGCTCTATCTGGCGATCTATGGCCTGGGCGTTTCCTGGTACATCAGAAAAGTCGGGCAGGTCGGATTCACCTTTCACAACCCGATATGGCGGGCCTATGTGCTGCTGATCGAGCCTAGGCAATGGTTCTTTATCGGCAAGGGTCTGCTGGCGCAGATGCCGTGGCTGATCTTCGGCATCGCCGGTCTCGTCTTGGCCTTTGTGCGCGGCGGGGCCATCGCGCTCCTTTCGGCATGCCTGATCATCTATTGCAGCCTTTACCTCTGCTACATGGATCTACTGCCGACCGGGCTCTGGCGTTACTTCAACATCCATTATTTCATGTGGACGTTTCCGGCGTTCGGCCTTTTGGGATGGCTGCTGATCAAAGCCCTGTTCGCTGGTCAACGTCTGGCTTGCGCGGCGCTGGCCGTCACATTGTTACTGTCTTGCGTCCGGGTCACGCCGCGCTTGGCGGGCCCTCGAGAAATGGCCAACGCCATAGACCTTCCTGGCCCCACCACGACCGAAGCCAACACAACGATGTCGGAGGGGCTGGCGATCGTCGACGATAAGGGGCCGGTGGCCAATATCTCGAACATGCGAGCGTTTCCCATGCCGTTGGGGCAGGGCGTGCGATTCATCGGTCTGCGCAGGAATTTCGCCGGCGCCGTGACGTGGCTGCCGGGGCAGGGCCTGCCTATGTCGCTCGACCCCGCTCCGCAAGTGCGCTGGGCCGAACATATCGGCTTCGGCTATCCTTGCTGGCTGCCGCCGCTTGCATGTAAGCACCCGGTGTTGCCCCCCGGATAGGCTTTCTCCCCCTATTGCTAGCCAACCCCGCAACCGATAGCGGTCACAAAACTTTAACCCACAAAACGCCTGACAACCCCCCGCATCTGGTATATAAAGCTGCATAGTTCACTTCCCGTAGACAAGAGGGCGCGGTTATTCGCCTCAATGTCGTACTATCCGGTGCAGCGGTTCGCGCACCCAGAACAACTCCGCCCCCGCCGGGCGCAGCATCCTCTTTTGTACTGTCGGCTTTCTGTCACCCCGCTTCATGGCGGGGTTTTTTGTGCCCGATCCAAAGCACCGGTCGGGTTCCCACCAGCGTGAAAGGGTCTCAGTCATGACAAAGCGTTCCGCTCGTGCCGCCCACACCGATGCATCCGATCGCGGCAAGGTTCAGCCGCTGTTCGGCGGCGGCTGGGACCCGCTGAGCGAGAAACGAGACCAAAGCTATGTCCGCAAGGTCCAGCCGCGCAGCCCGAATCAGCAGCGCCTGTTGTCCGCCATCGCCGACCATGCTTTGACGCTGGCGATCGGGCCCGCCGGCACCGGCAAGACCTATCTGGCGGTTTCGGCCGCAGTCGAGGCGCTCGAGGCCGGGAAGATCGAACGCATTGTGCTCTCGCGCCCGGCGATCGAGGCGGGTGAAAGCCTCGGTTACCTGCCGGGCGACATGCTGGAGAAGATGGCGCCTTATCTGCGGCCGCTCTACGACTGCCTGAACGACCGGCTCGGCGGTAAGCGGTTGCGCTCGTTGATGGACGAGGGCGATATCGAGATCGCGCCGATCGGCTATATGCGCGGGCGCACGCTGAACAACGCCTTCGTCGTAATCGACGAAGCACAGAACTGCACCTACGCGCAGATGAAGATGCTGCTGACCCGGCTCGGCTGGCATTCGACCATGATCATCACCGGAGACCCGGAGCAGAGCGACCTGCTACCCGGCATATCGGGTCTCGCCGATGTCGCCCGCCGGCTCGAGCCGCTGCCGGGGATCGCCGTCGTGCATCTGGAGGAACAGGACATCGTCCGCCACCCGCTGGTCGGCGCGATGCTGGGCGTTCTCTAAAAGCGGCAAAACGCACCGGACGCGGGCTCGCAATTCAAGCGAGCCCGCGGACAAGGTGCCGCAGCGGCTTGAGCGATCTGGCGCAGCAGGCCTATATGAACGCCATGCCCAAGCCAGCTTCCCGCCCGAACCGCTCCCTGTTCATCCTGATGGTGTCGATGATGGTGATCGTCGCCATCGCGGTCGTCGTCATGTGGAATGTCGTGGCCGCCGGGCCGCGCGACCAGGTTACGCAGAGCTCCGGTATCTCGATCGGCGGGCCGTTCACGTTGACCGACCAGACCGGCAAGACGGTCAACGAGCATACCTATGACGGTTCGTACCGGCTGATCTATTTCGGCTACACCTTCTGCCCTGACGCCTGTCCGGCGGAACTCCAGGTGATGGCACAGGCTGTCGACACCATGGGGGCCGACGGCGCCAAGGTGCAGCAGATGTTCATCACCATCGACCCCGCGCGCGATACCCAGGCACAGCTGGCGAAATATGTGCCCCTGTTCGACAAACGGCTCGCCGGGCTGACCGGCACGCCGGAGCAGATCGCGGCAGTCGCCAAGGCCTATAAAGTCTATTACAGCAAGGCCCCGGCAACGGGTTCCGATCCCACCGCCTATGGGATGAACCACTCGTCCTTCGTCTATCTGATGGACCCGAACGACAAGTTCCTGACTGTGTTCTCCAGCGACACGGACAGCGACAAGATGGCCGCCGACATCAAAAGCTATATGGCGAAGGGCAAAAGCTAGAAGTCGTCCCGTTCGGGGTTCAGGTCGCGACGGATCCAGCGATAGACCGCATAGCCGACGGTAAACAGCAGGAACGCGGCCACGTTGATGCCGGCCACGATCGCCAGCAGCAGCCAGATCGTCAGATGATGCCGAAGGTCGTTGACATGATCGCGGTTGATCAGCGTGATCGCCGTGCCCAGCGCCACGCCCAGAAACACCGATACGCCCACCACCTTGCAATAGGCGCGTGTCGGACCGGGCGAAATCAACGAGGCGGGCAGATAGGACACGTTAGGCTCTGCTGTTGGAACGATATAACAGCCTTTCCTGAAACGTGTGTCGATGACAAGAGTTTCTATGTAACGACGAAGGTCAAACAGCCGCATGTAGAGCCGGTTAGCGAAACGTAACCCGCCGTCCGGCTGGCGGGTCGCGTTCCGCCAACCCGCCTTACGAAATCCAATCTCAGAACTCGTCGACGCCGAAATCCATCAGCGGCTTTGCGCCCGCCATGATCGTACGGAAATGGGTTTCCGCTTCGGGCAGGATCTTGGTCATGAAGAAGCGGGCGGTCTTGATCTTCGAGCCGTAGAACTCGGCCCGGCTGTTGTCTTCTGCCAGCTTGGCCTTCGCGGTCTTCGCCATCTGCAGCCACATGAAGCCGATAGCCACCAGCGCGAACATGCGCAGATAAGGGGAGGATGCGGCGCCCGCTTCGTCCGGGTTCACGAGGCCCTTCTGGGCGATATAGCCGGTCGCCTGCTGCAGCTTGCCGAAGGCCTTGGCCAGCGGCAGTACCAGTTCACCGAATTCTGCGTCGCCCTGGTTCTGCGCGATGAAATCGGCCACCGGATGGAAAAACCGGCGCAGCGAGCGGCCGAGATTGGCCGGCAGCTTGCGCCCGACCAGGTCGAGCGCCTGGATGCCGTTGGCACCTTCATAAATCTGGGTGATGCGGGCATCGCGGACGAACTGCTCGACGCCGTTCTCATGGATATAACCGTGGCCGCCCCACACCTGCATGGAGGTGACGGCGCCTTCGAAGCCGGCGTCGGTGAAATAGGACTTCACGATCGGCGTCATCAGCGCCAGCAGGTCCGCCGCCGCTTCCTTTTCCTTCGGGTCGGTCGACCGCTCTTCGATGTCGAGCTGCAAGCTTACCCAGAGGCCCAGCGCCCGGGCGCCCTCGGTGAAGGCCTTCACCGTCAGCAGGTTCCGGCGCACGTCGGGATGCACGATGATCGGATCGGCGGCCTTCGTCTTGTCCTTGGCGCCGGTCAATGCGCGGCCCTGGATGCGGTCCTTGGCGTAGCCCAGCGCATTCTGGTAGGCGACCTCAGCCAGCCCCAAGCCCTGGATGGCGACGCCCAGGCGCGCGGCGTTCATCATGGTGAACATGGCGCGCATGCCCTTATGGGGCTCGCCGATCAGCCAGCCGGTCGCGTCGTCCAGGTTCATGACACAGGTGGCCGACGCCTTGATGCCCATCTTGTGCTCGATCGAGCCGCAGGCGATCCCGTTGCGCGGCCCAGCAACGATTTCGCCGTTCTCTTCCTTGGGCAGGAACTTCGGCACGATGAACAGGCTGATGCCGCGGATGCCGGGCGGGGCGTCGGGCAGGCGGGCCAGCACCAGATGAATGATGTTCTGGGTCAGGTCATGCTCGCCGGCCGAGATGAAGATCTTGGTGCCGGTCAGTTTCCAGGTGCCGTTCTCGCCCGGTTCTGCCCGGGTGCGGAGGAGGCCGAGGTCGGTGCCGCACTGCGGCTCGGTCAGGCACATGGTGCCGGACCAGATGCCGTCGGTCAGCTTCGGCAGGTAGAGGTCCTTCTGCTCCTGGGTGCCGTGCAGCGCGATGGCGCGATAGGCGCCGGCTGACAGGCCCGGATACATGCCGAAGGCGGTGTTGGCGGACGACACCATCTCGTCCAGCACAGAGCTCATCGTGTGTGGCAGACCTTGCCCGCCATAGGCGGGATCGGCCGTCAGCCCGACCCAGCCGCCTTCGCGGAACTTGTCATAGGCCCCCTTGAAGCCCTTGGGCGTACGCACGACGCCGTTCTCGAAGGTGCAGCCCTCGCTGTCGCCGGACAGGTTCAGCGGTTGGATTTCGTTCTCACAGAACTTGCCGGCTTCCTCCAGTATCGCGTCCAGCAGATCCGGCGTCGCGTCGGTGTGGCCCAGCTTGGCGAAGGTTTCGCCGACATTCAGAACGTCGTTGAGGACGAACCGGAAATTATCCAGCGGCGCGGTATAGGTTGGCATGGCAGGTCCTTAGTTCCGCAGCGGTTTGCCGGTGTTGAGCATGGTCTCGATCCGGTCGATGGTGCCGTCTTTCTTACACAGCGCGACGAATGCCTTGCGCTCCAGCGTGCTGATATCGTCCTCGCTCAGCGTGTCGAGATAATCGACGTCGCCGCCGGTCAGGATTTCGGCCAGCGCGTCGGACACAACGACGTCATAGGGCGTCGCCTTGCCGGCCGTGACGAAATCGTGCACCGCCATCGACAGAGCTGTCCGCCCGGTGGCGCCCGGGAGGTGGTACTCGTGCGGCTTGGGTGGCGTATAGCCCTCGACCATCGACAGCGCCCGCGCCTTGGCATCGGCCAGCAGGCGGTCGCGGTTCATGGTGATGCCGTCGGTTTCGCGGAGATACATCAAATCTCTGGCTTGCGCCGCGGATTTGGAGACCTGCGCGGTCGAGATCGTCTGGAACGTCGCGGCTACCGCCGGGACTGGACCTTTCGGCAGCCTCGGGTTCTCGATCTGCCGGCCGAGCAGTTCCTTGCAGCCGCCCCAGCCGGGGATGACACCGACACCGACCTCGACCAGGCCCATATAGGTCTCGGCATGCGCCTGAACGGCGGAGCTGTGCAGCGTGATCTCGCAGCCGCCCCCCAATGCGCGGCCGGCAGGGGCCGAGACGACAGGGAAGGGGGCGTATTTCAGCGCCTTGTAGACCTGCTGGCCCAACTGGATCATCTGCTCCAGCTGGTCGTAGAGCGCGATGTTGATCGCGAAGATCACGAGGCCCAGATTGGCGCCGACCGAGAAATTGTCGCCGTCATTGGCGATGACCAGCGCCTTCCATTGGCCTTTGCCGTCGCCGATCAGGCCCATCGCCTTGCCGATCATCGTCATGATGTCGGGGTCCAGCGAGTTGGCCTTGGAGGTGAACTCCAGGCAGACCACGCCATCGCCGATATCCCACAATGCAGCCGAACCGTTCTTGGTCAGGGGCTCGGACTTCCGCTTGATATCCGTCAGCAGCAACACGCCCTCGGGGCGCTTCACGTCGTGATACGCGCCGTCCAACCCCAGGAACTGCAGCTGCCCGCCTTCGACGCGGTAGAAGGTGCGGCCGTTGGCCAGCGCCAGCAGCTTCGGCACTGCTTGGCCCTTGGCCTTGTACTGCTCAGCCAGCCAGCCGGTTCCGATCTTGTCCATCAGTTCGAACGGGCCGAACTTCCAGCCATAGCCGAGCTTCATGCCCTCATCGACCTCGACCAGCGTGTCGGCGATCTCGCCGACCAGGTCGGCGGAGTAGGCGAAGGTCGGGGACAGCATGCCCCAGGCGAAGGCGGAGCCCTTGTCGTCGCCCGACAGCAGGGTCTTCAGGCCGGTCTTGCGATCGGCCAGCGCGGCGTCGAGGCTCGGGAAGGTCGGCTTGCCGGCGGAGTGGTACTCGCCGGTCTTCAGGTCGACCGCCTCCTTCACGCGTCCGCCGCTGCTCTTGTTCATGCGATAGAAGCCGCCTTTGCCCTTGCGGCCGGTATAGCCGGTCTCAATCAATTGCTTGATGATCGCGGAATCGCGGTACTGAGTGCGGTATAGATCGTCGGCGGTCAGGTTCGCCGCCATGCTGGACGACACGTGGGGCATGAGGTCGATGCCGACCAGGTCGAACAGGCCGAATAGGCCGGTAGAGGGAAAGCCCATCACCTTACCGGCGACGGCATCGGCTTCCTCGACCGTCAGGCCGTTGTCCTCGGCGGAGTTCAGGCCCGCCTGCATCCACATCATGCCGATCCGGTTGGCGATGAAACCCGGCGTGTCGTGGCAGCGAACCACGCCCTTGCCGAGCTTTACATCGCAGAAAGCGGCCAGCGTTTCGGTGACGTCCGGTGCGGTCGCCTTACCGGACACCAGCTCCAGCAGCCGCATATAGCGTGGCGGGTTGAAGAAATGGGTGATCGCGAAGTCCCTCTGGAAGGCTTCGGAGCGGCCCTCGACCAGATTCTTCAGCGGGATGGTGGAGGTGTTGGAGGTGACGATAGAGCCGGCCTTCCGCACCGTTTCCAGCTTTGCGTAAAGATCGTGCTTGATCTTCACGTTCTCGATGATCGCCTCGACGATCCAGTCGCAGTCGGCCAGCAGCTGGATGTCGTCTTCCAGGTTGCCGGGCGTGATCAGCTTCGCGTTGCGCGGGCTCATGAAGGGGGCCGGGTCGGTCTTCAGCATCTTCTCGACCGCGCCTTTGGCGATGGCGCTACGATCGTTCGGATCCTTGCCGACAATATCCAGCAGTACGACCGGCAGGCCAGCATTGGTCACGTGCGCGGCGATGGCCGCCCCCATGACGCCGGCGCCGATGACTGCGACCTTCTTGATTTCGCGGGCCATTTAGATGGCCTCGAGCACGGTGGCGATGCCCTGGCCGCCGCCGATGCACATGGTTGCCAGCGCGAACTGCTTGCCCTCGCGCTGCAGCAGGGTAGCCGCCTTGCCGGTGATGCGGGCGCCCGACGCACCCAGCGGGTGGCCCAGCGCCAGCGCGCCGCCGTCGATGTTCATCTTCGCCACGTCGATGCCCAGATCCTGGATCACCGACAGCGACTGCGCGGCGAACGCCTCGTTGAGCTCGATCAGATCGATATCCTTGAGCTCCAGCCCTGCGCGCTTCAGCGCCTTCTGCGTGGCCGGGACCGGGCCGATGCCCATGATCTCCGGCGCGCAGCCCGCAACCGCCATGGCCTTGATCCGCGCCAGCGGCTTTATGCCGTGCGCTTTGGCGTAATCTTCCGACATCACGATGACGGCGGAGGCGCCGTCGGTCAGCGGCGAGGACGTGCCGGCGGTGACGCTGCCGTTGACGTCGAAGGCGGGCTTCAGGCCCGCCAGCGCTTCCAGGTTGGTGTCCGCCCGGATGGTGCCGTCGGTCGAGACGGTGCCGCCCTTGGTCTCGATCGGAACAATCTCCTCGGCGAACTTGCCCGCAGCTGCCGCAGCGGCCGCGCGCTGATGGGAGGTGACGGCCAGCTCTTCCTGCTTCACGCGGGGAATCTGGTACTTCTTCGCCAAATTCTCCGCTGTCTCGCCCATCGAGATATAGGCCTGCGGATAATCTTTATAGAGCGTCGGGTTCGGTGAGGGGTTGAAGCCCGGGATCGGCACCCGCGTCATCGATTCCACACCGGCGCAGATGAATACGTCGCCGGCGCCTGCCGCGATCGCGCCGACCGCCATATGGATCGAGGTCATGGAGGAACCGCAGAAGCGGTTGACCGTGGTGCCGGCGACGGACAGCGGCAGATGCGTCAGGAAGCCCAGCAAACGGCCGAGATTGAGGCCCTGCTCGGCCTCGGGAAAGGTACAGCCGAGGATCAGATCTTCGATGTCCTTGGGATCGACGCCGCTGTCGGCGACCAGCTTCGAGACGACCTGGGCCGCGAGGTCGTCAGGCCGCGTGCGCGCCAGCGCCCCCTTGGAGGCAAAGTGAAACGGTGAGCGGCGAAAATGGGTAATGACGGCGTTGGTCATTCTGTCATGGCTCCGAAATGCGATGCCGGACTCTCTGTCGGGCCGGCTTAAAGGGCAAGAGCGGCGGGGGCTGTCAGCCCGTCAAATGGTGTGGAATAGGCCGCGCGGCAACGGGGTTGATTGCATCATTCCGCCGCAACGGCTTTGCTTTGCTTCGCCAGCTCCTGGGCGATCAGATCCTTGCGCGACAGCTTGCCGATCAGTGTCTTGGGCAACGGCGTGTCGCGGAACTCGATCAGCTTGGGCATTTCGATGGGCGACAGCTTGTCCTCAAGAAAGGCGCGCAGCTCGTCTGCGGTCAGCGTCATGTCCGGATGCAGCTTGATCCAGACCTTTAGTGTCTCGCCGCGATACTTGTCCGGGACGCCGCCCGCGACCGCTTCTTCGACGGCGGGATGACGATAGATCTCTTCCTCGACCTTGCGCGGATAGATCTTGTAGCCCGACGCGATGACGATGTCCTTCAGGCGATCGACGATGAAGGTGTAGCCGTCCTCGTCCATGTAACCGATATCGCCGGTGTGGAATCGGCCGCCCACCATTGAGAATTCGGTTTCCTCCGGCTTTTCCCAATAGCCCGGCATCACCTGCGGTCCCCGGATGCAGACCTCCCCTTTTTCGCCGAGCGCTACAGGGGTCAAGCGGTCGTCCATCGAGATGATCTCGATGATTGTGCGGGGGGCAGGTATACCGATCGAGCCCGCCTTGCTGACGCCCAAGGGCGGGTTGCAGCAGGCGACCGGTGAGGTTTCCGACAGGCCGTAACCTTCAACCAGCGTACAGCCGGTCAGGCGTTCGAACGTCTCCTTCACATCCAGCGGCAGCGGTGCGCCGCCGGATATGCACAGCCGGATCGACCCGACGTCGTAGTTCTTCAAGTCGGGATAGTTGCTGATCGCAGTATAGATCGTGGGTACGGCCGGAAAGAAGGTCGGCTTTGCCTTGTCGATCGTCTGCAGCACCTGTTTGATGTCGAAACGGGGCAGGGCGACGATTTCGATGCCCTGCATGATCGGGTTGTTCATCGCCGTCGTCATCGCGAAGACGTGGAAGAATGGGATGACCGCCAGCATCTTGTCCTTGCCCGGCGTCATCTCCAGCCCGAACAGCACCATCTGGTAGGCGTTGGCGTAGAGGTTCGCGTGCGTCAGCATCGCGCCCTTGGGCACGCCGGTCGTCCCGCCGGTATATTGCAGGACCGCGATATCCTTGTGCGGGTCGACGGGATGCGGCGTGATCTTGCCGTCGTTGCAGACCATGTCCTTATACCGCACGAAGCGTTTGTCGTCCGGCATGCGGACGATGTCTTTCCGCTTTGCGAGGCCGTAAAGCCAGTTGGTCGGAAACGGCAGGATGCCCGTCATCGGGCAGATGATGACCGTCTCCAGGCTGCAGATATCCTTGAGCGCGATCAGTTTTTCGGCGATCTGCGTCACGTCGATGGTGACGACCAACTTGGCTCCGGCGTCCAGCAACTGATGCTTGAGCTCGCTCTCGGTGTAGAGCGGGTTGCAGTTGACGACCGTCCCGCCGCATTTCAGCGTCGCGAAATACGCGACCGGATAATAAAGGCAATTGGGGAGTACCAAGGCCACCCGGTCGCCCGGCTGTATCAGCTTCCTAAGGCCGCAGGCGAACCGGTCGACCTCGGCGCCCATTTCGCCATAGGTTGTCTTCTTGCCCATGAAATCGAAAGCCGGCTGACGGGCGTGCTTCGCCACTGCGTCGTCCAGCAGCGCATAAAGCGGCTTTACGGGAATCTCCGCGTGCCAGTTCATCTCTTTGGGATAGTGCGCGAGCCAAGGCCACGCGCCGTTTTCGGCGTTTTGAAGTGCCGTCATGATGCCTTCCTTCCCGTTATCCGCAGTTTAGACATCCCTTGCTGGGCGGCAACTGTAAGAATGTGGCTTTTTCTAGGGCGAAAACTGAAAAAACCGTTTGGCAAGAGTTCAATCCCAGGCATAAAGTGAAAGTACCAGTTTCTGGTCAGATGGGCGGCCTTCTGGAAGGTTTGTTCTTTGTCGCGCTTTGATACGGAATTTGATACGGACGGCGGGCTATCTGTCCGAACACGACTGAAGTGGTTCAACGCAACCAAGGGCTTCGGTTTTGTATCTCCGGTCGACGGTGCGCCGGATGCCTTCCTGCACGTATCCGTCTTGCATCGCGCCGGCCTGCAGGAACTCGGCGATCAAGCTGAACTGGTCTGCGAAATCGGCCAAGGACCGAAAGGTCCACAGGTCATGCGCATCATCGAGACACTTTCTACCGGGTCGATCGTTCAGCACGCGCCGCGCAGCATGGCGCCCGCGGGGCCGGAAGAGGAAATGGCAGGAACCGTAAAATGGTTCAAGCCCGATAAAGGATTCGGCTTCATCACGGCCGACGATTCCGCCAAAGACGTCTTCGTGCACAAAAGCGTTCTGCGTCGTTCCGGGCTGAACGTCCTGGAGGCTGGCCAGCGCGTCCAGATGCGCGTCCAAGACGTCGAAAAAGGTCGAGAAGCGACCTGGGTGATGCCGCTCTAGGCTGCCCGTTCGGGCGTTCTTTATTTCAATCCATCATTGCGAGCGACGGGAAGCAATCCAGGGCCTCTCGCCTGACTGCTTCTCGGATGGCTCTGGATTGCCGCGTCGCAGCGCTCCTCGCAATGGCAAGCGGGAATTATCCCGCTATCAAACCGCCATCGAGCACCATCGGGTGGCCAATCATGAAGGACGCGCCGTCGGAGCACTGGAACAAGATGCCGGCGGCGATTTCGGACGGTTGGGAGACATAGCCGATCGGGTGGGCGTCGGCCATGCGGTCGATGAAGGCCTGGTCGCCCTTGTGGTTCTGATCGGAGATCGGCGTATCGACGCCGCCCGGGCACATCGCGTTGATGCGGATACCGCGGCGGGCATATTGCAGGGCGGCCGCCTTGGTCATGCCGACCACGCCGTGCTTGCTGGCCGTGTAGGCTGGCTTGTTATAGACCGCCGACAGGCCGGCGATCGAGGCGACATTGACGATCCGGCCGCCATTGCCCTGTTTCAGGAACTGGGCGATCTCGTATTTCATACATAGGAAAACGCCCTTCAGATTGACGCCCTGGATGCGATCGAAGACGGCCTCGTCCCAGTTCGCGTCCGGCGCCACTTCCGGGTCGATGCCGGCATTGTTGACCGCGATGTCGAGCCGGCCGTAGGCCGCGACGGCCTGCGCCACCAGGTTGGCGACGGAGTCCGCTTTTGATACGTCGGTATGGACGAAAATCGCGGAGCCGCCGGCAGCGTTGATCGTCTTGGCCGCTTCCTCGCCGTTTTTCGCCGAAATCTCGGCGATCACGACCTTCGCGCCCTGCTCGGCGAAGGCCTTCGCGGTGGCGAGGCCAATGCCGCTGCCGCCACCTGTGACGATCGCGACTTTTCCGTTGAAATTCCCGCTCAAAACTTCCTCCTGTGGTGTCTTTCCCGTTGTCTTACCGGGTTTATCCCGTGGCCGTAACAGAAATTCTCGATCGGCGGTGGCGACCCGCCGAGGGCTGCTCTATATCCCATTTCATGAGCACGATCCTCGTCACCGGCGCGGCCGGCTTCATCGGCAGTCACGCAATCCTGGCGCTTTCGGAGGCCGGTCACACCGTGGTCGCGCTCGACGACCTGTCGACCGGGCAACGCTGGGCTGTCCCGACGGACATGGTTTTCGTTGAAGGCAATGTCGGCGACGCCGCTTTGCTGCGCGATGTGTTCGCGCGGCATAAGATCGACGCGGTCATGCATTTCGCCGGCAGCATCGAGGTCGGGCACTCCGTGACCCACCCGCTCGAATACTACCGCAACAACACGGTCGGTAGCCTGACGCTGATCGAAGGCATGATCGAAGCAGGGGTGAAGCAGATCGTCTTCTCTTCCACCGCCGCCACCTATGGCGAGCCGGAGGTGCAGCCGATCCCGGAGGACGCGGTCACCAAGCCGATCAATCCTTATGGCTGGACCAAGCTGATGACTGAACAGATGCTGGCCGACGCCGCCAACGCGCACGGCCTGCGTTATACCGTCCTGCGCTATTTCAATGTTTCCGGCGCCGATCCCAAAGGCCGGGCGGGCGAGAGCATCAAGAAGCCCAGCCACCTCATCAAGCGCGCGGTCCAGGTCGCGGTCGGTGTGCTGCCGGAACTCGGCCTGTTCGGCGAGGACTATCCGACACCCGATGGCACCTGCGTGCGCGACTATATCCACGTCACCGATCTCGTGGGCGCACACCTGCTGGCGCTCGACCATCTGGAACGGGGCGGCGAGAACCTCACGATGAATTGCGGCCACGGCAAAGGTATCTCGATCCGCGAGGTGATCGAGGCGGTCGAACGGGTGACGGGTGAACCGCTTCCGGTCAGGAGTGCGCCGCGTCGGCCGGGGGATCCGCCGACCCTGATCGCTGCCTCAGGTAAAATCAGGGATCGTCTCGGCTGGGAACCGCGCTATGATCTGGACGCGATGGTTGCTCATGCATTGGAATGGGAGCGTCGCTTGACCGCGGCACCGGAAGGCACACATCCCGCGGCCATGGGGGATGTGGATGGCCGGCGCCGAAATTGAGAAACTGATCCAGCTTCTGGCGAAACTGCCGGGTCTGGGCCCGCGTTCGGCCCGACGGGCAGCGCTGACCATGCTGAAGCGGCGCGAAACCATGATGCTGCCTTTGGCCGACGCGATCGGGCAGGCGGCCGAGGCCGTGCGCAATTGCCCGGTCTGCGGCAATCTCGACACCCAGGATCCGTGTCATATCTGCGCTGATCCGCATCGCGACTGCCAAGCGATCTGTGTTGTCGAGGAGGTTGCCGATCTCTGGGCTTTGGAGCGCTCGGGTGCATTCCACGGGCGCTATCACGTGCTCGGGGGTACGCTCTCCGCCTTCCAGGGCGTCGGGCCGCAGGACCTGACGATCGACAAGCTGGTTGCTCGGGCGCGCGAGCCGGAGGTGCGCGAGGTGATCCTGGCGCTCAACGCCACCGTCGAAGGGCAGACCACTGGGCACTACATCGCCGAGCAGCTTGCAGTGGCGGACGTGAAGGTGACGTACCTCGCACACGGCGTGCCGATGGGCGGCGAGCTCGACTATCTGGATGACGGCACCCTCACGGCCGCGCTTCGCGCGCGGCGGGCAGTCGGATGATGGACCTGCCGGAGATCTTCGACCGCGTCGAAACCTGGGTATTCGATCTCGACAATACGCTCTATCCGGCCTCGTCGAAGCTGTTCGACCAGATCAGCCTGCGCATGACGGTCTTCATCGCGGAGTATTTCGACATCGCGCCGGATGCCGCCTTCGCACGGCAGAAGGAGCTGTTCAGGCGCTACGGCACCACGCTGCGCGGCCTGATGACCGAGCACGGCATGGAGCCGGAGCCGTTCCTGGAGCATGTTCATAAGATCGATGTCGGCCTAGTCGAACCCAACCCCGACTTGGCACTGAAGCTCGGCCTGCTGCCGGGCCGCAAGCTGATCTTCACCAATTCGTCGCGCGTCCATGCGCAGCGCGTCATGGAGCGGATCGGCATCACCAAATATTTCGAGGAGATTTTCGACATCTCCGACGCCGACTATATCCCCAAGCCCGATCACGCCTCCTATGCGGCGATGCTGCGCCGGCACGAGGTGAGTCCCGAAACGGCGTGCATGATCGACGACATTCCGGTCAACCTGGAAACCGCCAATGCGCTAGGCATGGCGACGGTGTGGCTTAGGGGCGAGCGCGACTGGGGGACCTTCGCTATGCGCGATGCCATCTGCAAGAAGATCGACTTCGTCGCCGACGACCTTTGCGAGTGGCTCGATCTGGTCCTTGCGCGCCGAGGGACCTGAGGCCTTTATTTCGCTGGCTCCGACTCACGCCCTTGCATAAAGTTTCCTGAAAGCAAACGGACCCTTGAGGGAGAATTAGGTGCGGCCGTCGGTCTTGGGCCTGTCAGCGATTCTGTGCATCGCCACATTGGCTGGTGCGTGCGCAGCCGAGAAGCCGCCAGGGAAGTCGCCCGATAAACCCGCGAAATATCCTGAGCTGGATGCCGCGATGCCGGCGCCTAAGGGCGGGCCGACGATGACCGCGGTCAATCTCTTCAAGCAGGTGTCACCTTCGGTCTATCTCATCGTCGCGGCGAAGAGCGAGGCGGCGCTGCAAAGCGGCAAGAGCGTCTATGAAGGCTCGGCCGTCGCCATCACGCCGACCCTGGCGCTGACCAACTGCCACATCATCAAAGGCCGACGGGCGGTGGTGTTGGTTCAGAACAAGAAGATGGACGCTGGCATCGTGGTCGCCTCCGACCCCAGGAGCGACCGCTGCGTGATTGCCAGCCAGCGGATGAAGCTGCACCCGGTGTCCGGCGTGCGCCCTTATTCGGACGTGGCGGTGGGGGAAAAGACCTATTCGATCGGCAACCCAAGCGGTCTGGTCGGAACGCTGGGTGAGGGGATCGTCTCAGGCCTTAGGGAACAGCGCGGCGTGCGCTACGTGCAGACCTCCGCGCCGATCTCGCCCGGATCCTCAGGCGGCGGGCTGTTCGACGAACACGGCAACCTGCTCGGCATCACCACCTTCAAGATCGACGACGCCGAGAGCCTCAATTTCGCGATTGCGGCCGAGGACTACTGGGGTAAGCCGAAACCGAAAAAGCACCGGTCGCGCGCCAAGACGGACGATGAGAAATAGGAACCGCTTTCCCCGCTAGAATGACTTTCGTTTCATTGACTTGGATGCAGCCTGCGAAGCCGGTAAAAGAGCCGGAAGATATCCGGAGCGTTCAATGACCATTATTAGCAGCGGCCAGACTCAGGTCGTGTCATCGGGGCAGACGAGCAATCATACAACGCTCTTGTGGAGCGGCGTCCAGGACGTCCTCAAGGGCGGCATCGCGCGGAACACCATCGTGTCTTCCGGCGGCTATCAGCAGGTCGAAGGCACCGCGATCAATACCGTCATCTCGCTTGGCGGAATTGAATACCTGTCCGGCGGCGTCGCCAGCGGCACGATCATCCGGCAAGGCGAGCAGGATGTGTTCAAGGGCGGCAAAGCCGTCAGGACGGTCGTATCAGCCGGCACACAGGACGCACGGAGCCTTCTGGTTGTCCTGGGCGGCGGCCTTGCGGTTTCGGCGAAGGTCGGATCGGGCGGCGAAGCCTACGTTACAGGAACGAATGCCGTCGCCAGCGCGACGATGGTCGCCGCAGGGGGATATGTGGAAGCCGATAACGGCGGTAACCTGAAGGGCGTCACCGTGATGGCCGGCGGTGAACTGGTGCTCACTTCCAAGGCGAACGCCACCGGCGTCCAGCTGAACGGCACGGAAATCGTGATCGGCCGAACCGTCGGAACGAAGATCGCGAATGGCGGCCGTGAGACGATCAGTTCGGGTGGCGTCACCAGCAAGACAACGATCGCCGGCGTGAACAAGGGGTTGTTCGCGGCTCTTGGAGCCTCCGAGGAGGTTCTGGACGGTGGCCGGGCGGTCGGAACCGTGGTCAGCAACGGCGGTGGGCAGATCGTCGATCCCGGCGGCACCGCGATCAACACGGTGGTGCTGTCGGGCGGCACGATCGAGCTGGCAAGCGGCGCAGTCACCTCGCGGATCGTGCTCCACAGCGGCGCCACCGAGGTGCTGGCCAATGGCGCGTCGGTCAGTGGCTTCGTCGTGCAGAAGGGCATTACCCTGGCTGTCGAACACGTGCCGACCGGCGGCGGCGGCTTCCTGCCGGTTGCTTCGGCTACCGATTGCACCGTTGCCGCGGGCGGCACGCTGATGAATGTCGGAGGGATCGTCACGGGATTGAAGATCCTGAGCGGTGGGGAGGAAGTGCTGATCTATGGTGGCGTGGCCAGCGGCGACACGATCGGCAATGGCGCCACGATGATCACCTCCAGCGGTGGGATCGCCGAAGACATCACGGTCAAAAGCGGTGGAACGTTCGTTTATGGCCAGGCGGGATCGGCAACCAACATCACAGTGCAGAGCGGTGGCAAGGAAGTTGTTGGGACCGGTGCAGAGGTCGATGGGTTCACGATCGGCAAGGGCGTCACGCTGACGGTACAGTCCGGCGCCGCCGCAGGGTCTCCGACAATCAACGGGGGAACCGTGATCATCTCATCGGGCGCGACACTTAGCGGTGCTGCCATATTCAGTGGGAGTGGACTGCTGAGGCTTGGCGGTGGGAAAACGCTGACGGCGGCGGTATCGGGCTTTGCCGGCGGCGATACGATCGACCTGTCATCTATGAAATTCAGCGCCACGGAAAAGCTGAAATACGTCCAAAACGGCACGAGCGGGACGCTGACCATTACCGATGGGACGCTGAAGACCACGATTACATTGTTCGGCCAGTATGTCGCCGGGGGCTTCCACATGCGTGCGGACGCCGGCAACGGGACGGCGATCACCTATTCTTCTGCCGGTGCGGAAACCTCGGCCACAATTCACGGTGGGCATGGCTGATCGGCCGGGTCATCCGGTTGACAGGGCGGGGCGTGCCTCGCATGGTCCGCGCGATTTCAATCTGATTTTTGACCGCGAGTGCCAATGACGACGCCCGAATTCGCCCACATCATCGAAGCAAGCTGGGAACACCGCGACACGCTCTCGGCTAAGACCACGGGGCCGGCGCGGGTCGCGGTCGAGGCGGCTCTGGACGGGCT
Organism: Alphaproteobacteria bacterium; assembly: GCA_035493715.1. Taxonomy (GTDB): domain Bacteria; phylum Pseudomonadota; class Alphaproteobacteria; order BOG-932; family Roseiterribacteraceae; genus BOG-932. Next base: position 30,099 of record DATJHU010000109.1, on the reverse strand, counting down.
CGATCGCGGCGAATACCGCATCGCCGAGAAGGGCGCCAACGGTTGGGTCGTCAATCAGTGGCTGAAGAAGGCGGTGTTGCTGTCCTTCCGCCTGACCGATTCCGTGCCGATGGCCGGCGGCTACGACAAGGTGTCGCTGAAATGGAAGGGTTGGGAGGCTGAACAATTCGCCCAAGCCGGCTTCCGTGCCGTGCCGGGTTCCGTCGTCCGCCGCTCGGCTTACATCGCACCGGGCGTCGTGCTGATGCCCAGCTTCGTCAATGTCGGCGCCTATGTCGGTAAGGGCACGATGATCGACACATGGGCGACTGTTGGGTCCTGCGCGCAGATCGGCGCCAACTGCCACATCTCCGGCGGCGTCGGCATCGGCGGTGTCCTGGAGCCGCTGCAGGCCGAGCCAGTAATCATCGAGGACGATTGCTTCATCGGCGCCCGTTCGGAAGTGGCCGAGGGTGTGATCGTGGAGCAGGGGGCGGTCATTTCCATGGGCGTGTTCCTGGGCAAATCGACCAAGATCGTCGACCGCGCGACCGGTGAAGTCACGTATGGCCGCGTGCCCGCCTATTCTGTGGTGGTGCCAGGGTCTTTGCCGGGTAAACCCCTGGCCGACGGCACCATGGGGCCGTCGCTCGCCTGCGCCGTGATCGTGAAGCGGGTCGATGCCAAGACCCGGTCATCGACCTCAATCAACGCGTTGCTGCGAGACTGACATGTCTGCCCCGGTCGATCCCATTGCGCTCGCGCAGCAGCTGATCCGCTGCCCAAGCGTGACGCCGGCCGATGCCGGCGCGATCGGCGTGCTGGCCGACGCCTTGGAAGGCCTGGGCTTTACCTGCCATCGAATCAGTTCGGACGAGAACGGCGGGCCGGCGATCGAGAATCTGTACGCACGCCTGGGGACCGAGGCCCCGAATTTCGCCTTCGCGGGACACACCGACGTGGTGCCGGCAGGCGACACCGCCGCCTGGAAAGACGATCCGTTTTCCGGTGTGGTCAAGGACGGGCGGCTGCACGGGCGCGGCGCGGCCGACATGAAGGGCGCGCTGGCCGCCATGGTTGGCGCGATCTCGCGTTATCTTGAGGAGGCCGGACAGCCGAAAGGCTCGATCAGCCTGCTCATTACCGGCGATGAGGAAGGCAAGGCGCTTAACGGCACCCGCTCGCTGCTCGCATGGATGAACTCCAATGGCGAAAAGGTCGACGCCTGCGTGCTGGGTGAGCCGACCAACCCGGACACGCTCGGCACCACGATCAAGATCGGGCGGCGCGGCAGCATGACTGGGCGACTGACCGTTCGCGGCACGCAGGGCCATGTCGCCTATCCGCATCTGGCGGACAATCCACTGCCCCGGCTGGTCAAGTTGCTTGCGGCGCTGACGGCGCTCAAGTTGGACAACGGCACTGAGCATTTCGATCCGTCGAACCTGGAAATCGTGTCGATCGACGTCGGAAACACGGCGTCGAACGTAATCCCGGCGTCGGGCCGCGCGGTCTTCAATATCCGCTTCAACGACACCTACAATAGCAAGAGTCTCGAGGCCCTGTTGCGCAAGACGCTCGACGAAACAGGTGGCGGCTACGAATTGGAATTCGACCTGACCGGCGAAAGTTTCCTGACCCCTCCGGGGGCGCTCGCCGCTATGGTGGCAACCGCGACGGAAGATGTGACCGGTCTGCGCCCGGCCTATTCCACCACGGGTGGAACTTCAGATGCCCGGTTCATCCACCGCCATTGCCCGGTCGTGGAGTTCGGGCTGGTCGGCCAGTCGATGCACAAGATTGACGAGAATGTCGCGGTGGCGGACGTGACCGCGCTGACCGAGATCTACCAGGGCGTGCTGGAGCGGTATTTCCTATCCGGCTGATGCCGAGTCCGACGCTGCCAGCGGGATTTCGAGGATGAATTCGCTGCCCTGCGGATGGCGTTCGACCGTCATCGCGGCGTCCAACTGGGCCAGCAGGGCCGAAATGATGCGCATGCCGAGGCCCTTGCGCCGCGCGATGTCGAACTCCGCCGGAAGGCCGTGGCCCTGGTCCCGCACCGAGATGACGATACGGTTGGGCTCGGGAAGGCCCAGCGTTACCCATATCGGGCAGGCTTGGCCTTCTCCATAGGCGTGCTTGGCAGCATTGGTGATCAGTTCGGTCACGATCAGCGAGATCGAAATAGCGCGGTCGGTGGCGACCTCGACATTATCGACGACCGCGACGTTGACGTCGCAGTCAGCGGCTACTTCCTCCAGGTCGTGGCCGATATCGATAAGGTAGTCGCCGAGACTCAACGTCTGGATTTTCTTGGTGCGGTAGAGGCGCCGATGGGCACGCGAGATCGCGGAGATTCGGGATATCGCCTCCTGTAGCTGATCGCGCAGTTCGCCGGATACGGCCGCCGTCGCCTGCAGGCTCAGCATGCTGGTTACCAGTTGCAGGCTGTTGGTGACCCTGTGATTGCCCTCTTGAAGCAGGACTTCCTGGTGGTCGATCGCGGCTTTCAGGTCGCGCTCGATCCGTTGCCGTTCGATCGCCATTCCCAGTAAGTTGGCAGCGCCCTGCAGAAACGCGATATCGTGCTCAGTGAATTCGCCTTCCGACCGGCTGTCGACCTCCAGCACGCCGTACGGTTTCCCGTCGCCTTGCAAGATGACATTCATCGCCCGGCGCACGCCGTGCTCGATCAGCAATTCCGGCGTCTTGAAGCGCTGTTCGTTCTCCAGATGGTTCGAGATGACCGGCTTGCCGGTGTGAAGCGCAAAGCCGGCGGGCGAATCGAGATCGGCCCCAACCGTCGCGTGGCCGATGACCCCTGCGTCCCAGCCGACCCCGGCGCGAACCAAAAGGCAGTTTTGCATCGGAAGATATTCCAGCGTCTTGCAAAACTCGGCCTGCAGACCTTCGGCTGTTAAGCTAACCGTGCGCTCGATCAACTCGGGAAACGGTGTGCCCTTCAATGCCAGAACACCCAGTTCGGCAAGGATTTCCTGTTGCCGAAGCCGCAGTTGCAGGGCCTTGGCGGTCATCTCGGCGGAGTCGGTGCCGCTAGGCTGGTGCTCGACCACGGCGTCGGGGGGCGATGACTTGGACATGGGCGCAGTCTACAGCTTCCGCCGCAAACCTCGAAATGCGGTCTTTCCGCCTTGTGCGGCGCCTCAGATATCCGTCGTGCCGCGCAACGCGGCGATATCCATAGCCAAGAACACCAGCCCGTCAAGCAAGGCATGGGCGGCGATGTTGGTCCACAGATCCTTGCGCCATAGGAAGATCAGCGTCAGCCACAGACCGGACAGGCCGGCGACCAAGGCGTGGCCGATGCCCCAGAACGGCGCATGCACGCCGCCGAAGATCAGGACCGGTACGATGGCGCCGAGCCAGCGACTTCCCGTCAGCTCGGTGACACGGGTGATGGCGTAACCGCGAAACAGCAGCTCCTCTGTAAAGCCCGCCGTTATGACGACGAGGGCCTGCAGCGCGTAGGGCATGCCGGCGACCATCTTCCCTTGGCTGTCGTCGCCGACCGATACGCCCATACTCTGGATGAGCGCCGCGCCGACCAGCGCGAGGACAATCAGCACAAGGGCAATGCTGGCACCTGTCTTGATGGCGCGCGCCGTCGGTCGCACGAGGCCGACAGAACTCAAAGGGCGCCGTTCCCAGACCAGGATGATGCCAATGACGACCAGCGCCAGCGCCCAGACGACGATCTCGTTCAGGACGATGTTCTGGGCCGAGACGGTGCGCGGCGCGTTGCCGGGCCGGCCGACGGTGAGGACGGCAGGAACGATCAAGGCGAAGAAAAGACCGACAAGCGGCGCCAGACGTCGGCGATGCGTCGGGGTAATGGCTGCGTCGGTCACGCCCCGGTCATCGTGCGGCATCCATCATCCGGACGAAACGGTCGAACAAATGATGGGAGTCCTTCGGACCCGGCGAAGCCTCTGGGTGGTACTGCACGGCGAATACCGGCTTGTCGGTCATGCGGAAACCTTCGTTGCTGCCGTCGAACAGCGAAACATGGGTCGCTTCGCAATTGGCAGGAAGGCTTTCGGTCACCACCATGAAGCCGTGGTTCTGGCTGGTGATCTCGACCTTGCCGGTCGCCAATTCTTTAACCGGATGGTTCGCGCCGCGATGGCCGTGATGCATCTTCTCGGTGCGGCCGCCGACCGCAAGCGACAGTAGCTGATGGCCGAGGCAGATGCCGAAGATCGGCTTGCCGCTGGCGATCAATTCCTTGATCACCGGCACGGCATAGACGCCGGTAGCGGCCGGGTCGCCCGGGCCGTTCGACAGGAAGATGCCGTCCGGCTTATGGCGCAACACGTCCTCGGCCGTCGCATCGGCGGGTACCACCGTCACCTTGCAGCCGGCCGAGGCCAGCGCGCGAAGGATATTGCGCTTGGCGCCGTAGTCGACGGCGACCACATGATGGCGCGGTTCGTCTTGCGTGCCGTGTCCGTTTTCCAGGGTCCACAGCGTCTCGTTCCAGTCGGCAGTCTGGCGGCCGGTCACCTCGATTGCGAGGTCCATGCCGTCCAGGCCGGGCCATCCGGCCGCCTGGGCCTTCAGCGCCGCGATATCGACCCTGCCGTCGGCGGCATAGCCGATGGCCGCGTTGGCCGCGCCGAAGTCGCGCAGGCGCCGAGTCAGCCTGCGCGTGTCCAGGCCGGCGATGCCGATCAGGTTGTTGCGGATCAGCCAGTCGTTGAACCCCCCGGTTGCGCGCCAGTTGGACTCGTTTGTGATCGCCGCCGCCAGCACCAGGCCGCGCGCCACCGGGGTGATGGTCTCTATATCCTCGGGATTGGCGCCCACATTCCCGATATGCGGGAAGGTGAAGGTGATGATCTGCCCCGCATAGGACGGGTCGGTCAGGATCTCCTGATAGCCGGTCATGGAGGTGTTGAAGCACAGCTCGCCGACCGTGCTGCCCTGGGCGCCGACGCCCTGGCCCCAGAAAACGGTCCCGTCGGCTAGGACCAGGGCGGCAGTCGCGCCCGGCGGCGGGTTAGGCTCGTCGCTCATAACGGGTTCTCTGGACTCGGAAAGTTCGCATACGATTAAGGAACGGGATGCCTTGCCGTCAAGGTTGGGCGACCGCTATTATAATCGACACTCCATTTTCAACGGGTAGGAATTAATGCTTCGCGAGCAGATTACCGAAGCGATGAAGGACGCGATGCGCGCCCGTGAACCCGAAACTTTGTCCACCGTGCGCATGATCCTGGCCGGCATCAAGGACAAGGACATTGCCGCACGTCCCGCCGGCAATGCCAGCGGTATCGGTGACCCGGAAATTCTCTCGCTGCTGCAATCGATGGTGAAGCAGCGCCGCGAATCCGTCGCGCTCTACACTCAAGGCGGCCGGGACGATCTGGTTGCCAAGGAAGAGGCCGAGATCGCGGTCATCGAGCGCTTCCTGCCGAAGCAGATGGAGGCAGCCGAGGCCGATGCCGCCATTGCCGCCGCGATCGCCGAGGCCGGCGCGTCGTCGATCAAGGACATGGGCAAGGTCATGGCCGCACTGAAAGCCAAATATTCCGGTCAGATGGATTTCAGCACGGTCGGGCCGGCGGTCAAAGCAAAACTGGGCGGATAGCGATTGACGATTCCTCCCGCCTTCCTGGATGAGCTTCGGGCGCGCGTACCGCTCTCGGATATTGTCGGGCGGCGGATAGCGCTGCAGCGGGCAGGGCGGGAATATAAGGCGCCGTGCCCGTTCCACGCGGAAAAGACACCGTCCTTTTATATCAACGACCAGAAGAGCTTCTTCCACTGCTTCGGCTGCGGCGCGCATGGCGACGCGGTCGGCTTCCTGATGCGGCATGATGGGCTGGCTTTTCCTGAGGCGGTCGAACAGCTGGCGGCGCTTGCCGGCATGGAGATGCCGAAGTCCGAGCCCGAGGAGGCACAGAAATACGACCGGCTGAAACGGCTGGCCGACGCGCTGGAGGCGGCCTGCAAATGGTTCGAAGCACAACTTCGGACCGCTGCCGGGCGGGAGGCGCTGGCCTATGTTCAGCGCCGTGGGCTGGACGATAAGACCGTCGCGGAATTCCGCCTGGGCTACGCGCCGCCGGCCAGTGACGCGTTGCGTGCCGCCTTGGTCGGGCAGGGGCACGAACCTGAGGTGCTGGAAGAGGTCGGGCTGGTCCGCAAGCCGGATGACGGGCGCTCGCCTTACAGCTTTTTCCGCAATCGCGTGATTTTCCCGGTGGCTGACAAGCGGGGCCGGATCATCGCCTTCGGCGGTCGCATCATGGAAGGCGATGGGCCGAAATACGTGAACTCACCTGAGCATGCATTGTTTCATAAAGGGACCGTGCTTTACGGCTTTGCCCGGGCGCGAAATGCATTTGCGAAAGGTGAGCGGCCGATTGTGGTCGAAGGCTATATGGATGTGATCGCTCTGCAGGCCGCCGGGATCGGCGGCGCGGTGGCGCCTCTTGGAACCGCGCTGACGGAGATGCAACTGGCGGAATTGTGGAAAGCGCAGGATGACAAGATCCAGCGCGACCGCCCGCCGATCCTGTGCTTCGACGGCGATGGCGCCGGGCGCCGGGCGGCGGTTCGGGCGGTCGAGCGGGTCTTGCCTGTGCTGGGGCCGTCGCGTTCGGTCGCTGTTGCCTTCCTGCCGCAGGGCGAGGATCCCGACAGCCTGGTGCGCAAGGGTGGCGCGGCCGCGGTACAGGGCGTGCTGGATGAGGCGCTGCCGTTGATCGACGCGGTGTGGCAGTTCGCCACGACCGACAGGGCACTGACCACGCCCGAGCAACGCGCCGGCATGTGGGCGGAGATTGAAGAGCAGATTCGTGCGATCGGTGACCGTCAGGTGCAGACGCTCTACCGCGTAGACCTCAGGCGCCGGTTCGACGCGCTGTTCATGCCGCAGCGCTCCTTCGAGCGGCAGGAGCGCGGCGCGCGTCCGTTCCCAGGCCGCGGCGGTTTCAAGGCCGTCCCTGTCGGGCCGCGTCCCAGCCGGGTGCGGGCTAGCGAAAACCTCGAAACGCGAATCGTCCTTGCGATGATCGTCAACCATCCCGATCTGTTCGATGAGCTCGGCGAAGTTCTGGCAGAAGTCACGCTACCTGTTGCATGGGAGCCACTGCGGCAGGCGCTTTTTGATGTTCTGGCGGGTGGCCCACTTGACGCGCACGCGCTCGGTGTCCACTTGAGGGCATCCGGGCATGCGCCCGTGCTGGACGACGTCCTGGGACCCCGTACGACCGACCATGCGCGTTTCGTGAAGGCGGACATGCCGATCGAGCAGGTTCGGGCCGGCTGGTTCGATGTCTGGAACCGTTCCCATAGCCGGGGCCTCGATCGCGAACTGGCGATCGCCAAGTCCGACCCCAATCGGGTCGAGGACCGGGCGCTCGAGCGGATCAGCAAGTTGGGTGAGCGTCGTTATTACGGTGACGGCGCTCAAGAACAGGACACCAAGACAGCCGGCGTAGACCACGAAGCGGTTGTCGCAAGAGCCATCGCCGACGCCTTGAAGGCGCCGAAAAGAGATGCGGGGCGAGAGGACAAGCTGGAGGGCGACTTTTAAAGTCGAACTCAGTTGAAAGATTGACGTTTTCCGCCGAGTCGCTATCAAGCATTCAGCGGTCCGGTTTGACGATTGTAAAGGACAACGCAGGGCATGGCCAATAAGGCAACCAATACAGCCGAAACCACTCAGGGTCGCGACGATTCCGCCGAGAGTTCTCTCACCGACGGCATGACCGCTGCGGTCAAGAAGATGATCGCGCGTGGGCTTGAGCGTGGTTACGTGACTTATGACGAGCTGAATGCTGCCCTGCCTGCTGAAGAATATAGCAACGAGCAGATAGAAGATCTGACCGCGATGCTCTCCGAGAAGGGCGTCAATCTGGTCGAAGCGGAAGAGAACGAGGAAGCCCCGGAACGTCCTGCTTCCGAAGATGGCGAAGCCGACGCGCGCGGCAACATCGATGACGACGATATCGGCCGCACGGACGACCCGGTGCGCATGTATCTGCGCGAAATGGGCTCGGTCGAACTGCTGTCGCGTGAGGGCGAAATCGCCATCGCCAAGCGGATCGAGGCCGGCCGCGAGCAGATGATCGGCGGCATTTGCGAAAGCCCGCTGACGATCAAGGCGCTGGTCGACTGGCATATGAAGATCGAGCGCGGCGAGATTCTGCTGCGCGAGATCATCGACCTGGACGCCACCTATGGCGGCGGTCCGGAGGGCGCGGAGGCGGAAGCCGAGGCCGCCGAGGGCGAAGGTGAGGGCGCCGAGCCGGAGATCGAGGCGGATGAGCCCGAGCCGGCGATTCCGCCTTCGCTGGACGACGAAGGGGATGACGAGTCCGCCATTTCGCTGTCCGCCATGGAAGCCGCGCTGAAGCCGCAGGTCCTGGAGATTTTCCAGGGTATCAGCGAAACCCATCATGCGCTGTCTCTGCGCCAGGATGCCCGCATCCAGGCACACGCCAAGGGACAGAAGCTCTCGACCGACGATGAGGCGCTGTACCACGCGCTGCGGATCGAACTCATCACGCTCGTCGAGAAGGTGCGGCTCAACCCGGCGCGTATCGAACAACTGGTCGAACAGCTCTACGCGCTCAACCGCCGGTTGATAGCGCTCGAAGGCCGCCTGATGCGCCTGGCAGGCGATTACGGCGTCAAGCGCGAGGAGTTCCTCAAGCACTATTTCGGTTTCGAGCAGGACCCGACCTGGCTGGACACATTGTCCGCGACGGGTGGCGGCTGGCTGAAGCTGTCGCAGGCGCGCGGGGCCGAGGTCGCTGAAATCCGCCGCCAGGTCAGCACGCTAGCGGGCGAGTCCGGCCTGCCGGTGCCAGAGTTTCGCCGTATCGTCCAGACCGTCCAGAAGGGCGAGAAGGAAGCGGCCAAGGCGAAGAAGGAAATGGTCGAGGCCAATCTGCGTCTCGTCATTTCGATCGCCAAGAAATACACCAACCGCGGGTTGCAGTTCCTGGATCTGATTCAGGAAGGCAATATCGGCCTGATGAAGGCGGTCGATAAGTTCGAATACCGTCGTGGCTATAAGTTCTCGACCTATGCCACCTGGTGGATCCGGCAGGCGATCACCCGTTCGATCGCCGACCAGGCCCGCACCATCCGCATTCCCGTGCACATGATCGAGACGATCAACAAGCTGGTCCGCACCTCGCGCCAGATGCTGCACGAGATCGGCCGCGAGCCGACCCCGGAAGAGCTGGCCGAGCGCTTGGCGATGCCGCTCGAGAAGGTCCACAAGGTCCTCAAGATCGCCAAGGAACCGATCTCCCTCGAGACGCCGATCGGCGACGAGGAAGACAGCCATCTCGGCGACTTCATCGAGGACAAGTTCGCGGTCCTGCCGCTGGAGGCCGCCATCCAGGCCAACCTGCGCGAGACCACAACCCGCGTCCTGTCGTCGCTGACGCCGCGTGAGGAGCGTGTGCTGCGCATGCGCTTCGGCATCGGCATGAACACCGACCACACGCTGGAAGAAGTCGGCCAGCAATTCTCGGTCACGCGCGAACGTATCCGCCAGATCGAGGCCAAGGCGCTGCGCAAGCTGAAGCACCCGTCGCGGTCGCGGAAGTTGAAGAGCTTCCTGGATACCTGAATTGAAAAGCCCGGCCTCGCGCCGGGCTTTTTTCTTGTGACGCGTTGCCCCCCGCGCGCATCGTCGCTACAACCATCGCCCTGCTGGGAGCGTAGCTCAATTGGTTAGAGCCGGCCGCTCATAACGGTCTGGTTGCAGGTTCAAGTCCTGCCGCTCCCACCAGCCTTCGCGCGTTGCGCTTCGGCTGGCCGGCCAGATTATTCAACGCTAAGCGTGCATCGCTGGCGCCGCAGCGGCAGCAGGAGCGGGGGTCGCACCTTCCAGGCTGACCCAGCCTTCGGCGGTCCAGTCGGCGGCGCGTTCCTCGATGTCGACGGCGTTGTGTTTCTTGAAGATGCCCGACACCTCGGCAACCTTGCCTTCGTCGACCGTGCAGGTCAGCAGCGTGCCGCCGCGTTTCAGCCCCTCGGCGAACAGATGCGCGTCCTTGGTCGAGACGCCGTGCCGGATCAGCGATCCGACGACGGCGCCGATCACGCCGCCCGCCGCGGCGCCCGCAGCTACCGTGGCCCAGGTACCGGCCGCCAGAAGGAAGCCGAGCCCAGGAATCGCGATGGTTGAAATGCCTGCGACGAAGCCCAGCACGCCGCCCAACCCGACCCCGACCTCGGCGCCGACGAACACCGGCGATTGTGCTTCGGAATCCGCATCGAACTGCTCGCGCGCAAAAGCGGGGTTGATGGAGAGCGCCGGATGGTCGCCCGTGGAATCGTTTGCCAGAAGGGCCAGCTTTTCCGACGGCACACCGGCGGCGATCACGGCCGCGACGGCGTTCTTGGCGTCGGCGAAATGGTCATAGAGAGCGACAACTATTTTTTCCCGCATCAGGAACTCTCCTTAGGCGGGCCGGCGACCGAGTATTAGCCGGTTGCCGGCCTGCTCGTTCATATCAACCACCACCTCTTAAGTGTCGTTGATCCAAAAGTCCGATTCAACCCCAAAGTGCGAGATATTGTCGCTGGCGGGAACGCCCCGCAGACGCCATATCTACGCGATGACGACAGCTCCCCTTCTATCGCCCACGCCAGCGCCGCCTCTGGCGCACAATCAGTCCAGCGCGCCGATCGTAATGGCGACGGACTTCAAACCGTCGGGCGATCAGCCGGCAGCGATCGCCGAATTGACGGCCGCAGTGGAGGCGGGGGAACGTGACCAGGTGCTGCTCGGGGTCACCGGGTCGGGCAAGACCTTCACGATGGCGCATGTCATCCAGAATACCCAGAAACCGACGCTGATCCTGGCGCCGAACAAGACGCTGGCCGCCCAGCTCTATGGTGAGATGAAGGCGCTCTTCCCGTCGAACGCGGTCGAGTACTTCGTCTCCTACTACGACTACTACCAGCCCGAGGCCTATGTGCCGCGGACCGACACCTATATCGAGAAGGAAAGCTCGATCAACGAGCAGATCGACCGCATGCGCCACTCCGCGACCCGTTCGCTGCTGGAGCGGCGCGACGTCATTATCGTCGCCTCGGTCTCCTGCATCTACGGTATCGGCTCGGTCGAGACCTATTCGGCGATGACCTTGCGCTTGAAGGTCGGGCAGGAGATTTCGCGCACCGCGTTCCTGGCGCGGCTGGTGGAGCTGCAATACCGCCGCAACGACATGGGATTCGCGCGCGGCGCCTTTCGCGCCAAGGGCGACACGATCGAGCTGTTTCCGGCCCACCTGGACGACCGCGCCTGGCGCATCACGTTGTTCGGCGACGAGATCGAGGCGATCCACGAGTTCGATCCGCTGACCGGCGAGAAGCACGGCAATCTGGGCGAGGTGCATATCTATGCCAACAGCCACTATGTGACGCCCAAGCCGACGCTGAACCAGGCGGTGAAGCAGATTCGCGAGGACCTCAAAATTCGACTGGAGGAACTCTATGCCGAGGGCAAGCTGCTGGAGGCGCAGCGGCTGGAGCAGCGCACACAGTTCGACCTGGAGATGATCGAGGCGACCGGCTCCTGCGCCGGCATCGAGAACTATTCGCGCTACCTGTCCGGCCGCAAGCCCGGCGAGCCGCCACCGACTTTGTTCGAATACCTGCCCGACGACGCGCTACTGGTGGTCGACGAGGGGCACGTGACCGTGCCGCAGATCGGCGGCATGTATTGGGGCGATTTCAAACGCAAGACAACGCTCAGCGAATACGGATTCCGCCTGCCGTCCTGCATCGACAACCGGCCGCTGAAGTTCGAGGAGTGGGACGCGATGCGCCCGCAATCGGTCTTCGTCTCGGCCACGCCCGGCCCGTGGGAGATGGAGCGCACCGGCGGCGCCTTTGTCGAGCAGCTCGTGCGCCCGACCGGCTTGATCGATCCGCTGATCATCATCCGGCCCACCGCTACCCAGGTCGACGACGTGATGGCGGAATGCCGCGAATGCGCCGCCAAGGGCCAGCGCGTCCTGATCACCACGCTGACCAAACGGATGGCCGAGGCGCTCACCGAATATCTGCACGAGCACGGGATCAAGGTCCGCTATGTGCATTCCGATGTCGAGACGCTGGAGCGCATCGAGATCATCCGCGACCTGCGCCTCGGCGTGTTCGACGTGCTGATCGGCATCAACCTGCTGCGCGAGGGGCTGGATATCCCGGAATGCGGGCTGGTGGCGATCCTGGACGCCGACAAGGAAGGCTTCCTGCGTAGCCGCACCTCGCTGATCCAGACCATTGGCCGCGCCGCGCGCAACCTGGACGGGCGCGCAATCCTTTATGCCGACAGCATCACCGAAAGCATGCGGCTGGCGATGGAGGAGACGGAGCGCCGGCGCGAGAAGCAACAGATCTACAACGCCGCTAACGGCATCACGCCGGAAAGCATCCGCAGCAACATCAACGACATCCTGGACAGTGTCTACGAACGCGCCGACCGCGTGACCGTGGCTGTTGCGGAGGATGGCGGCAATCTGGTCGGCCACAATCTGCGCAGCCACATCGCCGAACTGGAAAAGCGCATGCGCGCCGCCGCCGCCGACCTGGAATTCGAAACCGCCGCCCGCATCCGCGACGAAATCAAGAAACTGGAAGCCAGCGAACTCGATATCGCCGGCAACCCGGCCCCGGTGGGGATCAGCAACCGCCGCGACATGCCGCTGGTCTCAAAGATCGCCGCCCAGCCGAAGAGGCGGGGGAAGTGGAAGGGCCGGGGACGTTAGGGTTCTAGGGCAAATTTGCCCAGACAGTCTCCGGGTCCTGGTGGTATCAACTGAATTCAGTAAGCCTCGATAGCTGCGAGAATTTCCCATCCGCTTCCAACTATGATCGGCTTACCGTTTTCTTCGATCAACTCCTTGGGGAGGTCAGCGATCACCGAGGCGTTGGCCACCGCGCATCCGCCGAACGACCATGTCATGACACTATTGGTCTGGCGTAAGACTTCATACAGCGCATCGTAGATGTTATCACCGCTTGGGCTGCCGATACTGACGCCATTCGTTTCCCCGGCCTCCTCGTCCTCCGCAACCATCTCCCCCCCACCACCATCAGGAAAGGCGAGAATCCAGACGTCTTCTTCACGAGATTTGATGAAGCGCTCAAAGGCATCGCGCACGATTTGCGCCGGAAACGTGTCAGGTTCTCCATTTTTCAGGCAAATCAATTCGACGTCGAAGCTCATGCGAACCTTCCCTTATGGTTAGATGCAAAGGATCAATGAATAACAGTATGCTTAGCCGTGCAGTCGTATAGAAAAGCTGCAAATTTTTTCACGATGGCCTCGATATGATGAACGGTAATGTTGGAATATCCCGCGTAGGCGAATTCGGCGCTGAAGAACTTCGCCATCGGTTCACTGGCGAAGTAGTAATCGTCGCCTCTACCTGCAGAGGCCGCATTTTGACGACCAGCCTGCCGCATCATGCGAAGAAAGAATTTCGAATTGTAGAGCTTATCGGGGGGGCCAGTTGAGCATCCAATCCATGCCCAACCCTTTCGCCTCCATCATCCGGTTCGTATCGTTATCACAACCGTCAAACCGCACGCCCTGATAGTTGATGTCCAAACCCCTCGGTAGCCCGGTAATCTGCTCCTGATAGGCGAGCGATCTCTTCGACCGACCTTTGATGTTCTCGGGGGTTGGAGCTGGACAGGCTTCTTCATCGCCATCCTCGGTTGCTAACGGCGGATCGATTCCGCCATTATCTCCACCCAGCGAAGGTTCCGCTACGAGGTCCGCCAGAGCTTCGTTGTCGAACATCACACCGGTTCCGACGTGTTGGCCGATAACGTAGCCATCCTTGTCGTGGTAAAATCCTTCTTTGTCCGGCATGCCTTGATAGAGGGTCTCAATATTACCCGCTGCATCGAGCCGGGAAATCGTGACCGCTCCCTCGTCCGATCGATAGTGAAGTCCCGGAAAATCCGGGACTTCCCCATAATGAATGTTGCTCTCGTTCGCCGGAATAAGGATGCTCGCGGCAAGCGCAATCGGCCCCGATAGAACCCCGGCCAGGCTGGTGAGAAGGTCGACGGTTTCGGGTGCCAGCGCTCCGGTAGTTACTTCTTCGGTTGCTGCTTCAGCGGCAATCGACGCTTCCGCCTCCGCCTGGGGGACAATCGGCGGTTCCCCCTCACCTGGGCCATCCGCTGTCCAGCGTCCTAATTCATCGCGTAGTTCTGAATCGTCGATACCGCGTTTCCCAATTTCTAGACGCGGTACGTCAGGCAGTTTCAGCAGCACGCTGCCGATCATTGCCAGTGGCAGGTCGCCTTTATTGAGGGCACGGGCGACACTTGCCAGCCCTGGCAGATATGGCGCCGCCCCGGGGCCCGCTGCTTTCCCGAAAACGCGGTCGAATGTGTTTTGAATATCGTCAGAGCCAGACGCGACAAAACCGGCTTCAGTTTTTTCTAGTAAGGGGTGCCCGTTAAGCGATAGGCCTTCCAGATCGCACTAAAGGCCACTTTCTTGTGGATCTGAAGCCAATCGAATAGTGCGAACCTGAAACTCCATTTTGTCCCTCGGTCACAGTTCTTATCACTCGAACATAATAGGAACAAAATGGGACAATGTCAAGAGGAAACAGGTCCGTACTGGGCGTCCGGTTAGGGAGCAGTGCTCGCTTCCCGAACCAGTGTCCGATGCGGCATTCTGGCGACCGCATCCTCTAGCTTGGCCAGCCGCGCGCTGTCGGATTCCTGCAGCGAAACCAGCGCCGCATGCTCCGCGGCGAGTTGCTGCTCCAGCCCCGCGATCCGCGCTTCGGCTTCATGCAGCTTTTCGGCCAGCCCCTTGGCGGCGGCCAGGGCGACTCCCTGGGCGTTCGCCGTGTTGATCGTCGTATCGCCGTCGCCGAGCTGGAATGCGGCGCGGAAATCCTGGGCTGTCGGGCCCAGATAGCGCACGCCTGCTGTATCGTCCTTCATGCGGTAGTAATAGACCGGCATGCGCGCAAGGCGGTCGAGTACGTCGCCGAGAGCCGCCGCACGGAAGTCTTTCTTGAGGTTGCGGTCGCTGCTGCAGCTCCAGCCCGGGCCGCCGGCATAGCTGCAATGGCTGTAAACGCCGGGCGTGCCGTGCTGGAAATAGGCCGTCGTGCCATGCAGGGACTGGGCAAAGACGGCCCGGCCGCCGGCGTCCGAAAGCTCTGCGGCATCGACCGTTGTGGCGTTGTTGCCATAGCTGTAGCTTCTGACGCCCTCAGCCTGCTCGCCGCCGACGACGACATCGAGGCCGGTCGCGAGCGAGGTGTCGGTGTTCACCTGAACGGCCGGCGACGTGTTGTTGGTGCTGGCGATGATGAAGCTCGCCGCCGAGCCGTAGGGGCCGCGCGTTCCGGTGTCCGCCGAGTTGACCGAGAACAGGACCGACGACCAGCTCGGCTTGGTGATCTCGAACCACGCGGCGACGCCGCCTTCATCACCATGTGTGTAGGTCACATGGCCGTTCGAGCCGCCGCTGTTCACGACATAGAGGGCATGGCTGTTGACGCCGTTGGAGCTGATCGACACGGCGGGGGACTGATTGTGGATATTGAGGTTTCGGAACAGTCCGGCATTTCCATAATTTCCCGCGGCCGTGCTGCCGGCGGTGTTCTGGCCGCGGATGGCGGCGCTGAGCGCGTTGGCATTGGTGCCGCTGAGCACGAACTGGCCTGCGAAACCCGTGCCCGTGTTGGCGCCGGAGACTGCATTCGAATTCGAACCGCTGGTCGAACCCAGAACACCGGTGCCGTGCGCGCCGGATTCGATACCGGCGATAGCCGCCGGCAGGGTGCCGGTACCGCCGGCGTTGACGTGAGTGTTGGTGATCGACAGGGCCCGCCCGTCATAGTCCAGGGTGTTGTTGGACGGCAGCATCAGCCTGGTCTGCCCCGAAGCGGAGAGCAGGCAGCAGAGGGACGCGGCGGAAAGGGCCGTCGCAAACAGGCTTTGCTTGAGCATCTTGGGCCTCCGGCGAATTTGGATGACTGAAGATTACGGACGCACTGTTTAAGGTGAAATTACGGTTCGGTTCGGGTGCTGGCCTTAGCTTGTTGGACGTCGCCCGCCGGCAACCACCGCCAGCACCGCCGCCAGCAGCGCGAATCCCGCCAGGGTCAGCAGGGCGTAGGAATAGCTTTGCGTGCTCTGGCGGACATATCCCACCAGGGCCGGGCCGACATAGCCACCGATATTGCCCACGGCGTTGATCAGCGCGATGCCGCTGGCGGCGGCCACGCCGGCCAGGACGCGCGTCGGCAGGGTCCAGAAGACGGGAATCACCGAATAGATGCCGGTGGCGGCCACTGCCAGGGCAATGAAGGCCAGGGCGGGGTGGGCGCCCAGGGCCGCGCTGCCGGCCAGCCCGATCCCGCCTATCAGGGCCGGGATCGCGACATGCCAAGTGCGCTCGCCCGTCCTGTCGGAATGCACGCCGACGATATACATCCCGGCGGCGGCGAACAGGTATGGGACCGCGGTCAGGAAACCGACCTGCTGGTTGGTCAGACCGCCGAAGCCTTTCACGATCTGCGGCAGCCACATGGTGATGCCGTAAAAGCCGATGACCGTGCTGAAATAGATCAGCGCGAAAACCCAGACGCGGATATCGAGAAGGGCCTGGCGGACGCTGGTGCGCTGCGCCGGGTCGTCCGCGCGGTGTTCGGCCGCCAACGTACTGGATAGCCAGGATTTCTCCGCCTCGGTCAGCCAAGCGGCCTTGGCCGGCGTGTCGGTCAGCATGTGCGGCACGAAAAGCCCCAGCAGGATTGCCGGCACGCCTTGCAGGATGAACAGCCACTGCCAGCCCGCGATTCCGAGCGCGTCGATTCCTAGGAACGCCGTGGAAGCGGGTGCGCCTAGCACGTTGGAAATCGGAATGGCCAGCAGGAACGCGCCGGCGACGCGGCCTCTGGCCGCCTCGGGAAACCAATAGGTCAGATAGAGGATCATGCCCGGAAAGAACCCGGCCTC
Source organism: Alphaproteobacteria bacterium (assembly GCA_035493715.1). Lineage (GTDB taxonomy): Bacteria > Pseudomonadota > Alphaproteobacteria > BOG-932 > Roseiterribacteraceae > BOG-932. The sequence continues at coordinate 13,113 of DATJHU010000109.1, read as the reverse complement.
CGCGGCGCCCAGCAGAAAGCGGAGCACATAGAAACTGACCGGTCCGCTGACGAAGGCCATCGCCGTCGACACCAGCCCCCAGACGATCATGATCGGCATGATCACGGCGTGGGTGCCGAATTTGTGAAGCGCGACGTTGCTGGGAACCTGGAACAGGAAATAACCCAGGAACAGGATGCCGGCGCCGTTGCCGTAAACCTCAGGGGAGAAGTCGAGATCCTGGTTCATGGTGAGTGCGGCGAAGCTCACATTCACCCGGTCCAGGTAATTGACGAAATAGAGCAGGGCCATGAACGGGATCAGTCGCCAGCCGACCTTGCGGACGATCGCTGCGGCCAAGTCCGGCGCAGGCTCGGTCTGCTCGATCGGCGCTACGGTCATCCGGCCCTCCCTGAAGTGGCCGTTATCCGGCCGATTGAGGAGACAGTAGCCCTCGCAAGCCCAAAGCGCACGGATTTCCGATCGGACTGTCTCTTAAGCAGCGCAAACAGAAGCAGGCCGGTTCGGCATTCCCCGAACCGGCCTGCTCCATCGCTTAGCGATCGGCGAGCTTAGCGGTGCTGTCTATCGCCGCCGCCGCCGCCGTGCGGCTGCCCGCCGCCACCACCGGCGTGGGGCTGGCCACCACCGCCGCCGCGGGGCGCGGCCGCCGGACGAGCCTGCGGATGCGGGGCGGCCGCCGGATGTGGCGCGCGCTGCGCCATCGCTTGGTGGGCCTGCGGGTGCGGGGCCACCTGGCGATGTTGCTGCGGCGTCATTGCGGCGTGATGCTGCGCCTGCCGGGCTTCGGCACGCGGCGCCTGCTGGCGAGCGGTCGCCTGACGCTCGGTGTGCTGGCGTTCGGCGTTGCCGCGCGCCGTCTGGGTATGCTGTGGTGCCATGGCTACCCGATCGTGCTGCTGGCCGTTACGCGCCGTACCATGAGCGGCGCGGTCGGCGTTCGAACGATTGGCACGGTCCCGGATCGCGTCGTTATGCGCCGTTCGGTTGGCCTGGGCAGAGCGGTTAGCCTCACCGCGATTGCCTTCGCCGTGCGCGGCCGTCCGATTGGCCTCGGCCCGTGCCTGTGCCCTGTCCGCTTGGGCGGAGCGATTGGCCTCGCCGCGACTGCCTTCGCCATGCGCGGCCGTCCGATTGGCCTCTGCTCGGGCTTGGGCTCTAGCTTCCTGCGCAGGGGCGGCGTCCTTCGCCGCGACAGCGCCGCGGCCATGGAACTCACCCGCACGGGCGGTTGCCGCGATCGCGGGGTTTCCGTGGTTGGCCGCTGCGCGCAGCGCGGGATCACGTCGCGCCGCCGTCATCTGACGGGTCTGCGCTTCGGTCCGCGCAATGTGGCGGTCGCGCGCTGCGGCCATTTCGGCCTGGGTTGCCCGGGCCTGCACGCCATTCGGGCCGCCGTTGAAGGCCGTTCGGTTGATCGTTACGTTGTTGGTGACGTTGCGGGTATAGACGTTGGTGATCCGCCGGCCGCCAAAATTGTTGTAGGCGGTATTGTAGCGGAATCCGCCACGATCCCAGTAGCCGCCGTCGAAGCCGACGCCGCCATAGCCGAATCCGTAGTTGATGCCGCCATAGAACCCGATATGCGGCCCCCAGTAGCCGGCATGGAAGGCGTACACCCCCCCTTCAAAGCCCCAATAGGGCGGGGTCCACAGCACGCCAACGCGCGGCGGGCGAACCCAGACGCCGGGCACCCAGTAATAACCGCCGATGTCTTCATAGGCCCAGTACCCCGGCGTCCAGAGATAGCCTGGGCCGGGAATCGGGGGTTGCTCGTAAACCGGCAGGATCGGCGGCGCGATGGGCACGGATATGCCGATACCGACGGACACATAGGCGTTAGCCGATTGAACGGCCGGCAGTGTCGCAGCGCCGGCCAAGCCAAGGATGATAGGGATGTAGTAGCCTGAGAAACGCATTTTCCTAACCTCATTTATGTGGCGCTCTCTGGCCTCGCCACGGGTGAATTCCTGTTTGAGATACGGCCGAGGGGGTTATTTTGTTGCTTTCCGCAGGATTAAAGTCCTGTAACTTTTCTGTAGCATCCTGTTTTTCCGGGGAATTTTTGAACGTGAAAACGCCGGGAATCGTGAAACTCGCCGCCGTTTCTGCGACCGTCGCGCTGCTTTTCGAAGCTTCAGCGGGGGCCCAGGAGGAGATCCCCACAACGTCCGACACCGTGACGCGGACGGTGCCGAAGGCGCCACCGCCCTTGTTTCGGGTATTGGCTCATGCGCAGTCGCGCTGTCCCTTCGACGTTCCTGTCTGGCTCGATCCGCGAAGCAGGGCTTATCTGCTTCCCGGCCAGCCGGGTTACGCCGTCGGCCTGAACGCTGCCTATGCCTGCAAGCGCGAAGCCGACGCGTTCGGCGACCGGCCGGCGCGGAAATAAGTGGCGCGGAAACCGGGCCCCTCGCTTGCAGTCGCCGTCCGCACCTTTATCATTTGCCGCATGAGCAAAACCGCACTGATCACCGGCGCCGCGAAACGGGTCGGCCACGCCATTGCCGTCGAGCTGGCCCATGCCGGCTATGATGTCGCCATTCATTTCCATCACTCGCGTGAGGAGGCGGGTGCGCTGGCACGGGAGATCAACTCGCTGGGCTGCCGCACGGCGCTGATCCAGGCCGATCTCGAGGACGAGGCGGCGGTGGAGGCGATACTGCCGCATGCGATCGCGCTGCTCGGGCCGGTCGACGTGCTGGTCAACAACGCCAGCCTGTTCGAACGCGACGAGGTGGCGGACGTGACGAAGGCCGGCTGGGACCGGCATATGGCGATCAATCTGCGCGCCCCGTTGCTGCTGACCCAGCAGTTCGCCCGGTTGCTGCCGGCCGATATGCACGGCGCGGTGGTCAACATGCTGGACCAGACGGTATGGAACGTCACGCCGCACTTCATCAGCTACACAGTTTCCAAGGCGGCGCTGTGGACGCTGACCCAGACATTGGCGCTGGCACTGTCGCCGCGGATCCGCGTCAACGGTATCGGCCCGGGCCCGGTCCTGCCGAACGAACGCCAGAGCCCCGAGCAGTTCAAGGCCCACTGGTCCAGCCTGCCGCTGGCGCGCCAGATCTACCCGGAGGATGTTGCCCGGACGGCGCGTTTCCTGATCGAATCGCCGGCGCTGACCGGGCAGATGATCGCGGTCGACGGTGGCGAGCATCTGGCCTGGGCACAACCCAAGCGCGGTATAATCCCACCCGTGTGAGCCGCAAAAACGTTTGAGGGAACAGTTTGTTCCGCCTCAGGGATTCTGTGTACCCACAAGGGGATAGCTCAAATCCTTCAGATCGGGCTTCGTCATGATGCACCGCAGTAAGTTGTGCACAGTGCGGAAAACACCCAAAAACCGAATCCGTGTTCAGAAAATTTTTTGTTTTTGTAACATGCGATTCTGAATTGACTTTATTTTATGCATGCATATCAGTGACTTAGAAAGTATGCTTAAAAAATAGGCAATTCTTGGAATCGCTTGATTCCCTGCGATTCGTCGGAGAAGCCCAATATATCCTCCACAAACTTATCCACAGATTTTGTGGATTAGTGCCGCTGATGGCCGGGCGTGTGCGGGGTGGAGACGGGGCAGCCCTTTTTGCAGTAGGAATTAGACCCATGTCGTCGAGTCCAGCATCGCGCGGCGGAACCCCTTCGGGGGTCGACATTATCCGCGAATTCACAAAGCCCCTGCCCAATGCGCCCGGCGTTTACCGGATGATGAATGCCGCTGGCGACGTCCTGTATGTCGGTAAGGCGCGCAGCCTGAAGAAGCGCGTCACCACCTATACCCAACCAGCCAAGCTGCCGATCCGCATCCAGCGGATGGTCTATGAGACGCGGTCGATGGAGTTCGTCCGCACGCGCAGCGAGGTCGAGGCGCTGCTGCTCGAATCCAATCTGATCAAGCGGCTGAAGCCGCGCTACAACGTTTCGCTGCGCGACGACAAGTCGTTCCCCTATATCGAACTGACCTCGAACCACGAATTTCCACGCCTGACCAAGCATCGCGGTAGCCGTAGCAACGGCACCTATTACGGGCCGTTCGCGTCGGCGGGGGCTGTCGACCGCACGATCGTGGCGTTGCAGCGTGCTTTCCTGATTCGCTCCTGCTCGGATTCGGTATTCTCGACCCGCTCGCGGCCCTGCTTGCAATATCAGATCAAGCGGTGCACCGCCCCTTGCGTCGGCTATGTGGCTAAGCCGGAATATGCCGAACAGATCGACGAGGTGAAGGGCTTCCTGGCCGGCGACAGCAAGGCGGTGCAGGCGACCTTTGTCAAAGAAATGAACGAATCGGCGGAGGCGCTGGATTTCGAGCGCGCGGCGCGCTTCCGCGACCGCATCCGGGCGCTGGCCTCGATTCAGGCGCATCAGGATATCAACAGCGCCGATATCAACGATGCCGACGTGATCGCGGCCTATCAGGATGGCGGGCAGACCTGCGTTCAGGTCTTCTTCTTCCGCGGCGGCCGCAACTACGGTAACCGCCCCTATTTCCCGGTGCACGACAGCAGCGTCGCAATCCCGGACGTGCTGGCTGCCTTCGTCGCCCAGTTCTATGAGGACAAGGCGCCGCCCAAGCTGGTGATGCTCAGCCACGCGATTCCGGAGCAGGTGCTGATCGCCGAGGCGCTGGCGGTCCGTGCCGGTGCGAAGGTCGATCTCGTGACGCCGCAACGTGGCGACAAGAAGCGTCTGGTCGAACATGCCGCCGGCAACGCACGGGAAGCCCATGCCCGCCGCATGGTCGAGAGTTCCTCGCAGCGCGAGCTGCTGCGTCGCGTCGGCGAGCTGTTCGGTCTCGACGGCGCACCGGAGCGGATCGAAGTCTATGACAACAGCCATATCCGCGGCACCAACGCGGTCGGTGCCATGATCGTCGCCGGACCCGACGGCTTCATCAAGAACGCCTACCGTAAGTTCAACATCAAGACGCCGACGATCACCCCGGGCGACGACTACGCGATGATGCACGAGGTGCTGAGCCGCCGCTTCGGCCGTGCGGTCAAGGAGGACAAGGGGGAGGGCGAGAACGCGTCGGAGACCGACGGCGCCTCATGGCCTGACCTGGTGCTCATCGACGGCGGGCAGGGGCAGTTGCAGGTTGCGCTCGACGTAATCGCGGAGCTGGGCGTTGCCGTGCCGCCGGTGATGGTCGGCATCGCCAAGGGGCCAAACCACGGAGCGGCCGGCCGCGAGAAATTCTTCACCATCGATGCCGATGGAAAGATTAAGGAACCCTTCACCCTGCCGCCCAACGATCCGGTTCTGTTCTTCCTGCAACGGCTGCGCGACGAATCGCACCGTTTCGTGATCGGCACGCACCGCGCCAAGCGGCAGAAGGCGATCGGCGTTTCGCCGCTGGACGAGATCGCCGGCATCGGCCCGTCGCGCAAACGGGCCCTGTTGCATCATTTCGGTTCGGCGCGGGCCGTGGGCGCCGCGGCGCTGGAGGATCTGCTGGCGGTTGAAGGGATATCGAAAACTGTCGCACAACAGGTCTACGATCATTTTCATTCCGCACCCTGACGCGCCCCGCTACGATAGGTCCATGCCGCTCAACCTACCCAACCTGCTGACCCTCGGCCGGATCGTGCTGATCCTCCCGTTCGCGCTAGTCTTTCTGCACGGTTCGCTCCAGTCGCGCTGGGTGGCGCTGGTCCTGTTCGTGATCGCTGCGGCGACGGACTGGTTCGACGGTTATCTTGCGCGGCGGCTGAACCAGGGCTCGCCGTTCGGCCGGATGCTCGACCCTATCGCCGACAAGCTGCTGGTCGTGAGCGCCGTCCTGCTGCTGGTATCCACCGGCGGCATCGCCGGCTGGCCGATCGCGGCGGCGCTGATCATCCTGCTCCGCGAGATCGCGGTCTCGGGCTTCCGTGAATATCTCGGCCCTCTCGGCGTTGTCGTGCCGGTCAGCCGCCTGGCGAAATGGAAGACGGCGGCGCAACTCGTGGCGCTGTGCCTGCTGATCGCACCGATGCCGTCGCTCGAAATGCCCGGCGACACGCTGCTGTGGATCGCCGCCGCAATGACCGTGGTCACCGGCTGGAGCTATTTCCGTGCGACGATGCGGGCGATGGCCTGACTATTCCGCCGCCGAGGTCGCCGGCTCGCCGTGCGGGCGGCTGAACAGGACCGGAAGGGCGTTGCAGAAGGATGTGATCACCGCCGCCGCGAAGGGCAGGGCCTGGACCAAGACCGCCGTGCTCCAGATCAGCGCCTGTTCGTTCTGCAGCGTGAAGTGCCACAACACGCCGATGGCGACGGCGACCAGCGCGACCAGCCAGATGATCTCGTCGCGCGCCATGATGAAGCCCTGCATCACCGCCGGCTGGTCGGCGCATTTCGGCGTGCGCACGAAGGGACGGCCCGAGGTGAAGATGCCCTGCCAGATCGCCCGGCCGACCGTGTGGGTCAGCGCCATGCCGGCGACGGCAGCGCCCACCTTCTGCAGCGGGCTGCATTTAATGCGCACGGTATAGACCCAGAAGCCGGCGATCAGCTTGAAGGTGAAGGCCAGGATCGTCGGGATCATGAAGGCCATCGGCGGGAAGCCGAAGGTCTCGCCGATCACGCGCTGCACGGCGCCGTAATGCTGGTGCGCGATCAAATAGTCCTGGCCCCACAACCTGGTGCCCAGCCAGATCATCGCCGGCACCGTCAGCATGCCGATCGACCAGACGATCGAGGCGAAGGAGAACAGCATATGCGCGGCGTCGGCGAACCAAGGCACCCAGCCGGCGATGAAGTGGTAACGCTGGCCGGGGGTCAGCACCTTGCTGCCCGGCAGCAGGTTGCGCCAATGATGCTTCATGATCTGCACCGCGCCATAGGCCCAGCGGTGGCGCTGCGTCTTATAGGCTGAGAAGCTGTCGGGGATCAGGCCCTTGCCGAAGCTGTCGGGGGCGTAGAGCGCCTCCCAGCCCTGTTCGAACATGGTGAGGCCAAGATCGGCATCCTCGGTGATGCACCATTCGGGCCAGCCACCCGCCCCCTCCAGCGCGGCGCGGCGCATCATCGTCATCGTGCCGTGCTGGATGATGGCGTTGCGCTCGTTGCGGGTGATCATGCCGATATTGAAGAAGCCGGCATATTCCCAGTTGCACATCGTCTTGAAGAGGTCGCCGCGCCAGTCGCGGTAATCCTGCGGCGACTGCACCAGCCCGACCTTCGGGTTGTTGAAATGCGGCACCATCGCCGCCAGCCAGTCCGGATCGACCGTGTAGTCGCTGTCGATCACCGCCACGACTTCGGTATCCGGCGCGCTGTTGCGCAATGCGAAGTTGAGCGCCCCGGCCTTGAAGCCCGGCCAGTTGTCCAGGTGGAAGAAGCGGAAGCGCGAGCCCAGCGTGGCGCAATGCGCCTCAATCGGCTTCCAGACCGCCGGGTCCTTGGTGTTGTTGTCGATCACCAGGACTTCGAAATTGCCGTAATTCAGCCGCGCCAGGGCATCCAGCGTCTCGACCACCATGTGCGGCGGCTCGTTGTAGCAGGGCACATGGATCGAGACCTTCGGTCCGTCCGGCATTGCCGCGCCGCGCTTTGGCTGGATCAGGCGGCGCCAGTGGGAGCGGAACAGCAGCTCGGTGATCTCAAGCCCGTCCGACAGGATGACGCCGAACAGCACGACCTGCATGCTGACCATAACATACCAGACCGCCCGGATACCCGGATCGTAAGGCCCGTGATTGACCTGGAACCAGGTCCAGACAAGCAGCGACGCGGTCGCCTGGATCAGCAGCGGGAAGAACACCAGACCGAAGAGGTTGATGTCGCGGCGGCGCCACAGGAACCAGCCCATGATCGGCAGTGCGATCAGGCTGGCATAGCCGCACAGCTCCTTCCAGTTGCGGATCTCGATCAGCGAGCCCGACATGGCGAATTTCGGATTGCGCTGGGCGTCGAAGAGGCCCCAGCTCTCGCCGGTGGATTCGATCTGGTGCTTCCACGGCTGGTCGAAGGCTTCGATGATGTTGTAGCCGGGAATGCCTTGGATGGTTTCGTCCAGATGCTCTTCCTGCGCGCGGTTCAGGAAGGCGCGCACGAAGGCGGCCTGGTTGACCCTCGACGGTTCGGCGCCGCCCTGCCACGGGCCTTCGCTCGGCCAGCCGACCTCGCCCAGGATGATGGGCTTGCCGGGGTATTTGTCGGCCAGGACCTTGCGGACCTTGAAGATCTGGTCGATCGCCTGATCGACCGGGATGCTGTCGTGATAGGGCAGGATGTGGACGCAGATGAAGTCGCTGCCGGCCACAAGGTCCGGGTGGTTGATCCAGGCCGTGCTGTTGTCGCAGGTGAAGACCGGGATGCGATGCTTGGTGGCGTCGCGCACTTTCTTCATCATCGCGACCAGCTGGTCCGACGTCATCTGGTTGGTCAGGATCTGTTCGTTGCCGACGATCAGCGCCGTCACGTTCTTGTGCCGCTTCGCGATGTCGATCAGGCTGGCCAGCTCCAGATCGTCGTGGTTCGGGCCGCCCCGGTTGTTGTCGACCGCTGCGCCGGCCATCACGGTCAGGTGGTATTTCTGCGCGATCGCGGGGATCTTCTCAAAGCCGTTCAGGGCATCGTAGGTGCGTACGCCGTCGGTGATGTTCGCGACCAGCGACATGTCGCGGTCGATCTGGTCGATGCTAGGATATTTCTTGGCGAGCGGATCCTGGTCCGGCTGATAGGGATTGAAGGACACGCTGGGGATCATGCCGTCCCATGACCGTTGGGCCACGGGGCGATTGAGCGCGTACCACGCCGCGAAATTCACGGCGATGACGATGATGAGGGCCGCAATCGCTTTCAGGCGCATCTCAGTTCCAACACAGAACCCACAGGCATGTTTCCTGCGGGAATCTTACTGAATAAAGGGCCGCAAGCAATATTAACGCAATGTGGCGAATAATTGGCGCCACGGCCGCGCGGCGCGTTTTATCACGCCTCTACTATCCGAAAGGCGAAGCCGGCTTCGCCGATCTTGCGCCCGACCTCGTCGCGATGATGGGCGTCGCGGGTTTCGACTGTGATGTCGACGACCGCGTTCTTGGCCGAGATCGCCGCCGACAGCCGGTTATGGATCACCTCGATGATGTCGCCGCCCGCTTCGCCGATGACCGTTGCGATCTTAGCCAGCGAGCCGGGACGGTCGGTGATCTCGACATGGAAGATCGAAATCCGGCCGGCACGCGACAACTCGCGCAGGATGACCGAGGCCAGCAGGCGGGAGTCGATATTGCCGGCGGTTAGCACCAGCCCGACCTTGCGGCCGCTGAAGCGTTCCCGGTTCTGCAGCAAGGCGGCGAGCCCTGCCGCGCCGGCGCCTTCCGCCACGGTTTTCTCGACCTCCAGCAGCAGCGCCACGGCCTGTTCGAGCGCCGCCTCGTCGACCAGGAAAATCTCTTCGACCAGCGTGCCGATGATCGCCTTGGTGCTGTCCGCGACGTTCTGGACCGCGATGCCCTCGGCCACGGTCGCGCCGCCGGACGGGCCGGTCTCGCCGCGGATGGCGCGGTACATCGACGGATAAAGCTCGGTCTGCACGCCGAAGATCTCGATGTCCGGCTTCTTCGCCTTGGCCGCCGTGGCGATGCCGGAGATCAGGCCGCCGCCGCCGATCGGCAGGATCATCGCATCCAGATCCGGCGCGTCGGCCAGCATTTCCAGCCCGATGGTGCCCTGGCCGGCGATGATCATCGGGTCGTCATAGGGATGGACGAAGACGAGACCCTCTTCGTCGCGCAGCTGCTTGGCAAAGGTCGCCGCCTCGGCCAGCGTCTCACCCTCGACCAGCACGCGCGCGCCATGATCCTGCGTGTGCTGGATCTTGGTGAAGGGCGTGCCCTTGGGCATGACGATTGTCGCGGGGATGCCCAGCCGCTGCGCGTGATAGGCGACGCCCTGCGCATGATTGCCCGCCGACATGGCAATCACACCGGCCTTGCGCTCGTCTTCGCTGAGGCTCAGCAGCTTGTTCAGCGCGCCGCGCTCCTTGAACGAGGCGGTGAACTGCAGATTCTCGAACTTCAGCCAAACGTCGCAGCCCGCGATGGCGGACAATGTGCGCGAATAGCGCGTCGGGGTGTGGACGACCTGTCCCGCGATTGCGGCTGCTGCCCGCTCGATATCCGCGAGTGTAACCGGGGCGGCGGAAATTTTACGCCTCCGCGGCCCTGGCCGTACGCTTGCGCATGTTGGGGTCGAGCTCACGCTTGCGCAGGCGGATCGACTTCGGCGTGACTTCGACCAGTTCGTCGTCGCCGATATAGGCGATCGCTTTTTCCAGAGTCATGCGGATCGGCGGGGTCAGCTTCACGGCCTCGTCCTTGCCGGCGGCGCGGATGTTGGTCAGCTGCTTGCCCTTGATCACGTTCACTTCCAGGTCGTTTTCCCGGGTGTGCTCGCCGATGATCATGCCCTCGTACACATCGACCTGCGGCTCGATCATCATCGGACCGCGATCTTCCAGGTTCCACATCGCATAGGCGACCGCGACGCCGGGGGAGTTCGAGATCAGGACGCCCGTACGGCGCGCCGGGATGTTGCCGCGATAGGGTGAATAGTCGTGGAACAGGCGGTTCATGACGCCGGTGCCGCGCGTATCGGTCAGGAACTCGCCGTAATAGCCGATCAGGCCGCGCGACGGCGCGTGGAACACCAGGCGCAGCTTGCCGCCGCCCGAGGGCTTCATCTCCACCAGTTCGGCCTTGCGCTCAGACAGCTTGTTGACGACGGTGCCGGAGAACTCCTCGTCGACGTCGATGACGACTTCCTCGATCGGCTCCAGCCGCTGACCGGTCAGCGGGTCGTTCTGATAGACGACGCGCGGACGGCTGATCGACATCTCATAGCCTTCGCGGCGCATCTGTTCGATCAGGATCGCCAGCTGCAATTCGCCGCGACCGGCAACCTCGAACGCGTCTTTCGAGGGCGATTCGGTGATGCGCAGCGCGACATTGCCTTCCGCCTCGCGGAACAGGCGGTCGCGGATCATGCGGCTGGTGACCTTGTCGCCCTCGCGGCCGGCCAGCGGGCTGTCATTGACCGAGAACGTCATGGTGATGGTCGGCGGATCGATCGGCTGCGCCGGGATCGCCTCGGTCGCGGACGGATCGGTGATGGTGTCTGCGACCGTCGCCTTGGACAGGCCGGCCAAGGCAACGATGTCGCCCGCCTGGGCCTCGTCGACCGGCACGCGCTCAAGGCCGCGGAACGCCAGGATCTTGGTGATGCGGCCGTTTTCGACCAGCGAGCCGTCGCGCGACAGCGCCTTGACCTGCTGGTTCGTCCTGATGGTGCCGGACTGGATGCGCCCAGTCAGCAGCTGGCCCAGATAGGGGTTGGCTTCCAGGATGACGTTCAGCATGGCGAACGGCTTGTCAGGATCGACGGTCGGCGGCGGCACGTGCTTGACGATCAGGTCGAACAGCGGCGACAGGTCCTTATGCTCGCCCTCGATCGTCTCCGACGCCCAGCCCTGGCGGCCCGAGGCGAACAGGGTGGGGAAATCAAGCTGCTCGTCGGTCGCGTCCAAGGCGGCGAACAGGTCGAACACCTGGTCGTGCACGACATGCGGCTGGCCGTCCGGGCGGTCGATCTTGTTGATGACGACGATCGGCTTCAGGCCGCGCTTCAGCGCCTTGCCGACGACGAACTTGGTCTGGGGCAGGGCGCCTTCGGCCGCATCGACCAGCACGACGCAACCGTCGACCATCGACAGGATACGCTCGACCTCACCGCCGAAATCGGCGTGACCGGGTGTGTCCACGATGTTGATGCGGACTCCGTGCCAGAGCACAGAGGTGCATTTGGCCAGGATGGTGATGCCGCGCTCGCGCTCCAGTTCGTTGGAGTCCATCGCGCGTTCCATGACTTTTTCGTTCTCACGGAAAACGCCGGACTGCTTCAAAAGCATATCGACGAGTGTGGTCTTGCCATGATCGACGTGGGCGATGATGGCGACGTTGCGCAGTTCCATCGGACAGGCGGCTTTCAATAGGAATTGGATGCGATGCGCCTCAGGTGGGCGTCGCGCGCCGGATTGCTACCCGAATCAGCTCGAAAAGTCACGTTTGCACTGCAACAACCCAGATATGTGCGGGAATTAGGGGTTCATAGGAAACCCCCTGAGCCCTCACCCGGCCGCTGTGCGGCCACCCTCTCCCACCGCCGCCAAAGGCGGCTGACGGCGAGACGCAATAAGCGACCTCCGGTCGCGGCGGGCGAGGGCTTTCCGAGCGCCAGCGCCAATAGCCTTCTCCCGTTCGACGGGAGAAGGTGCCGCGCCGGCCTCAACCGCAGACGCGGCTTCGCCGGGCTGGCAGTCCTCAAGAGGCTGCCTGCCGGCCGTCTCGTCCGCTGCGCGGGTAAGGCTGGGGTCGGGGTGCATTCCCCGGCATATTATACTTGACGTACCCAGAATGATGGATTAGATTGCTCCTATAAGGAGTTAGTCATGTCTCAGTCAGTTCTCAGCGCCAAGCATTTCCACGACGAGGCCGCCGCCTTCAAATTCGTTGAAGCCCGCGTTTGGCCGAATGGTCCGATCTGCCCGCACTGTGGCGGATCGGAACGCATTGGCGTCCTGAAGGGCAACAGCACCCGCCACGGCGTTCGCAAGTGCTACCAGTGCCGCAAGCCCTTCACGGTGCGCGTTGGGACGATCTTTGAGTCCAGCCACATCGAGCTGAAGGTGTGGTTGCAGGCGATGTTCCTGATGTCGTCCAGCAAGAAGGGCATCAGCGCGAACCAGTTGCACCGTACGCTCGGCATCACCCTCAAAAGCGCCTGGTTTCTCGCCCATCGCATTCGTGAGGCAATGTCGGACGGTGGCGCGATCCTTCCCCCGATGGGTGGTGAGGGTAAGATCGTGGAAGCCGATGAAACCTATCAGGGTTTCAAGCTCGGCAAGGCTCCCGGCGACGGCAAGAAGAAGAAGAACGCGGTTGTCTCACTGGTAGAGCGTGGCGGTGAGGTTCGGTCGTTCCATGTCGCGAACATCACCACCGAAAAGCTTTGGGACGTGATCGCCCGCAACCTGCATCCCGCCACCCACCTGATGACGGATCAGTGGCCCGCATATCGCCAGATCGGCGAGGCTTTCGCCCAGCACTCCACCATCAA
>DATJHU010000108.1:0-4639 GCA_035493715.1 Alphaproteobacteria bacterium | reverse complement strand
GGCTGGATCTGTGCCCGCCTCGGCGGATGGACCGGTTACTATGGCAAGCAAGGACCGATCGTCCTCATCCGAGGCTTCGTCCAGTTGCAGACCATGCTCGAAGGGATAAAACGTTCCGGACTTGTCAGAATCTTGTAGGGCCGAGCCGGCCCATGACGATTCCAGTCAGGCTGAAACGGCTCCAGATCAGGCCGAATCCGGAACGGATAACTGACGAAAACATATTACGTATCCAGCAACAAGAAGACGCCAGATGAAAAAACCCCGAACCGTCCGCAGTTCAGAAGCGCTCGGGCGAGTCCGCCTGTCGGCAACTTTTTTCATGCGTGACTTTCTCTATAGCGAGATCGCCAACATGCATGGCTTTGCGAACCTGCCCGACGATCCGGACCTGGCGATCGCCGCCGGACGCGGCCTGTGCGAGTACCTGCTGGAACCTCTGCAAGAAACATTCGGCAGGCTGGCCATTCGATCGGCTTATCGGGCGCCGGCTGTGAACAGCTTTGGCAATATTCATTTCCAAAGCTGCGCTTCCAACGAATCCAATCGCGGCCGGCACATCTGGGATCAGCGCAGCGCGGATGGCGGGATGGGTGCGATGACCTCGGTGGTCGTCCCGTGGCTGGTGGATCGGCTCGACCAGGGCGCGACGTGGCAGGCGATGGCGTGGTGGATTCACGATCACCTACCCTATAGCGAGCTGCAGTTCTTCCCCAAGCTGTGCGCCTTCAACATCGGCTGGCACGAATACCCTCGCCGCCGCATTACAAGCTACATTCGGCCTCGCGGACTGCTCACGAAGCCGGGCATGGCCAACCATGCAGGCGATCACAGCGCGGAATACCGTGGCTTTCCCGAGTTGGCGAAATGACGCTTGGGCAACCGTTCCGATACGCTGAGATCTACGCGGCCGCCACCGCCGGCTGAAGCCTCTGCGGTCGGGCGGCTGCTTTTCGCTTTTGCCTATCGCGGCCAATCGCACGGCATGGCAAGTTGACCCTTCGACTATGGATTGGGGGAAACCATGACTCTGAAAATCTACGGTGTGCTGCGGTCCCGCGCGACCCGGCCGATTTGGATGGCCAAGGAACTCGGCATCCCGTTCGAGCATGTGCCCGTCATCCAATCCTATCGTCTGCCGAACCCCGACGCCGCGGATGCGTCGCTGAACACGAACTCCCCCGCCTTTCGCGCGGTGAATCCGAACGGACTTGTGCCGAGCATCGATGACGACGGCTTTGTCCTGCATGAATCGCTGGCGATCACACTGTATCTGGCCCGAAAGCACGGCGGCCCGCTGGCGCCGAAAGACGCGCAGGAGGAAGGGCTGACGATCATGTGGACGTTGTGGGCAGCCACAGGATGCGAGACGCCGGCGCTGCACGCCATGCAGAACGCCCCCTCCGTCAAGACGCGGGATGCTGCCTTGCATGATGCGGGCGTCGCTGCGCTGAAGCCGAAATTCGCCGTCCTCGACAAGGCGTTGCAGGCCGGCGGCGGTTATCTGGTCGGCGGCCGCTTCACCGTCGCCGATCTGAACGTGGCCGAAATCATCCGTTATGCCCAGGCCGTGCCTGCATTGTTCGCGGATGCGCCGCACGTGCAAAGCTGGATTTCGGCCTGCCAGTCCCGCCTGGCCTTCGTCACGATGATGGCGGAACGGAACAAGGAGCCGGCGTAACGAACGATCGCAGACAGAAACCTGGCCGCAGCCAGGTTTCTGTCATGCGGCTGTTACGCGCCAGATGACGTCGCCGACATCGTCAGCCATCAGCACGGCGCCGTCAGGACCGATCGTCACGCCCACCGGGCGGCCATACGACTCGCGTTCGTCCGGTGAGAGGAACCCCGACAGGATATCGCGCGGCGGCCCGGATGGCCGACCGTCGGTGAACGGAACGAACACCAGCTTGTAGCCACTGAGTTTGCTGCGGTTCCACGAACCATGCTGTCCGATCGCCATGCCGTCCGGAAAGCCGGGCAGCGTGCCAGCCGGCAGCCAGCATAGGCCCAGCGAGGCGGTGTGACCGCCCAGCGCATAATCCGGCGTGATGGCCTTGGCGATCATGGCCGCATCCTGCGGCACCCTGTCGTCGACCGTCTGGCCCCAGTAGCAATAGGGCCATCCATAGAACCCGCCTTCCTGCACGGACGTCAGGTAGTCGGGCGGCGTTTCGTCGCCCAGGCCGTCACGCTCATTGACCACGGTCCACAGCACGCCGGTTTGAGGCTCCCACGCCATGCCGACGGCGTTGCGCAGCCCGGACGCGAATATCCTGATCTTTCCCGTCTCGACGTCATATTCATGGATCGCCGCGCGCCCTTCTTCGACCGCCATGCCCTGATCGGCGATGTTGGTCAGGGAGCCGACGCCGACATAGATCTTCTTTCCGTCCCCGCTCGGCAGCAGGCTGCGTGTCCAATGCCCTGCCGGCTTGAAGGTCGCCAGCGTCCGTCCCGGCGCGGTGATGCGTGTGGCGCCTTGTGTATACGGGAACGCCATCAGCCCATCGGTGTTGCCGACGTAGAACGTGTCGCCGAGCAGCGCCATGCCGAACGGCTGGCTGAGCCCTTCGAGAAACACCTCCCGGATCTCGGCCACGCCGTCGCCATCGGCGTCGCGCAACAGCGTGATGCGGTTGGCGCTGACCCCCATGGCGGCAGCGCGGCGCATCGTGGCGACCATGGCATAGTCGAACAGCGAACGGGGGCGCCGATCGATGTTCATCGACTCGGCAACGAGCACGTCCCCGTTGGGCAGGACTTGGATCCAGCGCGGATGATCAAGGCCGGTGGCGAAGGCATTTACCTTCAGGCCGGACGCAGTGGCAGGCGTCTGGCCCTGCGACCATCCCTTGGCCGTCGGCATCTTCAGCGTCGGGATCGCCCCTTGCGGCTTCGCGGCGGGAATCGCCGGCCTTGCCCCCCAGGCGGGTTCAGAGGACGGACCGGTCATGCGCCGGACCAGAAGCGCCGTACCGCCGACCACCGCGACGACCCGCGCGAACATTGACGAAAAGCTCAAGCTATCATTCCTTTATCGTAATCGGCCGCAAGCCCGAGGCGCTATCGGACCAGCAGTCACTCTCCCCATCATGTGGCCGAAGCGCCCATCCGCGTTAAAATATGGAGCGAGACGCCCAATCTCGTCGTGGTCGGCGAGGGCCCATGGGCGCTAAGATAGGCAGGCGTTTGGCACTGGCCCATCCTCGTCATGGTGGCCGAAGGGCCACCATCCACGGATTTCTCTTAACCAGCACCGCAAGCCGTGGATGGTCGGCCTTCGCCGACCACGACGAGATAAGGTCCGGTGCTTTAGTCTGGCTTATTTTGACGCGTAATACCTCGCTATTCCCAGTTGGATATAAAGAATGCCCGGCGGCGTGTCCATGCGGGAGGCCTGCCGAGCCCGGCCCGCCGCTCAATCGGCCTTCTCAGTCCGCCGCCGCGGTATGGCTAGACGTTTCGGTCTGGAAATGCGGCATCACTTCCCTGGCGAAACGTCGCAGATTCTGGCGCGATGTGCCGCCGCCGTTCAGCAGGATGTATTCGACGCCCTGCGCCTGCAGCCGCTCGATCTTCCGGCATATCTCGTCAGGCGTGCCATAGAGCGCGCTTTCTTCGCTCGCCTCCCTGGTGTCGGAGAAAGCCATGATGCTGGCGCTGTTGTTGCCGTCGGGCCGCTGGCTGATCGAATGCAGCCGCCGCTGCGCCGTGAGCCGCCGTTCGACCGCCGCTGCTTTCTCCTCGGCGGTGTCGGCCACGAAAAAGGCCCGAGCGACGCCGACCTGAGCGGCGCTGAAGGTGAAGCCGTTGCCCAGCATCGCGGCCTTGTAGGTGTTGAACCGATGGATCGTCTCGTCGATGGAGGCGAACTGGTCCAGCAGGAGATTATGCCCTCGGGCTGCGACGCGGCGGATGCTCTCGGCGTGGCCGGCGCCCTGCCAGAACGGCGGGTGCGGCTTCTGCTTTGTCGGCGGCTCCACGACGATATCGTCGAACGCCCAGTATTTGCCGCGAAATGAAAATCGCTCGTTCGATGTCCACGCCTTGGTGATGATGTCGATCGATTCCTCGAAGCGGGCGCCGGCCTCCTCCATCGGGATCCGGAACCCGGCGAATTCGTTGTGCCGGTAACCTTTGCCGACACCGAAATCCAGCCGCCCGCCCGATAGCAGGTCCACGGTCGCCGCCTGTTCGGCGAGCAGCACCGGATTGTGCCAGGGCAGCACGATGACCGCGGTGCCGAGCCGCAGCGTGCTGGTCTTTGCCCCGACCCAGCTCAGCAGGTTCAAGGTCGCCGAGACCTGGCCGAAGCCCGTGAAGTGGTGTTCGACGATGAAGGAGCTGTGATAGCCGAGCGCTTCCGCTTCGATCAGGTATTCGATGTAATCATTGAAGCCGGCAGCGCTGTCCACATCCGGTGAACCGCCGCGCTGGGCCTGAGCGGCGCCGAAGAGTCCGAACCGCATCATGTTACTCCCTGATACCCATTGCTTTCAGCTTGGGGCGACCACTCCGAAATGTCCAGTTGGGTATCCCTGGACTATACGCGGGCAACAGCGCCGGGTTGCAGCCTTGATTGCCGCTGCGCCAGCCGGCAGTCTGACGCTGCGCAATAAGGGAACGGGACGATGCA
>DATJHU010000107.1:0-16699 GCA_035493715.1 Alphaproteobacteria bacterium | reverse complement strand
GCGCTGATCTATGAATCCGGCCAGCGCAGCGTCGATTTCTTCCTCCTCTTGGAGGGAGCGGTAGAGATTTTCGACCGCGATCCCCACGGTGTTCCGCAGGTTTTCGTTACGCTTGGCCCACGGCAGTTCGCCGGTGAGCTGCACATGTTCAACGATCGCGAGGTTCTGGTTTCAGGCCGCACCTGCGGCGAAACCACCGTCATCCGTATCGGACACACCGATTTTCGCCGGCTGATGACCGGCGAGCCGGATATCGGCGAGATCGTCATGCGGGCCTTCATCCTGCGCCGCGTGCTGCTGATCCGCCAGGCCCATGGCGGGGTCGTGGTGATCGGCGCCGCCCATACCGCCGATACGCTCCGCCTGAAGCGATTCCTGACGCGCAACGGCTATCCGTATCGCCTGCTCGACATCGAGACCGATCCCGATGCCGGCGGCTTCATGCAGTGCCTCGCCTTGCAGCCGGAGGAGTTGCCGGTTGTGGTCACCGCCGACCATCGGGTGCTGCATAACCCGACCATGGCCGAGATTGCCGAGACCCTCGGCCTGACCGAGCGCATTGCCGAAGGAAGGTATTTCGACGTCGCCATCGTCGGCGCCGGCCCGGCGGGTCTCGCCGCCGGCGTCTACGCCGCGTCGGAGGGTCTGGAGACGATCATTCTGGAGGCCATGGCCCCGGGCGGGCAGGCGGGTACCAGCTCCAAGATCGAGAATTATCTAGGCTTCCCGACCGGCATATCCGGGCAGGCGCTCGCTGCTCGGGCGCAAATCCAGGCGCAGAAATTCGGCGCGCATATCGAGATCGCGCGCACCGTGGCCGGGCTTGATTGCTCCAGCCGGCCCTATCGGCTGGCGCTCGACGACGGCAGGATTGTGCAAGCCGGCGCGGTCGTTATCGCCACCGGTGCACGATACCGCAAGTTGGACCTTGTCGATTGTGAGCGCTTCGAGGGCCAGGGCATCCATTACGCGGCGACCGCGATGGAGGCGCAGCTGTGCAGCGGCGAGCCGGTGATCGTCGTCGGCGGCGGCAATTCGGCCGGCCAGGCTGCGATGTTCCTCACGCGCCATGCCGCGCATGTGCACATGGTTGTCCGTGCCGAGGGCCTGGCAGCGACGATGTCCGACTATCTGGTCCAGCGTATCCACCAGTCGCCTCACATCACGCTGCACACGCGAACCACGATCTCCGCGTTCGACGGCGACGAGCGGCTGCGGCGCGTATCCTGGACGAAGCTCGAAACCGGCGAGAGCGAGACCCATCCGGTCGGCAATATCTTCGTCATGATCGGCGCCGACCCGAACACCGATTGGCTCGACGACTGCCTGTCGCTCGACCCCAAGGGGTTTATCCTGACCGGATCTGCGTGTGACGGCGCCATGTCGTCCTCGCCCTACGAGACGTCGCGTCCCGGTATCTATGCCGTCGGCGACGTTCGCGCCCGCTCAGTAAAGCGCGTTGCGTCAGCGGTCGGCGAAGGCTCGGTGGTCGTGCAGGCCGTCCATCAGTTCCTGCATCCCGTGGCCTGAGCCATCTGGCAGCCCATGGGCATGGCGCAGCTGGGTCCTGGATCGGATTCGCGGTGCATGGTCACGGTTCTGCCGAACAGCGGGATGCCGACATAGCCGCGAAGCTTGACCGTGTTGGGGTTGACCAGGGTCAGGACCGCCGAATATGTCCGGCCGGTCTCCGGGTCGTAGACCCAGCCGCCCTCCAGCTTGTTGTTGCGCCTTTTCTTCAGGTCGAACCCGCCGGTCAGCTGAATGCCGCAAAGCGGCCGGCTGCGAAGCATGGAGTCTTCATTCTGATCGTCGCGCGGAATGTAGCCGGGTGGGTGCGGGTGGACCATGCGGAACCCGACCAGATAGCTGCAGATGCCGGTCGAGCAAGGGCGGTTTTCCACCACCCAACCCTGCTCGGTATTCAGCCAATAGCTGGTGTCGGTGTATTCCGGCGGTGGATCGGCGAAGGCAAGGCCGCCGATCGCCATGATCATGCCCCCAAAGGCGCTTACCCAGGCCCGTAGCGGTATTCGGCGATATCGCAAGTTCAAAGGCACGTCGCGGTTCGTCCCCTTTGAAAACTTCACCGTACGAAGCATACCCCGAACCGATTTCAGAGAGAAACCCGATTATACGGCATCCCGGCGGTCGCTTTCATGCTTGACAGGTAACTAAATAGTTACATATTTAGATCATGAGCGACGACGCAGTCTTTCGCGCCTTGGCCGATGCCAGCCGCCGGCAATTGCTGGACCGGCTGCATGCCAGGAACGGCCAGACCTTGGGCGAGCTCTGCGACGGTTTCGATATGTCGCGTCAGGCCGTGATGAAGCATCTGGCGATCCTGGAGGACGCCAATCTGGTCGCGACCAAGCGGCAAGGGCGGGAAAAGCTGCACTTCATCAACCCGGTACCGATCAACGCGATCGCCGAGCGTTGGATCGGCAAGTTCGAGCGGCCGCGATTGCGCGCGCTCTCCGATCTCAAGGATGCATTGGAAGGAGAAAACGATGACTGATACGGGCACCAGCACTTTCGTTTATGTCACCTATATCCGCACCACGCCGGAACGGCTTTGGGGCGCGCTGACCGACCCGGTGATGATGCAAGACTATTGGATGGGGGTACGCGCCGAAAGCGACTGGAAACCGGGCTCTTCCTGGCGGCTGCTCTTCCCAGACGGTCGCGTCGCCGACACAGGTGAGATCGCCGAGGCAGAGCCGCCGAAACGGCTCGCCATCAAATGGCGCAACGAATTCCGGCCGGAACTGAAGGAGGAGGGCTACTCGCTCTGCGTCTTCGAGCTCGAGGCGGCCGGCGAAGCGGTGAAGCTGACGGTCACTCACTCGATCGGCCGGCCGAAGGCGAAGTTCATCGAGGCCGTTTCCGGCGGCTGGCCCCAGGTATTGTCCAATCTCAAGTCGCTGCTCGAGACCGGCTCGGTCGTCGTCAGGCGATAGAAACGGGTAAGCCGGTCAGATCTGGATCTCGCTGACCGGCTTACTGGTCTGCATAGAACCCTGGCCCCATTTCTCGACCGGCACGCCCATCACTTGCTGCACCGTGAGCCCGATGCGGGTGATCGGCTCGCCGATCGCGCTCACATGGATGCCGGTCTTGATCCGACCGCCGGCGCTGCCGGCGGTCATCACCGGGATGCCGCTGATCGAATGGATGCGGGCATATTCGGTGTCGGAATGCGCCATCACCAGGCAATGGTCGAGCAGCGTGCCGTCACCCTCCTTGATGTTGGCCAGGGTGGCGACGAACAGCGCCCAGGCTTCCATGCTGCGCTCGACGAAGTAGGTGGCCTTGGGTTGGTAACCCAGGTCCTTGTCCACCGGCTCCTCGTGGGTCATCAGGTGGTGGATCATCTGCTCGCCCGGCATGCGCAGGCTCGAGGCGGAGTCCGAAAACACCATGTTGAAAATCTTGGTCTGGTTGCAGGCCAGCGCCATTGCCAGAATCTGGGCCATCAGCTTGTGGTTGGCCATCGCCACGCCGATTTCGGTCCCGATCGGCCCATCGGCGGGCTTGGCCATCACATGGCAGGCTTCGGCCGGCGGCGGCTTCTGCAGTTGCAGCTCAAGCTGCTGCTCCAACTGGCGGACGGAGGTGAAATATTCGTCCATCCGCGTGCGGTCCGCGGCGCCCAGCTGGGTCATGAAGGCCTGTCGCTGGTCCGTCACGCCGGTCAGCACGCTCTTGCGCAGCATGATGGCTGGATCGGGCTTGAAGTCGGCGGCGTTGGGATCCTGGAAATCCGGCCCGAAGATGCGGGCATAGAGCGCGACCGGCGAAACCTCCGCCGGATTGAACCCGTTGGCGCTGCGATAGGAATATGAGTGTTTGGGATCGCCGGTGGACGTCATTTCCAGCGAACGGAAGCGCGTGTCGGTGCCGGTCACGTCGCCGATCAGGACGTCGATGGTCGGAATATCCATCGGATTCTGCATCGAAGGGGCGACGCCGCCGGCGCGTACCGCCTGCATGCCCGAGATGTGGGGCAGGTTGGGCTTGCCGTCCAGCATTGCCTTGAAGCCGGTGAAGACGTTGATCTGGCTTTTATAGGCCTCGATATATTTCAGCTCGGGCAGCAGATCGTAGTCGGGTCCGAGCTTGGTCGGGACCCAGCGCTGGGAATTCATGCCCAGGCCCCAGTTCCAGGTGCCGAAGCGCACCGGCAATGGGCGGCCCGCGGCGAGCGCCGTGCCGTTGGTGTTCAGCATGCAGTCCAGGAAGGGCAGGGCGACGGTAACCGTCGTACCGCCCAGCATGCCCCGCAAAACGCGTCGACGGGTCAGGTTAGTGGGCATTCATCGCCTCCTTTGCGTCTTCCTTTGCGGCTTTGACGGCAAAGAAGCCGTCGCTGGTCGCAATCGTCTGCATCAGGTCCGGAATCCGGTACCCGCTCGCCTTGAACTGTTCGCCCAGCCATTTGCGCCAGTCGCGTTCCCCGGCGTCGAAATCGCGGCCCGCGGCATAGCGGAACAGGCTGTCCGCCACGCAGGCGGTCGCGGCGGGGTTGTCGTGGATCGCCTGCCCCAGGCTGGCGCTATCGGCGAACTTTATGCCGTCGATCTCGCCCGAGGGATCGATCGGCGCGCCGTTCTCGGTGTTGCGGAACTGTCCGGCGCCGTCGAAATTCTCAAGCCCCAGCCCGATCGGATCCATGATCTTGTGGCAGCCCGCGCAGGTCGCCTCGGTGCGATGCGCGGTCAACCGCTCGCGCGCGGTCTTGAACTTCGGGTTGCTGGTGTCCTGCACCACCGTGAAATTCACATTCGCGGGCGGGGAGGGGACCGGCTGGCACAGGATGATCTCGCGCACCGCCTTGCCGCGCAGCGTCGAGGAACTGCGGCCCGGATGGGAGTGCAGTTCGGTGAAGCTGAGCTGCGTCAGGATTCCGGCGTGCGGATCGCCGACCGGAAACTCATGTTGTTCCCAGTCTTTCTCCGCTGCCACCGGCACCTGATAGACGACGCCCAGATTGCGGGTCAGGAAGGTCTTCCGGCTGACGAAGATGTCGCGATAGTCGGCCTTTTCCACAACCAGCAGATCGACGAGCGTGCGCAGCGTCTGTTCGCGCGCGTCCTTGGCGACCTTCTCGCTGAACACCGGATAGATCGCCGCGTCCTTGGCCAGCGAATCGAACCGGTCGAAATTCAGGAAATCGACGAAAAAGGCGCGCACGCCATCCTGCAGCCGCGGCGAGCCGGCCATCCGCGCGACCTGTTTGTCGAGACCGGAACGGCTGTCCAGCTCACCCGCCTCAGCCGCCTTCAGCAGCGTGTCGTCCGGCGTCGTATTCCACAGGAAATAGCTCAACCGCGCCGCCTTGGAATAGGCGGTCAGGCGCAGCTTGCCCGGATCGGACGGGTCTGTCTCCGCCACATCCTTGCGGAAGATGAAGTTCGGCGAGTCCATCAGCTGCGCCAGGCCGAAGGCCAGTCCGGAATAGAAATCGTTCTTCGCGTCGGCGGCGGTGTCGGCAAGCGTCTCGGCCGGCTCCAGCTCCTTGTCGGTCACCGGGCGGCGCCACAGCAGCCGGGCATATTTGGTCAACGTCTGCTTGGCGCAGGCCGCATCAGGTTTCTTTTCGTTCGCCGGCTTGCACGGGATCAGCGCTTCGCGGTGTTTCGCATCCACCACCTGCGCCGCGATGGTGCGGGCCATGATGTCGTATTGCTCGAACCCGGCGGGCGACATGGCGGCGACGGATTCGCCGACCGCCAGCAGCCCGTTCTTGCGCATCGCCGGCTCGAAATGCCCGCCCAGCTTGATGTCCGGCGCAAAGATGTCGGCGATCGTCTGGCGATATTGCCCTTCGCTCAGCCGGTCCGCGCCGACCGGGACGCCGGCCGTCTTGGGTTCGGACGGGCCGCAGCCGGCAAGCGCTGCCGCGCCGATAAGAACCAGCGCGGCCCTATGGAATGTACTCGAAGTCATGCTGGTCAGTGGGCCTGCGTCTGGGTTGCTTCCGCCGTCTTGTGGGCGTCGTCGGGATGGATGACGAAGGCCGGGATCGCCTCGATGTTGAACGCCGTCGACAGCGCCGTGCACTGGCCGGTCTTCGGATCCTTGAATCCGTCGGCAAAGCGCCGGACCGCCTGGGCGAAGGTCGGGCAGTCATAGCCGATCATCTCGGCGCTCTCCTGCTTCGCGTGCGGCGTCAGATCGATGTCCTTGGCGTCGAGATAGCCGGTCAGCATGCCGCTGGCCGAGCCGTCGGGCTTGAGCGTCAGGCGGAGGTGGGAGGCCTTGAAGTGGTAATAGGACGGGTAGCCGCCGAAATCGTACTGCAAGGCAATATCGGCCGGTTCGGTCGTCAGCACACCGTTCACGAGCTTGCCGTGCATGTGGCTCTGCAGTTTCTTGTCGCCGGTCACCGTCAGGCTGGCATAGGGCAGCATGTGGCCGTTGGCGTCGATCATCATCGGCGTCGCGCCGTTATAGAAGCCGACCTCGACCGCATCGTTCTTGCCATCGGTGACGCCCTGGACCTCGATCAGCATCGTTGTTCCGCCGTCCTTGTAGGACGCGTTGCGCAACGATTCGAGATAGCCTTCCTCACCCGGAAAGCCGCGATAGTTCGATGAGCAGCCCAGAACTCGATAGGACTGGTTGTCGATGCTCGCAGTGCCGTCCGGCGCCGTGAATTTCTCATGCGCGCAGGTCGTCTCGGTGGCGTGCCCATCGGTCGTGCCGTCCAGGTTTTCGCCATAGGAGATCTTGGTCTGCGGCGTGGCTTGCGGCGCGCGCGGATAGTCCGGCACCTGGCAGAGGTCGCGGCCGTCCGGCGTGTGATAGGCCTTCTGCTCGAACTCCTTGAGGTTTTCCGGCTTGGTCAGCCGCGCTCTCTCGGTCGGAGTCGTTGCCGCCAGATAGATCTGCTTGGCTGCCATCGCCAACCCGTCCGGGCAGTCGTTGGCGCCCTTGTTGATCGCATAGGGGAAGGATGTGATGGCGAGGCCCACCGTGTGGGGCTTCACGGCGGTCGCTTCGGTCGGCGCGGCGCTTGCCGTTCCCGCCGCGGCATCGTGGGCGGCGATCAGGCCGGCCGCTGCCAAGGCGGTGCAGCCGATAAGCGTTGTCTTGCGCATTCGAGTCCTCCCCAAAATCCGTGGCCGGCAGTGGTTCATGCAGGGCGAATTCGTTCGCCTCGAACTTTTTTGGACCACAGTCCAAGCATGCCGCTAGAGTAGTCGCGCAAGGCCAGCGGAATCAACGGTGAAACGCCGCATTGCGGCGTTCTTTCTCCGCCTTCGATAACCCATTGTCTTTGCCGCGTTTCGGTGCAGACTTTAGGGCATGAGCACGGCTGAATTGACCAAGACGGCGACCGTCAAGCGGCTGAGACCGAACCCAAGGGGGCGCCTCGGCGGGCGTCGCACGCGCCAGGAGCAGCAGAAGGCCGACAGCCGCATCCGCATCCTGGACGCGGTGAAAACAGTGTTGGAGACGCAACCTTATGCGCTGCTGGCGGTCGAGGATGTGATCGCCGAGGCGCAGGTCAGCCGCACCACCTTCTATCGCCATTTCGACAGCAAATTTGCGATCTTCCGCGAACTCTACCAACCGTTCAGCGAAGCGCTCTATCGGGTTTATGACGAGCTTGCCCGCTATCCCGATCCCACGGTTGCGCAGATGTGCGACTGGGTGAACCTGTTCCTGGATTTCTACCGGTCGCAGAAGATATTGGTGCAAGCCTTCCAGCACATCTACGCGATCGAGCCTGACTTCTATCCGATCGCGGAAACGGCGATCGACACGATCTCCCGCCGGCTTGCCGACCGGCTGCCCGCCTTTCGACAGCTGCTTTCGGATGACGCTGCGGCGATGGACGCCAAGATCGAGGGACATTTCCTGCTGCAGGATATCAATTATTTCGGCCATGAAGTCGTCAGCCGCCAATGGGGCCTCGACACATCGAAGGCGACCCTCATCCTCGCCACCCGCATCCGCGATTTCATCCGGGCCTACCGGGCCTAAGCCCGAATCCCCCTGAGAGCTGCGCAGTTTTTCCACCAGGAGCAAAAATGCAACTTGACGTTACACAGTGTACGCACATAACGTAACAACAAGTGATGCGCGCGGCTCGATCGCGCCGCGACCTTTAAAAATCCCCGGGGAGGGAACGCCATGCGCCTCAGTCTTCGTTCGCTTTTGCTCGCCTGCGCCGCGCCCTGCGCATTCGCCGGCGTACCTGCTTTCGCCCAGGATGCCGCGCCCGCCGCCGGCAATAACAGCGCGCTGGAAGAGGTCGTGGTCACCGCCCGGCGCGTTCAGGAGAACCTGCAGAGCGTTCCGACGGCGATCACCGCCTTCACGACCCAGGATCTGGTAGAGCAGCAGATCCACTCCTTCGGCGATATCGCCAACAATGTCCCGAACCTCAACCTGCAGACGCAGTTCGGCGAGCCGGCGACACCTTTCATCACGATCCGCGGTTTCTCCAACGGCACGCTGAATCCATCGGTCGATTCGCCGGTCGGCCTCTATATCGACGACGTCTATATCGGCCGCGCGGTCGGCGCGGCCTTCGACCTGGCGGACCTCGACCAGCTCGAAGTGCTGCGCGGTCCCCAAGGCACCTTGTTCGGCCGCAATGCCACCGGCGGCGCACTGTCGTTTCACACGAAGAAGCCGACAGGCCAGTTCGACGCCCACCTGGAATCCACCTTCGGCGACTATGGGCTGAAGCGGGTCAAGGCGACTGTCGATACGCCGGAGGTCAACGGCTTTTCGGCCCGTCTCACGGTGCTGCACTCGGAGAATGACGGCTACGTGAAGAACTCGGCGGCCGACCGCACCTATGTGCTGCCCGATCCGTTCGGCACGATCCATGCGGCGGACACCTTCGGCTCGAACGACCAGACCGGTGTCGCGCTCGCCGTCAGCTACAGCGGCATCGACAGACTCATGGTCGACTACAAGTTCGACTTCACCAACCAGGTGCAAAGCCAGTTGGCGACCCAGGGCATAGGCTTCGCGGACGGAGACAGCTTCCAGCAGGCGCTGGTTGCCGACCAGGGCCCCGGGCGCGTGCCGATCAGCGCGAACCGGCTGGGTACGTTGCCGCTCGGCTTCAATACGCCGGGCGATCTGACCGTGATCGGGCACAGCCTGACCGCCGGCTACGAAATCACCGACGACATCAGGATCAAGAGCATCACCGCCTACCGCAGCATGCGCGAAGATACGGGCGGCAACGCGATCGACGGCGGTACCTGGGTCGGTACGCCGTTCACCGCCGCGACTCTCGGAATTCCGGTCGGTACGCCCTGGACGCTCATCAGTTCCATCGCCCGTCGCACCCAGCACCAGTGGTCGGAAGAATTCCAGGTGATCGGCAACATGGGAAGCTTCGACTGGATCGCCGGCTTCTACTATTTCAACGAGATCGGCTATCAGAACGACCCGGTCCTTTCCGGGTTCTTCGGCACGGGAATCCTGACGCCGGCAGGTCTCGCCGCGTCCCTCAAGAATCCTGGCGCCTACATCCTTGGAACCATCGACAGCGCGGACAACACCTCGCTCGCCGGATATGCGCACGGTACCTATCACCTGGGCGACAGCGTCGACCTGGCGGGCGGCCTGCGCTTCACCAACGACCAGCGGACCTATGACCATCTGTCGCCGGGCAACGTCTTCGGCCAGCAGGCCGCATTCTATCACACGGACTGGGATGCCTCGGTCACTTACAAATTCACGCCCGACGTCAGCGTCTATGCCAAGGCGTCGACCGGTTACCTGGCGGGCGGGTCACTAGGGGGCTTCAACTTCAAGCCCGAAACCAACCAGTCTTATGAGGTCGGCCTTAAGTCGGAATTCTTCGACCACAAGCTGCGCGCCAACCTCGTCGGCTTCTATCAGCATGTGCGGAACGTGCAGGTCACCGAGTTCGACACCACCCATGGCAGCTACATCATCAATGGCGGTGGCGAGAACATAAACGGCGTCGAGCTTGAGACCCGGGCAATCGTCGCGCCGGGCCTGCAGCTGACCGCCAATTACGGCTACGCGCGCACGCCGAGCAACGTGAATCCCGTTTCCGGACTGGATATCGCTGCGCTTTACCCGTCGCAGAACCTGGCGCTGGGTGCGGAGTACGACACACCGCCGCTGTTCGGCGACACCTACGCCTCGTTCCGTGTCGATGCGAACTGGACGTCGGGATATGCCGGCATCTCCAACCTCCCGGACACACCCGGCAACGACGCATTGATCGCCGCCACGTCCACGCCGGCGGAATGGCAGGTGAATCTGCGCGCTTCGCTGGTCGACATCCCGCTCGGGCCGACCAAGGGCAGGGTTTCGGTCTGGACGCGGAACCTGCTCGACAACCAGAACGTCGCCTTCTCCCGGGAGATATTCTTCGCGGTCGGGCAGTTCGAAATCCCGCGCACCTTCGGCGTCGATCTTTCGGTCGATTTCGCCGGTGGACAGGCGGAGCCGGAAGAGACGGCGGCCTATGTGCCGCCACCCGTGCAGGCGCCGCAGCCCGCGCCCAGGAGCTATCTGGTGTTCTTCGATTTCAACAAGTCCGACCTGGCGCCGCAAGCACGGGACATCGTCGACACCGCCGCGAAGAATGCGCGGGCAGCGAAGGTTACGCAGCTGACGGTGACCGGTCATACCGACACCGTCGGCTCGGACGCATACAACATGCGCCTCAGCCGCCGCCGCGCGGAATCGGTGGCCGCGCAGCTCGAAAAGGATGGTATTCCTGCCGCTGAAATCGAGATCGTGGCCAAAGGCAAGCGGGACCTGCTTGTCCCGACCGGCGACGGCGTGCGCGAGCCGCAGAACCGGCGCGTCCAGATCGTCTTCGACGGCGGCCCGACCTCGTAACAGGAGGAGGGCGGGGAATGCTGCGCTACGCATTGGCCGGAATGGCGTTGGCCGTTTCGGTCGGAGGGCCGGCCGCCGCCGCGCCGGTCGTCGCTTCGACAGGCTCGGGCCAGGTGGCCGGCACGATCGATCGCGGCGCGCCGGTCTTTCGCGGCATCCCCTACGCGGCGCCTCCGGTCGGCCCGCTGCGCTGGCGGCCACCGCAGCCGGCCTTGGCATGGTCGGGCGTCCGGGACGCGACCCGCTTCGCGCCCGCCTGTCCGCAAACGCCGGACTCTCCGGTAATGATGGTCGGGCCAGTCGGCGCCAGCAGCGAGGACTGTCTCACTCTGAATGTCTGGATGCCGGCGAACGCGGCGGCGAATGCCAGGCTGCCGGTCATGGTCTGGATCCATGGCGGCGGATTCTTCACCGGATCGGGCAGCGAGCGGCAGTTCGACGGCGCGCCGTACGTCGCCCGCGGCGTCGTGTTCGTCACGATCAACTACCGCCTGGGGCGCCTCGGCTTCTTCGCCCATCCCGCGCTCGATGCCGAACATCCCGATGAGCCGCACGGTAATTACGGGCTGATGGACCAGATCGCCGCCTTGAACTGGGTCAAGACCAATATCGCCGGGTTCGGTGGTGATCCGGGGAACGTGACCGTCTTCGGCGAATCCGCCGGCGGGATCAGCATCCTCGCCTCGATGGCCACGCCGATGGCGCAAGGCCTGTTCCAGAAAGCCATCGTCGAATCCGGTGCGTTCCCGAATCCGATGCGCGACATCGCCGCCGACCGCCCGAACCAGCCATCGGCCGAAACGCTGGGCAAGGCATTCGCGGAGGCGCAGGGCATCGGTGGACCGGATGCCGCTGCCGCGCTGCGCGCCCTTCCGGTCGAGAAGATCGCGCCGTCGAAGCCCGCCGGCATGGATGAGATCGGGAAGATCCAGGTCACGTCCGCGCCGATGATCGACGGGAAGATGTTCACCGAGGACATCTTCACGACCTTCGCCGGCCATGGCCAGGCAAGGATCCCGCTGCTGATCGGCAACAACAGCCTTGAGGCGCTGGTCTGGCTGTTCCGGCCGGACGGCAAGATGGGGACGGTGCCGATCCTGCCGGTCGACCCGGCCATGCTCGACAAACTTGGACCCGACAAGGACAGGATCGTGGCGGCCTATTCGCCGCGCTTCGGCGGCGACATGGCGAAACTCGTTCCGGCGCTTGTGTCCGATCTGCTGGTCGGCGCCGGCACCCGGTTTATCGCCGGGTATGCCGCAGGCGATCAGCCGACCTATCTTTACCGCTTCGAGGCGGTGCCGACGCCGCTGCGCGACGTGACCGCCGGGGCGCCGCACGGCGCGGAAATTCCCTATGTGTTCGGCGTCCTCTACAGCCTGCGCAATGTCGGCCCGCGGACGACCGACGCCGACCGCGCTTTGTCGGCGACCGTCATCGATTACTGGACGTCGTTCGCCAAGACCGGAAATCCGAATGGCCGCGAACGGCCGAACTGGCCCGCGCTCTCGGCCGACGGCGATGGGCTGATGCTGCGCTTCTCGGACACGGACGCCGCCGTTACCGGCGCCATTCCCAACGCCGCCTATACCCTGTTCCTGCGGAATCTGGTCCAGCAGTTCGTCAAGCCCGCTGAAAAACCGAGAGTGCCATGAGTGTCGATTTTCTCTACCGCGCGTTGTCCGTCGGCGATCTCGAAGCGTCGGTGACGTTCTATCGCGACGGGCTGGGCTTCGATCCTATCGACGCGGCGTCGGTGGAGGAGGGGGCGTGGCTGGAGACCGCGACCGCTTTGCCCGGCGCTCGCCGCGTTCGGCAGCGTCTGCGCAACCGTGAGGGGATTGCACTGGAACTTTATGCCTTCGAGCACCCGTCGCCGGTGGGCTCGCGCGAGCGGCGGAAGAACAACATGTTCGGGCTGACGCACCTCGCCTTCTATGTCGACAGCGTCGATGAATGGGCCGCGCGGATTTCGGCGGCCGGCGGCAAGGTGTTCCCGCATACCCGCGCCACCTTTCGCGATAACGGCACCACCATGATGTATTGCACAGACCCCGACGGCATCCGGGTCGAACTGATGCAGGCGCCCGGCGAGCGGCAGCGTTTCTCTCACTCCGGCGTGTGCATGGCGGATGTCGAGCGCTCGCTTGCGTTCTATCAAGGCCTCGCCGGCTTCGCGCGCTCGGACAATTACGAGCTCTACGACCACGGTTATTTCATGAACGTCGTTAACGAACTGGATGACGTGAAGCTGCGCGCGCAGATGATCCGCAATACGCGCGGCGATACGATTGAGCTGCTGGAGATGAAATCGCCCGCCGCCTTCGGTTCGCGCGAACCGCTCCCGGTCAACCAGTACGGGTTCAACTATCTGGCGTTCCAGACAGACGATATCGCCACGGCGGCCGCGCAGGTGCGCGGGCTCGGCGGCCGTTCCTTCGAGGAAACACGGACCGAAAACCAGCCCTTCGCGATCCAGTTCTGCGCCGACCCGATCGGTGCGCGCCTGGCGTTGATCCAGCCGCGATGACCGGGTTTACCGTCGGGCGATGGTCGAGAGCTTGGTGAACAGGATGTCGAAATTGATCGGCTTGGATACGTAGTCGTCCATACCGGCGGCCTTGAAGTATTTTTCCGCGTCGTTCATCGCATGCGCGGTCAGGGCCACGATCACGACGTTCGATTTCGGCGCGGGCATCGCGCGGATCTGCTTGGTCGCCGCGAGGCCGTCCATTTCGGGCATTTCGACATCCATCAGGATGACGTCATAGTCCGTGTTCCGCACGGCCTCGAGGGCCTGCAGCCCGTTCTCCACCACGTCGATTTGAAATCCGGATCGCGCCAGTAGCTTCTGCGTCAAGATTTGGTTGAGCTTGACGTCCTCGGCGAGAAGAATCCGGAGGCCGGGTTTGGTGTCGATGGTCGTGTTCCACTGTGTGCAGCCGTTACCGCCCGTGCGGCCGGCTAGCTGCCGAACTTGCGGGGAATTCTAATATGGTCGCGCAGTTTTTCCAATCGTCCAGCACACGAATAATGTCGCTCGGCGATTAAAAGCGCACTTCAACAATTGTAATACTGTTCCATTTTTCGGGACGGGCCGATGTATGGCCGCAATTGTGCGCTATATGACTAGTCAGGCTTTTATGGGGATCGCAATGAGCGCACTGCACGAATTGGCCGAGGAATGGCGGAGCATGAAAGCCAAGCTGGAGGGCCAGCTGGCTGCACTGGAGGACGCGGCGACCGACGAGCACGGTCCGGTGCGTGAAAAACTCAAGATCTGGATTGCCGAACTGGACGAGCTGATCGTCAAATATTCGTTTCCGATCTGACGGTTCATCCCTACGGCATCAGCGTTTCCGCAAGGCCGTTCAGGATCATGGTCCAGCCCTGTTCGGTCCGGGCGGCGAAGTCTTCGAACACGCCCTCATGCGTCAGCGTGACGACGCATCCCAGGTCCAGCGGCGCGAAATCGAGCTGGATGGTCGTCTTTTCGGCTGAGAATTGCGGCACCCAGAAGGAGAAAACCAGGCGATGGGGCCGGTCGATCTCCAGATATTCGCCGCGGTGCTCTACGTCCGTCCCATCGCGCCGCTCGACGAACCGGAACCGGCCGCCGACGCGTGGGTCGATCTCGACCTTCACCATCGTGCCGGCCGGCGTCGCGAACAGGAAATGTGCGGCTTTCGTGGGGTCGAGCCAGGCGTCGAAGACTCGGTCCTGGTCGGCGGCGTATTTGCGGGCGACGCGGACGGTGGCGCGGTTAGGGGCGCTGGCAGCGGCGGAACTCATGGGCGTCCTCCTGATCCGTTGGGCGTCGCGACCCTTGGCCGGGCGGCGCCATGAAAAGGAAATAGGCGACTTGGAGAACGGTTCCGCGATTCGGCCGATGCGTCAAGCTGTCTGCCGTTGAGGCGCTGTTTTATGGTAAGACATTCCATGACCACCATCGACCGCACACTCGACGTTTCGGACTATCTGGCGATTGAACACGCGCTGGGTGCGCACAACTACAAGCCGCTGGACGTGGTGCTGTCGCGTGGCCAGGGCGTCTATGTGTGGGACACAGACGGTAAGCGCTACCTGGACTGCCTGTCGGCCTATTCCGCGGTCAATCAGGGTCACTGCCATCCGCGTATCCTGGAGACGCTGGTCGAGCAGGCTGGACGGCTGACGCTTACCTCCCGCGCCTTCCGCAACGACCAGCTCGCGCTGTTCTATGAGGAAATCTGCGCGCTGACCGGCTCCAGCAAGGTTCTGCCGATGAATAGCGGGGCCGAGGCGGTGGAGAGCGCGATCAAGGCCGTCCGGAAATGGGGCTATGAGGTCAAGGGCGTGCCGGATGGCCAGGCCGAGATCATCGTCTGCGAGAACAACTTCCACGGCCGCACCATCGCCATCGTCGGCTTCTCGACCGATCCGGTGGCGCGGCGCGGTTTCGGCCCGTTCGCGCCCGGTTTCAAGATCGTGCCGTTCGGCGACGCCGAGGCGCTGGAGGCGGCGATCGGTCCGAATACCGTCGGGTTCCTGGTCGAACCGATCCAGGGCGAGGCCGGGGTCATCATCCCGCCCGCGGGCTACCTCCAGAAAGCGCGGGAGCTGTGCACCGCCAACCGCGTGATGCTGATCCTGGACGAGATCCAGACGGGCCTGGGCCGCACCGGCACGCTCCTTGCCGAGCAGCATGAGGGGATCGAAGCGGACCTGACCTTGATCGGCAAGGCCCTTGCCGGCGGTTTCTATCCGATCTCCGCCGTGCTCTCGAACGCCGAGGTTCTGGGCGTGCTGAAGCCCGGCGAGCATGGCAGCACCTTCGGCGGCAATCCGCTCGCCTGCGCGGTTGCCCGCACTGCGATGAAGGTACTGGTCGAGGAGGGCATGATCGAAAACGCCCAGATCATGGGCGACCGCTTCCTGACCGGTCTCCGCGCGCTCAATCATCCCGTCATCAAGGAGGTGCGCGGCAGGGGGCTGCTGATCGCGCTGGAGCTGGACCACGGCGTCGGCGGCGCCCGGCAAATGACCGAGACGCTGATGCGCCGCGGGCTGCTGTCCAAGGAAACCCATACCCACACGATCCGCTTCGCCCCGCCGCTGATCGTGACCGCCGATCAGGTCGACTGGGCGCTGGAACAGATCAGCGGCGCGCTCAGCATGTTCTAGGCGCTATTGCGCCGTTGGCGCGGGCTTTCCCCGAACAGGTTCGTCGCAATCGGCCGGCAGGCGCCAGTCGCCGTCGACACGGTCGGGCATGCCCTCGCGGTTGGGATTCAGGAACGATTGCGCCGCCTGGATCCCCGGCGACCAGGAACTGCGGATCAGCGCGACCAGGCCGCTCAAATCGTCGTCCGAGAGTTTCCCGTCGAAGGCCGGCATGTCGGTCCGATAATCTGCGCCGGCCTGGTCCAGCACGCTGAATTTCATAATGTGCAGCAGTTCGGCATCACCGTGCCGCCAGGCGTGTCCGGTGCCGTCGAGCGGCGGCGCGGGCAGGCGGCCTTGGGCGTTCACATGCCGCCAATCGGGCTGACCCTGCATCTTGTCGCCGTGGCAGCCGGCGCAATCGGCGGCATAGATCCGGGCCGCCCGCGCCATATCCGGTTTCGCCGGCGCATGTCCCACGAACACAAGGGCGGCGGCACCGGCGCCGACGAGCAAAAGCGCGGCGACAATACGGGCTTTGGTGAATATCTTTGATTCGCGCGGCGTTGAGGACATGCCTGCACATGCCACGGGCTCGCGGGCCCGCGCAACTCATTCTCAATTGAGCCGACGGAGGCGCCGCAAGGCCTGCTTCGCTACGCCGCAAGCTTCCGAAGTTGGTCCGGGTGGTTTTGTGTGA
>DATJHU010000106.1:0-4830 GCA_035493715.1 Alphaproteobacteria bacterium | reverse complement strand
CACCCAGGTGCGCTATGAATCGCTGGAGCATTATCCTGACTATTATTCCGACCTGCCCGGCGCGAAGAACGGTCACCGCAGCCATGAGCCCGAGCCGGTCGACATGACCCTGCTGGGCGACGAGGCCCAGCATCTGATGCCGGTCCATCCGATGATGCGCTTCCTCGGCCGCATCGGCATCACCCAGGTCGAGGCGGCGCTGCTCTATGTCCAGGCGCCCGGCTGGAAGTCGATGATCGGCAAGATGCTGTTCGATTATGTCACCGACATCCCGCAGCGCCTCAAGACCAAGATCCACCGGCGGCTCACCTGCGGCAGCGCCGGCGTTGCGCGGCTGCGCCTGTCGATGATGGACCGCAACATCCCCTTGTGGCGCAAGACCCGGCTGGTCGAGCTGATCAAGGAGGGCGACCGCGTCCAGGGCGCGGTGGTCGAGCGCGACGGCAAGCGCATGACGATCAAGGCCGAGAAGGCGGTGATCCTGGCGGCCGGCGGGTTCGAGCAGAACCAGGCGATGCGCGACCAATATCTGCCGAAGCCGACGAACACCAAGTGGAGCGCCGGCGTCTATACCAATACCGGCGACGCGATCACCGCGGCCCGCGCCATCGGCGCCGGGTTCAAGTTGGTCGATGGCGGCTGGTGGTTCCCGGTCATGGTCGTGCCCGGCGAATCCATCCCGCATCTGGCGATCATGGAGAAATCCTATCCCGGCAATGTCTGCGTGAACCGCGAGGGCAACCGGGTCGCCAACGAATCGATGAACTACATGGCCTATGTGAAGCAGGCCTTTTCGGTCCATTCCGACGAGCATCCATCCTCGCCTTTGTTCATGGTGTTCGATTCCAACTTCCGCGCGAACTACCTGATCGGCCCGCTGATGAAAGCCTCGTTCAAGCCGGACTTCACGCTGCCCAAGATCTATTACGAGCAGGGCTTCCTGGCGAAGGCGGACACGATCGAGGAACTGGCCAAGCAGGCCGGCATCGACCCGGCCGGGCTCAGGCGTTCGGTCGATCTGATGAACACCGCGTCCAAAACCGGCAAGGATCCGGAATTCGGCCGTGGCGACACGGCCTATGACCGCTATTACGGCGACCCGCGCATCACGCCGAACCCGTGCCTCGGTCCGATCGTGAAGCCGCCTTTCTATTCGGTGCGCATCGACCTCGGCGATTTCGGCACGCAGGCGGGTCTCACGACCGACACCAACGCCCAGGTCCGCGACGAGGCCGGCAACCCGATCCCCGGCCTCTACGCCACCGGCAACTGCGCCGCCGCGATCCTGCCGACCTATCCAGGCCCCGGCTCGACGCTCGGCCCGGCGATGACCTTTGCCTATCGCGCGGCGCGGCACCTGACGGGGGCGAATGCGTAAGCTGAGCAATGCCGAGCAACGCAACAAACGAAGCCACTCGCGCGGAATGGCGTGAACTTGGCTTTTATTACGACCAAGACGCGGCTCTAAAGGCGTGGAAGCTAATTGGATCGGCTACCGGTCTTCTTGGATTTGCTAACCGTTTAAGACGTTACGCATCACATCCTGAGGCACAGACTCTTGGAGAGCACATCCACTTAGGTCCTTATGGATATTTGGAAGTCGGAACATCCGTAGAGCCGGAAATCACGGACCACTGGATAGCCGGCCCGCCGCAGGACCTTGCTCGATTGGCTCAGTTGATCGTTGTAGCGATCAATGACGCGAAGCTTGGCGCGACTGAAAGTTTACGTGCGGATTATGCGCCGGATTCGCCGTTTGATCTGGCAATAGAGGTTCGCGAGGAAGGGTTTGACCCTGCCTCTGAAGACAAATCATGTTGGTAGAGGATTACTTCCGCACCCGCAGCCTGACCGATGCGGCGATCTTGTCCGCCAGTTCCTGGTTGGCCGGCACATTGGTGCTCCAGACCTGCATCTGCTCCGGGTAATCGAGGCCCGTCTTGAGGATACGGCTGTGCGGGATGGACATGTCGGGGGTGTCGCCGAGATAGACGCCTGCGTAGTTCTCGCCTTTGCATTCCGCGAAGAAGACCTGGAAGTCAGGGCCCGGCTCGCTTGTCAGCACGCAGCCATGCGGCAGGTCTATGTCGAAGACTTTCCGCGGGTCGATGGGGGCCTTGGCCGTCTTGCCGGCGATCGCCTGTCCAGGAAGCAATCCAAAGGCCAATAGAAGGACGATTGCTGGTATCGGTTTTGCCTGACCGGGTGGCCGCAGTCTCACGTGATCCTCTTGCGACTTGCTCGATGCGAAAATTCAAGCTGATTGTAACGTAAAACTAAAGGGATTTTCCCCGTATTGTTTTCACGTTAAGACACCCCCGCACCTTCGGGTTGCGGACCGGGGATCGAGGGAAGAGCATGGCAAGCGCGAATGGATGGGATATGCAGGTCGACGTCCTGATCGTCGGATCGGGTGCGGCTGCGATGACCGCTGCGGTGGTCGCCCAGAAAAACCGCGCTGAAGCTTTGGTGATCGAGAAGAGCGAGCTTTACGGCGGCTCGTCCGCCACCTCCGGCGGCGTGGTCTGGATACCCGCCACGCGCCAGGCGCGGGAAGCCGGCAGCGACGACACGCCGGAGGACGGCTTCAAATATATTCGTGCCCTGACCGCGCCCGACGTTTCCGACGAGCTGATCTGGTCGTTCGTCAATAACGGCCCGAAGATGCTGGAATGGATGGAGCAGAACAGCGAGGTCAAATACGCGACCACGCATTATTGCGACTATCACCCCAACCTGCCGGGCGGAAAGACCGCGTTTCGCTCGCACGATGCGATGCCGATCGACGCCAAGGCGCTGGGCGACGATTTCCTGAAGCAGCGGGCGCAGCATCCGGCGGCGCAGTTCTTCGGCAAGATCAACTGGACGGTCGACGAGACCACGCCGCTGCTGTTTCGCCTGCCGGGCTGGAAGAAGATCGTGGCGCGGCTGTTCCTGCGCTACTATCTCGACCTGCCGTGGCGGTTCCGCTCCGCCCGCGACCGCTTCCTGACCTTGGGCAGCGCGCTCGCCGCGCGGCTGAAGCTGTCGATGGACAAGGTCGGCGCCAAATTGTGGCTGAAGACCAAATTCCTCGAACTGGTGCAGGAAGACGGCCGGGTGGTCGGCGCGATTGTCGAGCGCGAGGGCAAGCGGATGCGCATCGGCGCGCGTCAGGGCGTGCTGCTGGCCGCCGGCGGCTTCGAACGCAGTCCGGAGATGCGGTCCAAATACCTGCCGGTGCCGACGATCTATACCGGCGCGCAGCCGCCCAATACCGGCGACGCCATTCGCGGCGCGATGGCGCTGGGCGCCAAGACGGCGCGCATGGATTCCGCCTGGTGGGGTGTCTCGCTCGCGATCCCGGGCGAGGACAAGACCCGCCTGATGACGTTCGAGCGCGCGCTGCCGGGCTGCATCGTCGTCAACCAGGCGGGCAAGCGCTATTTCAACGAGGCCGCGTCCTATCACATCGCCGGCCATGCGATGATCGACAACAACAAGAGCGGCGCGGGCACGGTGCCGTCCTACATCCTGTTCGATAGCCAGTATCGCCACGATTACCCGATGGGCCCGGTCCTGCCGCTACTGCCGGACTGGATGCTGTCGGCGGCGATCAAGAAGGTGCTGATCAAGGGGAACAGCTGGGAAGAGGTCGCCAAGAAGGCGGGGCTGCCCTGGGCGACCCTGAAAGAGACGATCGAGAACTTCAACACCCACGCCAGGGTCGGCAAGGATCCGGAATTCCTGCGCGGCGACGACCCCTACGACTGCTATTACGGCGACCCGAAGGTGAAGCCGAACCCGACATTGCGCGCGCTCGACAAGGGACCGTTCTATGCCTTCCCCTGCTATCCGGGCGACATCGGCACCAATGGCGGTCTGGTGATCAACGAGAACGGCCAGGTGCTGGACCAGAATGACAAGCCGATCCCCGGCCTCTATGCCGCCGGCAACACGACGGCCAGCGTCATGGGCTATTCCTATCCGGCGGCCGGCGCCACGCTGGGCCCGGCGATGACGTTCGGCTTCCTGGCCGCGCGTCACATGGTCGGCGCGAACGACTGATCGTTCTCGCTGCGATGCGCTGCTCACCGGCTCTGTTCGTTCTTGCCGTCTTGGCGCCGCAAGTGGCGCAGGCTGACGATTTCGGTCCGCCGCCGTTCAATACCGCGGCGGCGGAGACTGCCGTCCGCTATGAACTCGGCGCCATCAGGGGGCGGCTGAAAGACCAGCCGCTGCTGTGCCTCGCGGCCGGCGACGGCAGTTTCCTGGTCAACACGATCGAGCCGCCGGCCGAACTGGTCACGAAACTGGCGGACGTCCGGCCGGCGATCGCGCCGCTGGGCAAATGCCCGATGCCCAAGCGTGGTATGCCCACCGATCCCGCGACCGGCAAGCCCGGCGTCCTGGTCACCGTGTGGTCGACCAAGTGCAGGAACGATAGCCGCTGCGATGTCGAAATCTCCATCGGTCCCTACGGTTACGGCGATCTCGATACGGTCGTGAAGTCGGCGGATGGATGGTCGGTCACAACCGCCAACACGACCTATACCGACAGGCCGCCGAAGGAACCTTGAGCGGACCGTCTTTCGCCGCCTTGGTGCAATCGCCACGTGATTCCATGTAAGCTCGATGCGGCTGCTGTATGGGAATCGGCATCATGACTCTGGATACCAAAGCCAAGCGCAAGGCGTTCCGCGCCCTCCATGAATCGGGCTGCTTCGTCCTGCCCAACCCATGGGACGCCGGCAGCGCCGTCCGTCTGGCCCGCATGGGGTTCAAGGCGCTCGCCTCGACCAGCGCCGGCTTCGCCTGGACGCTCGGCCGCGACGACGGCGAGGTGACGCG
>DATJHU010000105.1:0-9039 GCA_035493715.1 Alphaproteobacteria bacterium | reverse complement strand
CGACCGCAGGCTTGGTCGTATACCTTAGCAGAATTGCGAACCCGACGCCGTACCGGACTGGCCACCGTTACTTGCAGGGCTTCGCGCCGGTGACCGGCACCGGCTCCAGCACATGGTCCGATATCAGCAGATAGACCGGTGCATCGGTTTCGAATTGCGTCGCGCCGCCCGGCTCGTCGAACCATTTCGCCGCCGTGCCTGTCCAAACCAGCAGCGGCGCTGCAACGCGGTAGACCTTGTAGGCAAGCTCCTCGCACACCGTCGGCAGCGCGCGCTTGGCGAAGGGCGCGCCCTTCGGGCTCAGGAAATTGCCGCCGTCGCCGCCGAACCGGTCGAGCAGCATGCCGGGGGGCAGGACAACCGCCGTCGGCGCTGCGGCAAAGCCGTCATTCGGCGGCCAGGCGTAGTTACCGTCGGGCTTCACCCAATGCCGGTCGAGGTCGGGACGCGCACCGGCAGGCAGCGCGACGCTTGCCGAGGCCGTGGCGCCCGGCGCGGTCGCCGTGACCCGGGTGGCGCAGCCGCCGACGCTGAACGCGATCAGCAGGGCGGCGGCGAACCCGAACCGCATGGCGACGCGCCTCAGACCGAACGATATTGCGGCACGATCTCCTCGCGGATCGTGCGCAGCACATCGTTCTTGCGATAGTTCAGCATCGCCGTCTCCGCCGCGTCGGTCTCGAAGAACAGGTTGTTGCCGCGGCCCCAGGTGATTGCCGGGTCGGGCAGCATCGGATGCTCCTGGTTCACGACCGGCGGCAGGTCCTTGCCGACGCCCTTGAAGAATTCGCCGAAGAATTGCTGGATCGACAGGTTCTCGTCGCCGATCAGATAGGCGCGGCCGTTCTCGCCCTTCTCGATCACGCTCTCGACCGCGTCGGAGATCGTATCCGTCGAGACGAAATTGACGCCACCCGGCGGTGCGAAGACCGGCATGCCCTGGAACAGCCCCTCGGCGTACTGGACATAGGCCTTGAACATCGTGTCGAGCCCGGGCACCGCGCCGACCACGAACGGTGCGTCGATGCTGATGACGCGGAAGTCCGGGCCTTTCAGCGCGGCGATCCCCTCATGCGCCTTGAGGCGCGACTGCATGTAGGGATTGTCCTTCAGCAGATCCGGCGCGACATGCGGATAGAAGCTGCCGATATTGATCGCGATCTTCACGCCCGCCTGCTTGGCCGCCGCGAAAAAGGCAGGCTGCGCGACGGCATTGGCGTGGGTGACGTGCGCATAATAGTCGCCGCCCTGCGGCACATGGCGGATGTCGTTGCCGGCGGCGAACACCATCATGTCGAAGCCCTTCAGCTTCTCCACCGTATCGGTGTCGTTGATGTAGTCGACGCGCAGGAACGGGAGCGCGCCCAGCGGCGTGCCGGAGGCCGGCGGATTGCGCCCGGCGATCGTCACATCATGCCCCTTGCCCTTCAGACGCAGCGCGATGTGCCCGCCGATCATGCCGGCGCCGCCGACCACCAGAACCTTCATCTCTTATCCCCTAATAGAATGGCGCGCGGACCCTATGAGGATGGGCCGGGGGTGGCAAGTTCATCATCCCTATGCGCGCGGATGATTTCATCGAACGAGGCGTCGGCGCGGAAACCGAGCGCGAGCGCGCGGGCGGGGTCGAAGGCGCTGGGCCAGCTGTCG
Source organism: Alphaproteobacteria bacterium (assembly GCA_035493715.1). Taxonomy (GTDB): domain Bacteria; phylum Pseudomonadota; class Alphaproteobacteria; order BOG-932; family Roseiterribacteraceae; genus BOG-932. Next base: position 7,389 of record DATJHU010000105.1, on the reverse strand, counting down.
ACCATCCGCATGATCGCCGGGTCGGGTTCATGTCGGATCAGGCGCACCGCCGCCTCACCCGCCGCGCGGCGGAGCGCGGCGATCTGCTCGCCGACAGTCGCGGACAGGCCGGGCATATTGAGATTGCGGCGGACGCCGATCGCCGCGCTGTCCAATGTGGCAGCGTGGAGCAGGAATCCGACAGCGGCGCGGGGACTGGCGTACCAGGCGCGGACGTCCTCGGACACCGGCAGCACCGCCTCCTGCCCCGCCAGCGGTTCGCGCAGGATCGAGGAGAAGAAGCCGGACGCCGCCTTGTTGGGCTTGCCCGGGCGGATGCAGATCGTCGGCAGGCGCAGGCCCACCCCGTCCACAAAGCCCCGCCGCGTATAGTCGGACAGCATCTGTTCGGTCATCGCCTTGGCGGTGCCGTAGCTGGTGAGCGGCGCCAGGATGAAATCGTCGGCGATCCTTTCCGGGAAGGGTGGTCCGAACACGGCGATCGACGAGGTGAAGACCAGGCGAGGGCAATAGCCGGGTTCGCGGCGGATGGCGTCGAGCAGCAGGCGCGAGCCGTCGAGATTGACGCGGTATCCCTTCTCCAGATCGCTCTCCGCCTCTCCCGAGACGACGCCGGCGCAGTGGAAGATGATGTCCGGGCGATCCGCGATCAGACGTGCGGCCTGGCTGGGTTCGGCGATATCGGAAACATCGGCCCGCGCAGCGCCAAGCGCGGAGGGCGCAATCACGTCGCTCAGGGTCAGGGATGTGATCGGTTTACCGCCGACATGACCGTCCGCAGCCAAGCGTGCGGCCAGCTTGCTGCCGATCATTCCGGCTGCGCCGGTTATCAGGATCTTCACGGATGCCCTCCCCTTCTTTGTGGGGAGGTTAGCCTAAAGCCTTCTCCCGTTCGGCGGGAGGGGGCTCATTTATGACCCCGCCCCTAAGCCAGCGTGCGCACCTTCGGTTCGCGGGCGAAGAAGCGCTTGGCGGCCGCCGTAATGAATCCGGCGCCGACATCCGTGACGCCGGCATCTGGCTCGACACCGGCCTTGTCCAGCAAAGGCTTGGCTTCGGGCGTGTGGCCGATGGCCTTCAGGTGACCGAAGGCATCCATCACGAACTGGACCGCCGCGCCCTCCTTCAGCAGCGCCTTGCAGCCTTCCGCCGACAGCACGACCGCGATGGCGTCGACCGTCTGCGACGGCGTGCCCGCCAGTTGGCCGTCGGCCTTCAGCACCGAACCGTCGGCCAGCTTCGCGCCGCCGATTTTGGGGGCGATCAGCTTGGGCGTGCCGCCGGCTTTCTTGACCGCATCGGCGATCGTCTTGATCGCCGCGCCATCCGATCCGTCGGTGTAGAGGATTCCGACCGAACGGCCTTCCAGCGTCTCCTTCATATTTTTCTGGATGCTGAGCGCCGGGCTGGGCTTCAGGTCGATCGGCTCGCGCGCCGCCTTGTTCTTCGGCGGCAGCGGGATGCCCAGGCCGTCCGCGACACGTTTGGCGAAGGCCTCGTCGACATTGCGCAAATTGCCGACCATGCGCAGCGGCACGTGGTCCAGCGCGACTTTCGAGAGCTCGAAGGTGAAGGCGGAAGCGACATGCGCCTTTTCGTTCTCGGTCAGCGAGTTCAGCAGCATCCGCGCCTGGCTGTAATGATCGGCGAACAGCTCGCCGCGAACGCGCAGCTTGTCGCCCTGCTCGTCCGCGTCGGCGCGGCCCTCCAGCGTGGAAAAGCCGGTGGCCGGGCACTCCCGCGGCCCCGTTATCTCGCCTGCATCGCCCAAGCTGTTGGGCTCATAGTTCGCCCTGCCCTTCGGCACCTGCATCTGCATCTGTCCGTCGCGCTGGAAATTGGCGAACGGGCATTTCGGCGCGTTGATCGGGATCTGGTGGAAATTGGCGGTGCCCAACCGGCTTTTCTGGGTGTCGAGATAGCTGAACAGCCGGCCCTGCAGCAGCGGATCGTTGGTGAAATCCACGCCAGGCACGATGTTGGCCGGGCAATAGGCTACCTGCTCCGTCTCGGCGAAGAAATTGTCCGGGTTGCGGTCCAGCACCATCCGGCCGATCAGGCGGACGGGCAGCACCTCCTCCGGGATCAGCTTGGTGGGGTCGAGCACATCATAGGGCAGGCTATCGGCGAATTTCTGGTCGAAGGCCTGGATGCCCAGCTCCCATTCCGGAAAGGCGCCCATGGCGATCGCCTCGTGCAGGTCGCGGCGGTGATAGTCGTTGTCGGCGGCCTGCAGCTTCAGCGCCTCGTCCCACACCGTGGACTGCACGCCGAGCTTCGGCTTCCAATGGAACTTGACGAAGGTAACCTTGCCCTGAGCGTTGACCAGCTGAAAGGTGTGGATGCCGAAGCCCTCGATCATGCGCAGCGAACGCGGGATCGCCCGGTCGGACATGGCCCAGAACAACATGTGGGTGGATTCCGGCATCAACGACGCCCAGTCCCAAAAGGTGTCGTGCGCGCTGCCGGCCTGGGGATAGGCGCGGTCGGCCTCCATCTTCACCGAATGGACCAGATCGGGAAACTTGATGGCGTCCTGGATGAAGAAGACCGGGATGTTGTTGCCGACCAGGTCCCAATTGCCTTCCTGGGTGTAGAACTTGACCGCGAAACCGCGCACGTCGCGCGGCGTGTCGACCGAACCGGCGCCGCCGGCAACCGTGGAGAACCGGGTGAACAGCGGCGTCTTCTGGCCCGGCTTCTGGAACAGGTCGGCCTTGGTGATATCGGCCAAAGATTCGTAATTTTCGAAATAACCATGCGCCGCCGAGCCGCGGGCATGGACGATACGCTCGGGGATGCGCTCATGGTCGAAGTGGAAGATCTTCTCGCGCAGCACGAAATCCTCGAGCAGCGTCGGCCCGCGCGCGCCCGATTTGAGGCTGTTCTGGTTGTCTGAAACCGGGATTCCTTGGTTGGTCGTCAGATGGCCTTCGCCGCTGCCGTGCGGTCCCGTTTCCGGAATGCGTTGATGGGTTTCGCCGCCCTTGCCGCGCACGGTTTCGAAATTCGTCGGGTCCGCCATGATCGTCTTCCCTCGTAGATTGAATAGAGGGGTAACGGCGGGGACTTAGAATTGTTCTAATGAATCTGCGTAAGCTGTTCTCTTTTCTTGCCTGTAATAACGCTTCGCCCTGCGTCAGCGAAAACTGTCCATCCAGCCGAACGTCTCGGCCGTCGGCCCGCTTGGAAAATATTCCGCGCCGTAACCGCCCGCATATCCGGCGGTTTCCAGCGCGGTGAAGGCGGCGGGAAAATCGATCTTGCCGGTCCCCGGCTCATGCCGGCCGGGCGCATCCGAGAATTGGACGTGGCCGATGAGATCGCGGTGCCGAGCCGCCGCTGCGCCGATATCGGCGCCCGCCATCGTCAGATGATAGAGATCGAACAATAGGCCGATCTTACCGCCGAACGCGCCGAGCAGCAGGTCTGCGGCGGCATCGATATCGGTGAACAGCCCGGTCGGCGCATCGACCGCGTTCATCGGCTCCAGCAGCAGCTCGAACGGTGCATCATTCGCTGTTTTCAACAGCCTTTCGGCGTTGGCGAGGTAAGTGTCCACACAGCGTTGCCGGTCGACGCCTTCCGGAATACGCGACGGGCCGAGATGGACGAACTTCGCGCCGAGCCGCAGCGCCGCCGCGAAGGCCTGGTCGGCGGCGGCGCGGAAGGTTTCTTCCCGTCCCGGCACGCCGGACAGGCCGAGCCCGCCCTCGAGATAGTCGCCGAGATCGACATTGATCAGGACGACGGGAATGTCGGCAGCGTTCGCGGCGTTCGCCATGTCGCGCGTCCGCCCCTCGCTCAACCGCTGGATCTCGACGCCTTCGAACCCTGCCGCCTTGGCCGCGGCGAAGCGATCGAGCAGCGGCAGCTCTCGGAACATGAAAGTGATCGAGGTGGAGAATCTGCGTGTCATTGACGGGCTGCGCTTTTCCCTTGCGACCGAACGGGCGCATACTGTAGCCCGCTCCGAAGGATTGGGGAGAATTCGATGGACGATATTCCGTACCTGCTACGCGGCATCACGCAAATGACGACGGCGTCGAGCACGCTGATCAGCTCGTCGCGCTATCTGAACAGCCCGCGCATGCGCGAATGGGTGGCGCAGGAACTGCTGCGCAAGAACGGGCCGGACCTGCCGACGCCCTCGGGCGCGTTCATCCTCTCCGGCATCATCAAGGAGATGCAGAACTACGCCGAGATCGACGCGATGATGGAGGAGGAGCGCAAGCACAACGCCAAGCTCGACCAGTTCCTCTCGGAGCGGTTCAAATCCAGCTACACGCTGGAAGATCTGTCGAAATACCCGCCGGAATCGGTGGCCGGGCGGTTCTACAAGCAGCTGCGTGACGGCAACTATCAGGTGAACATCGTCCCACCCTACGAGGCGAAGGGCAATTACGACTATTTCCTGCTGCGCTCCGGCCAGACGCACGATCTGGAGCACATCATCACCTCCGGCGGCTTCGACAGCCTGGGCGAGGTGGTCGTGGGCTTGGCCAAGCTGGAGAACATCTACAAGCATTTCTCGCCGGAACTGGCCAACGAGCTGGCGGTCATGCAGTTCTTCGCCTCGTTCCGCTTCATCTCGCGCATGGCCTGCCACTATCCGACCGTGTGGCACCATATGTGGGCGGCGGTCGATCGCGGCCGGAAGGTCGGCATGTCGTCGGACTGTTACGTACTGGCGAAATACGAGGACGTCTTCCACCTGACGCCGGAAGAGGCGCGCGAGAAAATGGGCGTGCGCGAGGTGGTGGATGTCGACACCACCGAAGCATCGGCGATCTGGGACGGGCGGGCTTAAGGCCGGAAAAAGGATACAAATGCGCCTTACCCTTGCTGTCCTGATCGCGCCGGCGCTGCTCGCCTCGGCCTGCGTGCCGATCCATACCGAAGCCACCGACTGGCCCGGCGTGGACGGCAATGTCCTCGATGTGATCTCGGGCAAGCCGGTGGCCGGCGCCACGATCGCGGTGCGGTCGGGCGTCGGTGATTTCAGCACGACGACGACCACCGACCGGAACGGTGTCTTCCACCTTACGCGCCACGCGCATCAGGAATGGGTTCACAGCGACCGATACGATGCGGTGTTCCCAGCTGGAACGATCACGGTAACCGCGCCGGGCTACGCGCCGTTCGAGCATAAGCTCGACCAGTCAATGTCGTTCGAAGCGATCCCGCTGGCCCCGACCCGCTAGCGGGGTTCAGGGGCGCCCTGCACCGGCACCAACTTCTTTCACTTCGCGAATCGTTTTGCTAGACTGCAGTCTACAATTTTGCGGCAGCCGTCGGTCTGCCGTTTTGGGAGGCGCGCGATGCGGGTTCGCACTGGAATGTTGACGGCGGTTTCGGTGGCCGGCGTGCTGGCGATGGGCGCGCAGGCCTTGGCCGAGACGCGCGGCTATGCCGTCACCTGGTTCCAGCCGGCGATGTATACCGGCGACGACGATTGCCCGGACGGCCTCAACAAATCCCCGGATTTCGCGGCGATCTTCAAGGCCGAGGGCAAGACGGCCGAGCAGATCAAGGACCTGATCGACCATCCCAATTCCAAGGAGTTCGGCCTGGCGGTGATCAATCGCGGCCCGCATGGCGAGAATGTCTGCGCCGATCCGGCTTCGGTGCCGGATCCGCAGCTCAAGACCGGAAAGGGCAAGATCGCCTGGGGCTTCAACCTGGACGGCAAGACCGACGATGGCGGCGCCCCCGCCCCCAACACATGCGCCCATGCCAAATATGTGAGCCCAGACGGCACGCCGGGCATCGACAACCAGATGTACCGAGCGCTGTCCTGCATGGTGGCGCTGCGCGGCAAGCGCGGGCATGACGGATTCGTCATGAGCTACATCATGGAGCGCATGCGGGCGGAGGGCCTGCGCACCTATCTGGTGGAGATCAAGGGCATCGACGACCCGAGGAACAACAAGGATGTCGAGGTCGGCATCTATCTGGGCAGTGACCCGCTGGTGCTGGACGCCAAGGGGGAGGTCCGCCGTGACACGACCCAACGCATCAGCAAGGACCCGCGCTGGCACAATGTCGTCCACGGCACGATGAAGGACGGCGTCATCACCACCGACGTCTTCAACCTGAACCTGCTGGGCGATCCGATCTGGGTGCCGGAATTCCACTTCAAACAGGCGAAGATGCAGCTGACCTTGCAGGATGACGGCACGATCAAGGGCACGGTCGGCGGATACCAGGACCTGATGGCGATGTATTACAACACGTCGAAGTCCGGGATCCTGTTCGAGACCACAAACGCCGCCACCTGCCCCGGCGTCTATTACGCGCTGAAAAAGATGGCGGACGGGGCGCCCGATCCCAAGACCGGCGAGTGCACGCAGATCTCGACCGCCTTCACGATCGAGGCGCTGCCGGCCTTCGTCATCCATCAGCCGGGCGACACGAGCGGCAAGACGGCCCAGAACGGCTCCGCGGGGCATCAGGAATAAGCATGTTGCGTTTGAACACCATCGGCGCCGCGCTGGCGCTGACCGTAACCGCCCTCACCCTCGTATCCTGCGGAAAGACCGACGATCCGAAATCGGCGGGTGGCCCCGTGGTCGACCGGCGGCTGACGCAGGACCAGTACCAGGCGATCATCGCCGACATTTTCGGCGCGGACATCAAGATCGGCGGCCGGTTCGAACCCGACATCCGCAAGTCCGGTCTGCTGGCCGTCGGCGCCGGCGAGGTGTCGATCACCCCGTCCGGCTTCGAACAGTACGACAGCATGGCGCGCAGCGCCGCGGCGCAGATCGTCGACGAGCGCCACCGCGCGATGCTGGTCGGCTGCGCCCCGGCCTCCGTCAAGGCGCCGGACCCGGGCTGCGCCAAGCCGTTCTATGCCCGCGTCGGCCGCCTGCTGTTCCGCCGGCCGCTGACCGAAGCGGAGCTGAACGCCGCGACGGATATCGCGACGGCGGCGACCAACAAGCTGGGCAATTTCTATACCGGCCTGGCGATGGGCCTGACCGAATTGCTGGAGGCGCCGCAATTCCTGTTCCGCCGTGAAGTGGCGGAGAAAGACCCCGACCATCCCGGCCAGTATCGGCTGGACGCGTTCTCCAAGGCGACCCGCCTCAGCTTCTTCCTGTGGAACACGACGCCGGACGACGAGCTGTTGACCGCCGCCGAAAAGGGCGAGTTGAACACCGAGCGCGGCCTTGCCAGGCAGGTCGACCGGATGATGGCCTCGCCCCGCATGGTCGTCGGCGCGCGCGCCTTCTTCAACGACATGATGGGCTTCGACGCCTTCGCCGACCTGTCCAAGGACACGGCCATCTTCCCGAAATTCAACAACGCCGTGCTGGCCGACGCGCGGGAGCAGACGTTGCGCACCATTACCGACCATCTGCTGGTCGAAAAGGGCGACTATCG
>DATJHU010000104.1:0-7242 GCA_035493715.1 Alphaproteobacteria bacterium | reverse complement strand
GCCGCTTCGACAACTGCCAGTGCACGACGCGCGCCATGATGTCCTGGCGCGGGGTCGCCGCGAAGAACTCGTCCGGCAGTTCAGCGGTGCCGGCCGGCGCGTTCCCCAAAGTGATGATATCGACTTGCATCGTTTGTTTCCTCAGGCCGCCGCCGGCGCTTCAACCAGGGCCGCCGGAAAGGCCACATCCGCCGGACGCGCGCGCTTGATCGCATCGCGTACCAGCACGTAGCTGTCTTTCGACCCCGGAACCGCGCCCTTGATCATGATCAGGCCGCGCTCGGCGTCGACCGCTGCGACCTCGAGGTTCAGCGTCGTGATCCGCTCCTGCCCGAGATGACCTGCCATCTTCTTGTTCTTGAAGGTCTTGCCCGGGTCTTGGCGATTACCGGTCGAACCCAGCGAACGATGGCTGATCGACACGCCATGCGACGCCTCGAGGCCGGAGAAGTTCCAGCGCTTCATGCCGCCGGCGAAGCCCTTGCCCTTGGAGGTGCCGCAGACATCGACCTTCTGGCCCGGCACGAAATGCGCCGCCGAAAGAGTCGCGCCTGGTTCCAGCACCGCATCGGCATCGACGCGGAACTCCACCAGCTTCTTCTTTGGCTCCACTTTCGCCTTGGCGAAGTGGCCGCGCATCGGCTGGGAGACGTTCTTCACCTTCGCCTTGCCATAGCCGAGCTGAACAGCGGTGTAGCCGTCCTTCTCCTGCGTCCGGGCGGCGACGACCTGAACCTGATCGAGATGCAGGACGGTCACCGGCACATGCGTGCCGTCGTCCTTGAAGATTCGGGTCATGCCCAGCTTTTTCGCCAGCAGCCCGGTGCGAAGGGATTGCGTCATGATCTTAGATCTTGATCTCAACGTCCACGCCGGCGGCGAGGTCGAGCTTCATCAGCGCGTCCACCGTCTGCGGGGTCGGTTCAACAATGTCCAACAGCCGACGATGCGTCCGAATCTCGAACTGCTCGCGGCTCTTTTTGTCCACGTGCGGCGACCGGTTGACGGTGAACCGCTCGATATGGGTCGGCAGCGGGATCGGTCCGCGAACCCGAGCACCCGTGCGCTTGGCCGTGTTCACGATCTCCTTCGTGCTGTTGTCCAGCACGCGGTGATCGTAGGCCTTAAGTCGGATGCGGATATTCTGATTGTCCATCGTTCGCTCTTGTGTCTTCCCGCCGAAACGAGGCCGGCGCCCCACCGTCCGTCTGACGGCCGGGGCGCCGGCGTCGCTTCTTATGCTACGCCGTGATTTTGGCGACCACGCCCGCGCCGACGGTCCGGCCACCTTCGCGGATCGCGAAGCGCAGACCGTCATCCATCGCGATCGGCGCGATCAGTTCAACGTCCATCGATACGTTGTCGCCCGGCATCACCATCTCGGTGCCTTCCGGCAGATTCACCACGCCCGTCACGTCAGTCGTGCGGAAGTAGAACTGCGGACGGTAGTTGGTGAAGAACGGGGTGTGGCGGCCGCCCTCTTCCTTCGTCAGGATGTAAGCTTCAGCCTGGAACTTCGTGTGCGGCGTGATCGTGCCCGGCTTGGCCAGAACCTGGCCACGCTCCACGTCCTCACGCTTGGTGCCGCGCAGCAAGGCGCCGATATTATCGCCGGCCTGGCCCTGATCGAGCAGTTTGCGGAACATCTCCACGCCGGTCACGACCGTCTTCACGGTGTCCTTGATGCCGACAATCTCGACTTCCTCGCCAACGCGCACGATGCCACGCTCGACACGGCCGGTCACGACGGTGCCACGGCCGGAGATCGAGAACACGTCTTCGATCGGCATCAGGAACGGGCGATCCGTCGCACGCTCCGGCTGCGGGATATAGCGATCGACTTCGCGCATCAGCTCCAGGATCGCCTCATGGCCGATCTCCGGCTGCTTGCCTTCCAGCGCACAGACAGCAGAGCCCTTGATGATGGGGATGTCGTCGCCCGGGAACTGATAGGACGACAGCAGGTCGCGCACTTCCAGCTCAACCAGCTCGACCAGTTCGGGGTCGGCGATGTCCATCTTGTTCAGGAACACGACCAGCGCGGGCACGCCGACCTGGCGGGCCCGCAGGATGTGCTCGCGGGTCTGCGGCATCGGGCCGTCGGCAGCGGACACAACCAGGATCGCGCCGTCCATCTGCGCGGCGCCGGTGATCATGTTCTTCACATAGTCGGCGTGGCCAGGGCAGTCGACGTGAGCATAGTGGCGGTTCGACGTCTCATACTCGACGTGGGCGGTCGAGATGGTGATGCCGCGCGCCTTCTCTTCCGGCGCCTTGTCGATCTGGTCATAGGCGGTAAAGGTCGCGCCGCCCGTTTCGGCCAGAACCTTGGTGATCGCCGCGGTCAGCGACGTCTTGCCATGGTCAACATGTCCGATCGTGCCGATGTTGCAATGCGGCTTGTTCCGCTCGAATTTTGCCTTACCCATCGTACTCTCCGTCGATCCCGCAGCGGATCTCTTAAGTTTAAGGTGTGCCTACCAGCGGTAGTGGCTGAATGCCTTGTTGGCTTCCGCCATCCGGTGGGTGTCTTCACGCTTTTTGACTGCCGCGCCGCGGTTGTTCACCGCGTCCAGCAATTCGTTCGAAAGCCGGTCCTGCATCGTGTGCTCACCGCGCTTACGGGCCGCGTCGATGATCCAGCGAATGGCCAGGGCTTGCCGGCGTTCCGTACGCACCTCGACGGGCACCTGATAGGTGGCACCGCCAACGCGGCGAGAGCGGACCTCGACAGCCGGCTTCACGTTGTCCAGCGCCTCATGGAACATCCGCACCGGATCCGCCTGTTGGCCACCCCGACGCTTTAGCACATCCAGGGCATTATAGACGATGCCCTCGGCCGCGGACTTCTTGCCGTCATACATCAGCGCATTCATGAAGCGGCTGATGACGACGTCGCCGAACTTCGCGTCCGGCAGGATTTCACGCTTCTCAGCGCGGTGACGACGAGACATTCCGTTCGCCCCTTATTTCGGCCGCTTCGCGCCATACAGCGAACGGCGCTGACGGCGCTTGGCGATGCCCTGAGTGTCCAGCACGCCGCGCAGGATGTGATACCGCACGCCCGGCAAGTCCTTCACGCGCCCGCCGCGGATCAGCACCACCGAGTGTTCCTGCAGGTTGTGACCTTCGCCAGGAATGTAGCTCACGACTTCATACCCATTCGTCAGGCGAACCTTGGCCACCTTACGCAGAGCCGAGTTCGGCTTCTTCGGCGTCGTCGTGTAAACGCGCGTGCAAACGCCGCGCTTCTGCGGGCAGCCCTGCAGTGCCGGAACCTTGTTCCGCGTCTTCTGCGGCTCCCGCCCCTTGGCGATGAGCTGGTTGATCGTCGGCATGCGCCTTATCTCTATCCTTCAATCAGGCCATTATCCGGACCCGTTGTTCCGCCCGCGGGCTAACAGACGTGCCCGCGGGTCCGGAACTTTTCGTCCCATCCCGCGGGTTTGCTATGCGTGCGGCCTAAGCCCGATCAATCACGGGCGGCACCGCATGCGACATATGCCTGCGAACCTGCGGCCATCCCACACGTCACCGGGGTCGGCCGAGGGCGCGATCTCTAAAAGCCGCTCGGTTGCGAGTCAAGCGTCGAAAAGCGATGGAAGTCTTAAACCTGTCCGGCAAGCCTGACGGGCCATAGCGGCATATCTTAAGCAGAAGCCAGCCAGACTCCACACAAGCCAATCGACGGGACCGTCATCAGCCTGTATCGGTGCGGCCCACCCCGAATCCAGGAAACCAGATAGCGCATGTGCGGCATCGCCGGATTGATCCTCAGCCCCACCGCGCCGCCGCCCGATCAGGCCGTGCTGGCGAAGCTGATTAACGCCCTGCACCACCGCGGGCCTGACGGGTCGGGGCACACTGTCGTCGGCCGCATCGCCCTGCTGCACAACCGTCTGGCCATTATCGACCTCGTCACCGGCGACCAGCCGCTGTTCGCCGGCCCCGCCGCGCTGGTGGCAAACGGCGAGATCTACAATTACCGCGAACTACGCGCGGAGCTTCTCAACGTCCAGTTCAGCAGCAACTCCGACTGCGAGCCGCCGCTGCATCTCTGGCTGCGTGAGGGGCCGGATTACGCCAAAGAATTGCGGGGGATGTTCGGCATCGCGATCCACGAGCGGTCGCGGCGTACGGTCACGCTGACGCGCGACCCGTTCGGCATAAAGCCACTCTATCTGGCGCAGATCGAAGGCGGCATCGCGTTCTCTTCCGAACCGCAGGCGCTGCTCGAATCCGGGCTGGTGAGCCGAGCGGTGAGGCCGGCGGGGGTCGAGGAGCTGTTGCAACTTCAGTTTACCACCGGCGCCGAGACGATCTTTCCGGGCATCCAGCGGCTGCTGCCGGGAGAAACGGTCACCTGCGGCGATGGGCATATCCTGGATCGGCGCCGCATCCAGGCGGTGCCGGCCGCGCCGCCTGAAGACATCTCCGAAGAGGACGCCCTGCGACGGCTCGACAGGGCGCTGACCGAGAGCGTCGACCTGCACCAGCGCAGCGACGTGCCGTACGGCATGTTCCTGTCGGGCGGGATCGACAGTTCGGTGCTGATCACCCTGATGGCGCGGCTGAACGAACAGCCGGTGCTGGCCTTCACCGCCGGGTTCGACGCCCCCGGTTCGGTCGACGAGCGCGAGCAGGCCGCGGCGATCGCGCGCGCCGTGGGGGCAAAGCACGAGGCGATCGAGGTGACCGAAGCAATGGTCTGGCAGCACCTGCCCGAGATCGTTGCGGCCATGGACGATCCGACCATGGACTACGCCATCATCCCGTCCTGGTTCCTCGCCAGACGTGCGCGCCAGGACGTCAAGGTCGTGCTTACCGGCGAAGGTGGTGACGAGATCTTCGGCGGCTACCCGCGCTATCGCCAGGCCATGCTGCCCTGGTGGCGCGGCGGGCGCACGATGTGGGCCGATGGCAGCTTCGACAAGGTCCCGGTGCTACGCAGCAAGCCAATGTCGTGGCGCGACGGGATGGCGGCGGCGGCGTTGCGGGCGGCCGATGGCGGGCGTTCGACCTTGATGGCGGCGCAGGCCCTGGACATGACGGACTGGCTGCCGCACGACCTGCTGCTGAAGCTCGACCGCTGCATGATGGCGCATGCCGTGGAAGGGCGGACCCCGTTCCTCGATCGCGGCGTGATGGAAGCCGCCTATCGGCTGCCGGATCACCTCAAGATGCGCGGCAAGATGGGGAAGTGGATCCTCCGGCAGTGGCTGGCGAAGAACCAGCCGGCGGCGCAGCCCTTCGCGAAGAAGACCGGCTTCACCGTCCCCGTTGGCGCCTGGATCAAGGGCCAGGGCAGCCGCCTCGGTCCCCTCGTCGCGGCCCAGCCCGGCGTTGCCGAGATCGCGCATCCGGACCGGGTCGAGTCGCTGTTTCGCAACATCCATCGCTGGCGGCACGGCTTCGCCTGCTGGAAGCTGCTGTTCTACGCGCTGTGGCACCGCCGGCACATCCAGGGGCTTCCGCCGGCCGGAGATGTGTTCGAGACGTTGACGGCGGGACGCGGTTGACCCGCAAGAAGATCGCTTGACTTCGCCAGGCGCTGCCAGCATTAAGCGCGCCTCGCACCGGCGATGGGGCTGTAGCTCAGTTGGGAGAGCGCCTCGTTCGCAATGAGGAGGTCAGGGGTTCGATTCCCCTCAGCTCCACCACCATCCCGGTTCGCCTTCCCTTGCTGATCAGCGATGACCGCGGGCCGCGCCCCTGGGTTACCGTTTCGTGGCTTTCTCGCAGAACGCGGTCAGCGCCGCCGTTTCGACATTCGGCCCCTCGAAATCCTTCGCAATGACGCGATACAGGTCGGCGGCAGCCTTATAGAACGCCGCACCGGGCCGGTCAGGACCGATGAATTCGGCGATCTCCTCCATTTCCGCCACCCAGCGATAGGCCTTGCTGTGCATCCGCGGCATCTGCGTGGTCAGCCACTTCAGCAGGGCCTGCTGACTGACGCCCATCTCCGCGACCAGCGCGTCCGCCGTGCCCGCTCGCGTCGCCGCCAACATCATGGCGGCGCCCAGCGCGGTGAAGCCCTTGGTGATGCCGGCATACGACATCTTCATCGCCGAAGCCGCGCCGACCGGCCCCGCCTGAACTTTCGTCGACAAACCGTAATCGCCCAGCACCGCGACGCACGACGAGTCCGGGCCGGACAGATACAGGCGGGTCTTGCTGGAATCGGGGTTCGGCGGCGGGCCGATGATCCCGCCATCGACGAAGCTGGCTCCGGTTTCTCGCACCACGCGGTCGATCTTCAGCACGGTATCGGGACTGACAGCATTGCAGTCGGCATAGACCGGCTTCTTCAATGCCGCACGCATCGCGGGCGCCAGCGATTCCGCCAGCCCGACCGCCTCGCCCGGCGGAACGATCGACAAGATGATATCGCACGCCGCAATCGCGTCCGGCGCGGCATCGCTCATCCCGGCCTCCTTTGCTCTGTCAAGGCTGGCAGCAGACCGGCCGGCCAGGAGGGAACGAACAGTGACGCCGTGCTGTGTCAGGCGCGCCGCGACGGCGCTGCCCATCATGCCAGGCGCGATGACGGCGACGGTGGGACGCGTTGAAGCCATGGGGAACCTCCTGTGCGGCTGGTTGAAAGAAAAAGACCCGACACGGCCTCAGCCGTGTCGGGTCCCTTCAAGGCTGGCGCTTGGAGCGTCGTATCAACCCGTGCGGATCGACGCGGCCTCCGGGCCTTTGGCACCCTGGACGACATCCATCCAGATGGTCTGACCTTCGGCAAGCTGCATCACACCGGCGCGTTGCAGAGCGGAGGCGTGCACGAACACATCCTTCCCACCCTCGGCCGGGGCGACGAAGCCGAAGCCTTTCGTGGCATTGTACCATTTCACGGTACCCTGCATCTCCACGGACGGGCCGGTCGGAGCGCCGCGGCGCGGAGCTCCACCGCCGCCGGGACCACCGCCGAAGCCGCCGGCGCCACGGGGCGCACCGCCAGCGCCGCCGCGGCTCGCGCTGGGAGTCGCGGTCGATTCATCGACTGAAAGGACCTCGGAAACCTGGCGGCCTTTCTGGCCCTGGCCGATACGGACCCGCAGGGTCGCACCGGGGCTGACGACGCTGTGCCCGGATTGATTGAGCGTGTTGGCGTGCAGAAACGCATCGCCAGACCCGTCAGACAGCGCCACGAAGCCGAACCCCTTTTCCGGGTTGAACCACTTCACGGTCGCGTCGTGTTCCGGGCCAAAACCCGCCGAGGAAGGCCATGACGGT
>DATJHU010000103.1:0-7305 GCA_035493715.1 Alphaproteobacteria bacterium | reverse complement strand
GGCGCTGGCCAAGGCCGCCGTCATCACCACCAGATAGGCTTTCCGTTTCATGTTCGCTCCTGTCGCGTTTGCTTGCTGCAACTGTCGGTCCCCTGCAGCTAGGACCATCGTCATCCGGAGGCCGTTCCGCACCGTGGGGGGCAGGCGCACGCCCGCGTGAACCTCGATAGAGGCGAACAGCCCGCTTGCAGTTAAACTTCCACGCCGAGCCGCGCCCCGCGCCGAAGACATATCCTTATGACGGTAGAACGGCCACCGACGATTGCCGATGACATGCTGGCGCGCTTATCTGCGTCACCCGATGTTTATCCGCACAAAATTGACCTCAGTAGCCTGATGGTCTTGCTGGTGCGATTCGGCCCCGAGGCCTACCGGCAGGCGAGCTTCCTCGACGATCGCATCCTGACCCCCGCCACCGAAGGGGCCTGGGCGAGCATCGACAGCGTCGCCGACGCGTTGTCCAAGGGGGTCGACGTGCGTCCCGTGAGCTTCATCTTCCACACCGGCCATGTCGGTTCGACGCTGGTCAGCCGATTGCTCGACGAGGGCGGCGCGGTGCTGTCGCTGCGCGAGCCGTTGCCGCTGCGCAGCCTCGCCGAAGCGCACGATACGCTGGGCCGGGCCGATGCGCTGCTGAGCCGGGAAGCATTCGATCGGAATCTCGTCCTGCTGATGCGGCTGTGGGGCCGCGGCTATCCGGCGACCCGCAGTGTCGTGATCAAGGCGACCAGCAGCGCCGGACGTCTGGCCCCGACGCTGCTCTCGGCAAACGAAGGCTCGCGCGCGATCTATCTCAACCTTCGCGCCGAGCCGTACCTGGCGACGCTGCTGGCCGGGCAGAACTCCCCGGCCGACCTGCGGGGACACGGGCCCGAGCGCATGCGCAGGCTGCAGTCGCGCGTCGGCCATCCGCCGGCGCCGTTGCATTCGCTGTCGATCGGCGAGCTCGCGGCGATGAGCTGGCTGGTGGAATCCTGGTCGCAGCGCGATGCGCTCAACCGATTTCCCGACAGGGTTATTGCATTCGACTTCGACCGGTTCCTCGCAGCCGTCGGCCCCGGCATCGGCCGCGTCCTCGGCCACTTCGGCCTGCCGGCAGACGCGAGACATCTCGAGGGATTGGCGCGCAGCCCGGTGCTGACGCGTTATTCGAAGGCGCCCGAATACGCTTATTCGCCTGAGGTTCGCGGCGAGCTGTTGCGCGAGTCGCGCCGCCGCAACAGCGACGAGATCCGCCGGGGACTGGCCTGGCTGGAACGGCTGGCAAAATCGGACGATGCCGCGGCCGAAATCGTCGAAGCTGCGGAATCGTCCTAGGTCGTCGACCACATGCGCAGCAGGTTCTGGCGCACGACATCGAGACGGACCCGGCTCTCCCATTTCATCGTCATTCCCTCGAGCGCGGCCACCTCGTTGAGCTCGTAGATCTGAGTTCGCTGGTGCTGATCGGGAACAAAACTCTCGATGAAGGTTATCGATACCAGGCGTTGACCCGAGCGCACCGCAACGACCTCGTGCAGCGCCGTCGACGGATACACGATGGCTTCACCCGCCGAACCCTTGAATGCGATCGCCTGGTTGCCCACGACGATCGACAGCTCGCCGCCTTCATAGGCTGCCGGATCGTTGACGAAAACCGTGCAGGAAAGGTCCGAGCGGAGGCTGACGTTGCCCAGCTGGATCAGGGCGGCGTCCGCGTGCGCGCCGTACTTCATTCCAGGCTCATAACGGCACAGCATCGGCGGCGCCACGCGCTTCGGCATGGCGAAATCGACGAATTCGCGCGACCGCGCGAACGCGGCGTTGACGATCTGCACCGATTCGGCGTACTTGGGATCGTTGTGATCCGCCTGCAGGTTGTCCTTGGTCTGGTTCGCGGGATTCGAAACGCGGCCGTTGACGAAGCGCAACTCGCGGCCGAGCGAGGTCAGGCGGGCTATATCGGTTTCCGAAAGAAGATTGCTGATTTTCAGGAACACCTGGCACCCCGGCTCTTGTCGGTTGGGTATCGCGAATCGGCGCGCGCGACAGCGTTAGGCATGCGTCGAGGCGCGACCCGCCGCCATGCGAATCGTACACTGCGGCAAAGCGGTTGCGGATCGGTCCGCCTGGCGCCATCATACCGCCCGCCGGCCGACAGGCCGCGGCCCTGGCCCACGGAGGAATCGAGCCGATGCAGAATGCAGGAGAAAATCTGGACGAGATCAGTGCGCTCGAAGCGCAGGCCGCGCAGGCCGCGCAATCCGGCCGTGAGGCCGAAGCGCTAAGGCTCTGGGCTCGCATTCTGGAAATCGATCCGATCCACGCCAGAACCCTGACTGCCGTCGGCCAGCACGCATTTCAAAAGGGAGAATTTCAATCGGCGCGCAAGGCATTCCAGCGCGTCGTCGACGCCCACGGCGCAAACCCGCAGCAATGGATCAACCTCGCGCTGGCCTGCCAAAAGCTCGAAGACGAAGCCGCGGAAGAGCAGGCGATACGGCGGGCGCTTACGATCGATCCCACCGAGCTGGTTGCGCTGGTCCTGCGCGCGAATCTGCAGGAGCGCCAGGGCAAAACCTACCAGGCCGCGCAGACCTACGGCGCGATCACCAGCGTATCGCCGCCGCTCGAGCGGCTGCATCCGAACCTGCGACCCGCGGTCGCACACGCGCTGGCATTCAGGGAAAAATACGATCGCGACTTCGCCGCATTTCTCGACCAGTTCCTCGACGCTCACTACAAGGAACACGCGGGCGAGAATCTGCAGCGATTCCGCGGTTCGGTCGACATCCTGGTGGGAAGGGCGCGCCGCTACGATTCGCAATCGGCGATCTATCACTACCCGAACCTGGCGCCGATCGAGTTCTTCGACCGGGCCAGGTTTCCCTGGCTCGACCCGATCGAGGCGGCGACCGATCAAATCCGCGACGAATTCCTCGCCGTGCTGCAGACCGAGGAAGGGTTTACGCCGTACATCACCTACCCCGACGATGTTCCGCAGAACCAGTTCGCCGAGCTCAATAATTCACCGCGCTGGAGCGCGTTGCACCTGTACAAGCTGGGAAAGCTGGTCGAGGAAAACGCCGCCCGGTGCCCGGCGACGATGCGCGCGCTGCAGCATGCGCCGCAACCGGATCAGCCGGGACGAACGCCCGCGGCGATGTTCTCGCTGTTGCGTCCGAAGACACGGATCCCGGCGCACAACGGCGTCACCAACAGCCGGCTCGTTACGCACCTTCCGTTGATCATTCCCGAAGGCTGCCGTTTCCGGGTCGGCAACGACATCCGGCAGTGGGTGCCGGGCAAGGCCTGGGTGTTCGACGACACGATCGAGCACGAGGCGTGGAACGACAGCGAAAGGCTGCGCGTCGTCCTGATCTTCGATATCTGGCACCCCGATCTGACGCCTCCGGAGCGGGCGATGATCACGGCGATGATGGCCGGGATGAACACCTTCGTCGGCGAGTCGGGGGCGTTCGACCCCTGACCAAGCTTGCGTGCGGTCGCAACGCCGCGCCGGGCTGGCACTACTCCACTCGTCGTACCCGGATCGACCAGTTGTCGACGGACAGATCCAGGTAGAACGCACCCAGCATGCCGCGCCTTATCGTGACCTTGGGGTTGTCGAGGTCATAGAACCGGGTACTGCCGTCGGCCACCTGCCAGACCTGGCCGTTGGCCAGCCGGAAGCGCCGGTTCGGGTACCAGCCATCGAAATGCCCGGGAATCGTGCTCTCGATCGATGCGAGCTCGACCGCCGGCGCCTCCTGGCGAACCAGCCCGAACCGGGCCGGTGGCTCGGGAGCCGGCGCCGGTGCCGGTGTCGCGATGGCCGCCGGGTTCGCCGGCAGAGGCAACGCGTCATAGCAGGCCAGCCGCGCCGCCGGGTCGGGCAGAACGCGGCATTGTTGCAGCGTAGGCTCGGCGGCCGATGCGGCGGCCGGCAGCAACAGCATCCAATAGAAAAGTTTCATCGCGCCGCTTTCATCCGCCTTGTCGGATTGCAGCCGTCATTATGCAACGCCGCCAAAAGAAACGGCGAGCCGGAGCTCGCCGTTCCATCACGCAATGCGCGCCGGTCAGAACCTGTACTGCAAGCTTATGAACAGTTTCCGGCCGAATGAATCGTACACCTGAGGATACGTATTGCCATTGCCGAATGCCGGTCCCGCGATCGACGAGGAGACGATCGGCGGATCCTTGTCCAACAGGTTGTCGATGCCGCCCGACAGCGTCATTTGCTTGGTGATGTTCCACGTTGCGGCGAGGTCGAGGTAGTCGCGTTCGGCAAGCTCCCTGTCGACTTGCGCGAAAGGCGCGTTGAGGTTCGGGTCGGAGCTGGTGCTGTCGAGAGTCACCTTGGACAGGTGACGCCAGGTCAGCGCGATGTCGGTGCTCCACGGTGTCTGCCAGGTTACCCGTGCCTTGTGCTTCCATTCGGGAAGCGGCGCGCCGCAGACCAATCCGAAAAGACCCGCGCAATCGTATTCGCCCAACCCCGGCACCGGCGTCTGCTTGAATTCCTTCAGCCAGGTTCCCAGGAAGCTGAACGCGAGGCTGCCCCACCGGTTCTGGGGAATCGGCCACAGGTAGTTGAATGCGACGTCGATGCCGGAGGTCTTCGCGTTCGCCAGGTTCTGGTTCAGGCCGGAGATAAATCCGGTCAGCCACAGCGTACCCAAGGCATCGCGATGGATCAGGTCGCAGAACGCACCTGCATTCAGGCACTGGGTCAGGATGGTGGGCGAAGGTACGCGCCCGACCTGGTTTTCGCCCTTGATCTGGAAGTAGTCGAGCGACGCGCTCATGTTCCTCATCGGCGTGAGAACAAAGCCCAGCGTCGTGCTCTTGCCCGTTTCCGGCGTCAAATTCGGGTTGCCACCCTGCAGGTAATTGTACTGGCCCGCGGCATTGGTGATGATGGCTTTGCCGTACTGCGCCGCGGTAATGCCGGTCCTTTGGCACTGCTCCAGCGTCGCCGTCGGATTCGCCCCGCAGGGATCCTGCGCCAGCTCGAACAAATTGAAGCCCTGCGCGGTGAAGAGCTCGATCACGTTCGCAGCGCGCACCGACTGCTGGTAGCTGCCGCGCAGCCTGACTGCCTTGATGGGGGCCCACTCCAGGCCGAGACCATACGAGTTCGTCGTGTGACCGGTGCTGTAGTCCGAATAGCGATAGCTGCCGTTGAAGCTCAGCAGGTCCGCCATCGGCTGATTTTCCATGATCGGGACGCGGACCTCGGCGAACGCTTCCTTGACGGTGAACTGGCCGGACAGGCCGATCGTCGGGCCGCCCTGCCCCGCCAGGTCAAACGTCGAGAACTCGGTATCGGTTTCCAGGTTGAGCTTCTCGACGCGACGCTCGACGCCCAGGGCGACGCCAATCCCGGACTTGGCCCACGGCATTCTCCAGCCGTAGGTACCGAGATCCGTCGAAATCGTCGCGCCCTGCACCGACTGCTCGGTCGTTCCCTTCTGCAGACCGGGGGTTTGCAGGTAAGCGAGGGCTTCGGGTGTCACGCCGCCCAGCGCAAAAATGTTGTACGGCACGCAGTTCGGGTCGAGTCCGCTCAGCTTCGAGGCGCAAATCGGCTGGCCGGTGGCCGGATCGGTGACCACGTCCAGCGCACGCACGATGCGAGCCTTCGAAAAGTCGTTGCGGTAGGTCTCCTGGTAGAGCACCTTGCCGGTCTGCGCGAAGACGTCGTAGTCCCAGTTCCCGATATCGCCCTTGACGCCGAGCACGCCGCGGAAAGACGTGTGACGGCGATCGTCGTCGCGGCCGCCGCCTTCGAAGTTGCGGCGGAGTATGACGACGGTTCCCGGCGTTGTCGGCGTAATGCCGAACGCGTTCTTGAAATCCTGCGAAAGCAGCGGGTTATTGTCGTTCAGCGTAATGACGCTGCCGAAGATGCCGCTGGGCGCGATCAGCGCGTCGGTGTGGTCGTCGTGAAAACCGAACTCGCCGTACACGCGGGCATGGTCGTTGACGTCATAGTGCGCGAACGCATTGAAGCCATAGCGCTCGTCCGGCCGCTGGAAGTAGTTGTACGGCGCGAAGTTGAACTGGTCGGTCGCTGATTTGAACGGTCGAATGCCACCCTGCGCATTGGCGATCGTAATGTCGGCCGAACCCTCTCCTGCGTCGAGGAAGCGCCCCGGGAAGCTGGTCGACGAGCCCGAGCACACCAGACTCAGCCCGTCGCCGCTGTCGCCGGTGGCGCACGCGCTGAAATCGCGGTCGCGCTGCGACACCTTCTGCGCCTTGCTGTACTGGAAGAACAGCGTCGCATTGCCGCGGTTGCCGGCAAAGTTGCTGCCCATCGTGATGTTGACGTTCGAGGTATCGCCGTCGTGATCGACATTGCCCGGCACCGCAAACTGCGCGGGGTTCGTCGCCTGGCGCGCCGCGACGACGCTGGAAAAGCTATTGTGCTGGCGGTGGTTGTAGCCGCTCCAGCTGCCCTCGACCTGCAGGCCCTGGAAATTGTCCTTCATGATGAAGTTCACCACACCCGCGACCGCGTCCGAGCCATACACCGCCGACGCACCGCCGGTCAGGATTTCCACCCGCTCGATCAGCGGCGCAGGGATTTCGTTCAGGTCGGTCGGGTAGAAGGTCGGGCTGCCCGCGGGCAGGCGACGACCGTTGACCAGCACCAGAGTGCGCTGCGATCCGAGGTTCCGAAGGTTGACTGTCGCCGTGCCGGTCGCACCGTTCGATTCGTTTTGACCGAAGTCGGCAAATACCTGCGGCAAGTTGTTGAGGAGGTTCTCGACGTTGGCGACGCCCTCGAGCTTGATGTCCTGCGCGCCGACGGTGGTGACCGGGCTTGTGCTGGTCAGGTTCGCCGACGGAATGCGTGAGCCGGTAACCGTTGTTGAAAATTTCTGGACTTCTTCGGCAGTGATCGTCGTGGTCGTCGGCGCCTGCTGAGTTTGCACCTGCGCGTTGGCCACCGGAGCTACGGTGCCCACCAAGGCGCCCGCGCCCAACGCCTGCAGTACCGCAAGCGGCAGCTTTTTTCTGTTTACTTTCAACATGGAACCCCCAATGGAAAGTTTAGACAATTACAATAGCATTGGCCGAAACGCACAATTCCCGATATGAATAGCAACGGTAAACGCTCGCTCCTACGGATTATTTCGCTGCACGGGGACCGCCGGAAACCGCCTTTGTGCCTGGGATATCGACCGTTCGCTTTTCTGAAAGCGTCTCGACATTACAACAATGACGAAACGGCCGGCAATGAAATGTTGCGGTTGTTACACTCGTCGCGGCGGAACTGTTGCAAATCTGCCAACAAAGCCTTCCGGCGATGCT
>DATJHU010000102.1:0-11898 GCA_035493715.1 Alphaproteobacteria bacterium | reverse complement strand
AGAACTGCAGGCCATCGGGTACCAGGATGCCGCGCGCATACAGGCTGCATTTCAGGTTGCCGCAGACCATGTCGGTCAGCGTGTGATAGCCGGTGCCGCGCCGGCATTTGTAGGTATAGCTGGCGATGCCGCTCATCCCGTGCACGGTCCGGCACAGCGAGCACATGAAGCTGCGGGCGCTGGTCGTGCGAATCGCCATGCGATCGAGCGCGATTCCGCTCGTTTCGCCGTCCGTATCGAAGACGAGGAAGGCCTTGCTGCCGGTGCGGTCGCACCAGCCCAGATAGTCCAGATTGTCCCATTGTATGTGGTCGAAGGCGGGCAGGCTGAGGGCGGGCTGGTCTTCCGGCGTAAAGGCCGAAATCAGCTGTTCGCGCGTGAGCAGGTTCATGACCCGGGCCCCTCGGCCGGTGATCGGCCGGTGAAGAAAGGATAAACCGCTTTCCCGGATTCCCGAAATCGATCCGCGCTTGCGTGGTGCGAATTCGCGTATAGTGGCCGCCGAAAAGGAACCGTGAGGGGAGGGGAAGACCGTGGGTATTGCCGAGAACAAGGCGAACGCGATTGCGTTCATGACGGAATTCAGCGGCGGGAACCGTGCAGCCGCATGGCGCCGGGCAACCGAGGATGTCACCTGGACCATGAACCAGCACGCGATTCCGGGCGGCGAGCGCATCACCTTCAATCGCGAAGCCTATGATGCGATGGTCGAAAGCTCCGGCGATCTGTTCCCGCAGGGCATCAAGATGGAATACACCGACGCAGCGGCCGACGGCGACCGGGTGTTCCTCGAGGCGAACGGGCATGGCCCGCTGGCCGACGGCCGCGTGTATGCCAACCACTATGTTTTCACCTTCCGCTTTCGCGGCGATCTGATCTCGGAGATTGCCGAGTATCTCGACACCGCCTACGCGCAGGCCTTGCTCGCCTTCACGATCCAGGCGCCGAAGTGACGAAGACACTCGTCGCCGCGCTCGGGCAACAAGCCGTTCGCCGCGATGAAGCTCAAGATGCTGCTTGAACGATCGCGACCGCGTGATGGCGTTCTACGGCGACTGCGGCTGAGACGTGTTGCGTGCGACGACCGCCAGATAGGCCGCCTGCAGTTCGGCGAAGACCGATCGGCCGGTGGCCGGCGCGTCCAGATGCTGTGACCTCAGCTCGTCCATGAAGGCATCCCACATTTCCGGACCGCCTTCCTCGAGCAATTGCGCGCGGATCGACAATTCCTCGGAGGCGGGGCGGTGGCGGCGGCCCCAGGCGCCCATCTGGGCGAGCAGGGGCACGAGTTGGATGGCGGGTTCGGTCAGGCTGTAGATCGCCTTCTGCGCGTGGCTGGGATCGTCGCGGCGGGTCAGCAGGCCCGCCTCGACCAGCCGCTTCAGACGGTCGGCCAGGATGTTGGAGGCGATGCCTTCCTCAGACTGGTTCAGGAGTTCACGGTAATGGCGGCGGTTGCCGAACATGACATCGCGGATGACGATCAGGCTCCAGCGGTCGCCGAGCGTTTCCAGCGTCAGGTTGATCGGACATCCCGAGCGGTGTTCACCGTCCATCAATTCGTCCTTAAAAACTGCTTGCAGAATAGGATCGGTTTCTTTAGACCGCAACTGCTTGCAAATTGAAATCAGCTAGCGGAACAGGGAGATGAACATGACGCTCGAATTCTATGGCCATCCTTTCTCGTCCTACTGTCAGAAGGCGCAAATCGCGCTGTACGAGAACGGCATCCCGTTCGCGTTCAAGATGCTGTCGCCCGACCATCCGGAAAACGGCGCGGCGTTCGCGGCGATGTGGCCGATCGGGAAATTCCCCATGCTGGTCGACGGCGATACGCAGGTCATGGAGGCGACGAGCATCATCGAATATCTGGCTGTTCAGCATCCTGGCCCGGTGTCGCTGATCCCCGCCGATCCGAAGCTTGCGGTAAAGGTGCGGATGATGGACCGCATCTTCGACAACTACGTGATGACGCCGCAGGGCAAGTGCGTCATCGATGCCATCAGGTCGCCGGAGAACCGCGACCCTGCCGGCGTCGCCGACGCCAGGAAGATGCTCGAAACGAGCTATGCCTGGCTCGACAAGCAACTGGCCGGCCATGACTGGGCGGTGGGTAACGACTTCACCCTCGCCGACTGCGCGGCCGCCCCGTCGCTGTTCTACGCCGACTGGACGCACGCTATCCCCGAACAGTTCAAGACCTTGAAGGCGTACCGGGCGCGCTTGCTGGCACGTCCCTCCTTCGCCCGCGCGGTCGAAGAGGCGCGGCCGTTCCGGCCGTTCTTCCCGCTCGGCGCGCCGGATCGCGACTGACCGGTTGCTTGGCCGGATGGCAGACTAATCCGGCCAACGCCCGCGTTCGCGTAGCCAGCGCACCTGATAGGCGTGGCGCGCCGCCCAGCCGACGCTGCTCATATACTGCGTGTCGACGATCAGCCCGACCACCGCGCCGATGCCGGGGATCGCGGTCAGGATGCGCACGGTCACCATCTGCTTGGTGATCTCGCGTGAGAAATCGTGGTGCGCGATGCCATGCGCATGCTGCCGGCGCTCATGGTCGATCGCATCGTCGTCGGCAGCGGCGAGCGCGGGCTGAAGCTCGCGCAAGGCATCGAGCGAGACGCTCTTTTCTTCCGGCGTCCGGTTGCCCGCGAGCGACAGCGCGTAATAGACGAACAGCCGTTCCGCCTCCGCCGCGTCGGCGTAGCCATAGCAGAGCCCGACGCGATGGATGGTGCGCAGCGCCAGGTTGAGCATCAGGGCTATCCCGATCGGCAAGCCGAAGATGCCGAAGAAGCCGGATACCACACCGACCGTCGCGGCCAGCCACACCGCCCTGCGCTGGACCTTCCTGACCGCCCGGTCGACCTGCAGCAGCTCCACGCCGCCCAGCTCGGCGAAGCTGGCGGCGCCGAGCGACCGCAAGGTCGCGCGTTCGCGGGCCCACCGGCGGGCGACCACGATATTGCCGTGAAGCGCCTTCCGGACTGCTTCCTCAGGCACGATCCTGCGGACGGTCCAGACGATGGGCGCGGTCAGCCGCCCCGTTGTCCGCGCGAGGAAACCCGGTCGCCGCGCGGACCATTTCCGGATACGGGCGATCTGCTTCGTCTCGAACTTGGTGGCTGCTTTCGCGGAAACCTTGCGCATCGCGGGGTAAGATCGTGTTTACTGGAAAGGCGGGTCGAAAAGGCCATCGCGCCGTGCGGGAGGAAAAATGCGTATCGGAATCATCGGCGCCGGTCCAGGCGGCATTTGCGCCGCGATACGGCTGAAGCAGGCGGGTTACGACGATTTCGTGGTGCTGGAGCAGGCCGGCGGCGTCGGCGGCACATGGTGGCACAATTCCTATCCCGGCTGTGCCTGCGACGTACCCTCGTTCCTCTATTCCTTTTCCTTCGCGACCCGCCAGGAATGGCCGCAGCCCTACGGTACGCAGCCCGAGGTGCGGGCCTATCTGGAGGATTGCGCCGAGCGCTTCGGCCTCAAGCCACATATCCGGCTGAACACGCGAGTCGAATCCGCGAACTGGGATGGAGCGGCCTCGAAATGGCATCTCAAAACAGACGCGGGGGACACCGTGGTCGCCGATGTCGTCGTCGGCGCGGTCGGCCTGTTCAACCTGCCCGTCTATCCCAGGATTCCCGGCCTCGACCGCTTTGCCGGCACGCGGTTCCACTCGGCGCGCTGGAATCATGAGCACGACCTGACGGGCGAGGCGGTCGCGGTGATCGGCAGCGCCGCCAGCGCGGTCCAGTTCGTGCCGAAGATCGCGCCGGTCGTCGGCCGGCTGGATGTCTACCAGCGCACGCCGAATTGGATCCGCCCGCGCGACGACGCCTACAGCGAAGAACAGAAGGCGCGCTTCCGGGCCGATCCGTCGGCCGCGGTCGAGGAGCGGGAGGCGATCTGGGGCTGGGTCGATGCGATCCAGACACTGGACGATCCCGTCACGCTGAATGACTCGACGGAGGTCTGCCTGCAGAACCTCATGGCGGTTAAGGACCCCGAGACCCGGCGCAAGCTGACGCCGGATTACCCGTTCGGCGGCAAGCGGCCGATCATTTCCAACGACTTCTATCCGACCTTCAACCGGCCGAATGTCCATCTCATCACCGACCCGATACGGGAAATCACATCGGACGCGGTGGTGACCGAGGATGGGACGGCGCGCAAGGTCGATACGATCATCCTGGCGACGGGGTTCGACACGACGCGCTTCCTGTCGGCCATTCCGATAACCGGTCGCAACGGCGTCAGCCTCGAAAAAGCCTGGTCGAACGCGCCCGAAGCCTATCTCGGCATCACCGTGTCGGGTTTCCCCAACCTGTTCATGCTCTACGGACCGAACACCAATAACGGCTCGATCATCTTCCAGATCGAATGCCAGGTGGACTACCTGCTGCGCCATATCCAGCGGATGGAGGCGGAGAATCTGGCCTGGATCGATGTGAAGCCCGAGGCGATGGCGGCCTACAACCGGCGGCTTCAGGACGATCTCGAAGGCGTGGCGGTGTGGAACAGCGGCAGCTGCCGCGACTATTACCGCACCGCCTCGGGCCGTATCGTCACGCAGTGGCCGCACAGCATGGGGCGGTATCGCGAGGTCACCAGCATTTCGGATGCCGAAGCCTACGAAAACGGCTACGCTTCGTCGGTCCAACGATAAGCCGTAAGGGGGAGTTGCATGTCCGGCACCGTCAAATGGCCGCGTTTCCTGCTTGTCACAATCCCACTGTCGCTCGTGATGCTCGTGCTCTACGGCGCCTGGACCAGTACGCCCATCGTCAAGGCGCTGGCGGTCGGCTATCCGGCACGGCCGCCCGAGGAGGTGCCGCCGCTGCTGCCGTTCCTGGCAGTGGTGTCGATCGCCCAGCTTGTCGGCTTTTGTTACCTGTATCTGCGTGTCTATCCGCGCCGCAGCCTGGCCAACGCTGTTTGGTGGGGCATCTGGGGCGGGTTCCTGATGGTGCTGCCGGACGGCCAGTTCTTCGTCGGCACGCCGAACGAAAGCTGGGGTAATTTGCTGATGGGATGGGCCGACGGGATGGTGACCGCGACCCTGACCGTAGCCCTCTTCCAGCTGATCTACAGGCCCGCGGACGAGGGCAGGGCGCCACCCAGGATCGACGTTCCGCGCTTTCTCATCTGGGCGGCGATCGGCGCCACGCTGATCTTCGTGCTGGATATCGCATTCCACGCGCTGGCGGCGCCGAAACTGTTCACCGACTATCCGGCGCACGATTTCCCGCAGCGGCCGGCGGAAGAGACCCAGGCGCTGATGCCCTGGCTGTTCATGGTCTATCTGGTGCAGCTGACGCTGTTCTGCTTCGTCTATCTGCGGATCTATTCGGTGCGCAGCATGGCGACCGCGCTCCGGTTCGCGGTCTGGCTCGCCTTTTGGGTCTTCATCCCGAACTGCCAGTTCTTCGTGGGGCTGGATAAATACAGCTGGAACATGCTGGCCATCCAGCTGCCGGAGGCCATCGTCATCACCGTGCTGCTGATCGCTTTCTTCGAGACGACCTATCGCCCGAAAGCCGGCGCGACAGTGGCGGCGGCGGCGGAATAGGAAGGGATCAGCGGTTCGGCAGTGAGGTGCCGATCCTGCGCAGGTACCAGCGATCCATCTGCATGCGGGTTTGAAGATCGCCGATCGAACGCGTCAGCGCCTCGAGCTCGTCGTGATAGTCGGAGCGGCGCGCCGTTCGCCAAACGGCAGGATGGCCGTCTTCGGTCATCATAGGTCCCCATTCTTGTCGATCTTTACGCGTCGTTTCGCGTGAGGACACTGTAGAAGCGCCGTGGGCCACCGGTCGTGAATCAAAACTGTGACCCGGCAAATCCTAGGGAACGATCCGGCGCAGGCTGTCCGGCACCAGTTCGGCGATGTCGCTCAGCCCCATCAGCGCGAGGTTGCGGTCGATCTCGGCCTTCACCAGGGCGATGGCATGGGCGATCCCCTGTTCACCGGCCACGGCGGCCGCGAACAGCATCGGGCGGCCGATGAAGACGAAGCGGGCGCCCAGCGCCAGGGCCTTCAGGATATCGCTGCCGCGCCGGATGCCGCCGTCGATCATCACCGGGAACGGCCCGCTGTCGGCGACGACTTCCGGCAGGACGCGCAGCGGCGCGACCGCGCCGTCCAGTTGGCGGCCGCCATGGTTGGACAGGATGATGCCGTCCATGCCGGATTCGCGCGCCATCCGCGCATCCTCCCGCGAGAGAATCCCCTTGATGACCAGCTTGCCGGGCCAGCGACGGCGGATCAGCTTCATATGCTCCCAAGTCAGCTCGTCGCGCTTGGCGATGTTGCGCACCTGGTTCTTGGAGAAGATCGGCGGTCCGCGCGTCGCGTCCATGTTCTCGAAATGCGGCATGCCGTGGGTGACGAGCGTGCGCGCGAAGGTGCCGAGCAGCCAGCCGGGATGCAGCGCGCAGTCGAGCATCACTTGCGGCGTCGGCACGATCGGCAGGCGGAAGCCGTTGCGCAGGTTGTTCTCGCGGTTGGCGGGAACATTGACGTCCACGGTGACGACCAGCGTGTCGTAGCCGGCTGCCGCCAACCGGTCGATCAGGGGGTCGATCCGCGCCGCGTCGCCGGGGATATAGAGCTGGGCCCAGGCGGTCGCGCCGGCCTTGCGGATATCTTCAAACGAGATCAGCCCGGCGCCGGCGCCGACCATCGGCACGTCGGCCGCCGCCGCAGCGCGCGCGAGGGCGATATCGGCCAGGTAGCCGCAAAGCGACACCGCGCCCATTGGGGCGATGCCGAACGGAGCGCCGTAGGTGCGGCCGAACAGGCTGGTTTCCTGTGACCGGTCATGCACCTGCCGCAGCACGCGGGGCACCAGCGCGTAATCCTGGAAGGACGCGCGGTTGTCGCGGATGCCCGCCTCGGTCTCAGCGCCGCCGGCGACGAAGCCGTGGATCAGCCGCGGCAGCTTCCGGCGCGCCTGGGTTTCGAAATCCTCCAGCGCGTAGCAATGCTTCAACCGGCGCGGCATCCCTTGGCCTTACGTTGTTTGCCCAACCTTATGTCGATCCGGTTGACCCGGGAAGGGCCGCATGGAATGCATGCCGTCTCAACGATTTCAGCAGGATGCAAAACATGGCCTTCAACGGGCGGACGACGAGCGAAGAGGTCCTGGCGGGGCTGGACCTGACGGGGAAAACCGTTGTCGTCACCGGCACCTCCAGCGGGTTGGGCCAGGAGACGGCGCGTATCCTCGCGGCCAAGGGCGTGGAGGTCGTCATGGTCGCCCGCAACGCGGCGAAGAACGCCGAGGTCGCGGCCGGCATCCGTGCAGGCCAGCCGGATGCGAAGCTCGATCTGGTCGCGATGGACCTCAGCGACCAGGAAAGCGTGCGGGCCGGCGCGGCGGCGATCCTGGCGGCGCATCCCAGGATCGACGCGCTGATCAACAATGCCGGGATGATGGGCGGCCCCTACACGCTGACGCCGGACGGGCAGGAACTGCATTTCGCGGCCAACCATATCGGGCCGTTCCTGCTGTCCAACCTGCTTTATCCTG
The DNA here is from genome assembly GCA_035493715.1 of Alphaproteobacteria bacterium. Classification (GTDB taxonomy): domain Bacteria; phylum Pseudomonadota; class Alphaproteobacteria; order BOG-932; family Roseiterribacteraceae; genus BOG-932. Next base: position 4,363 of record DATJHU010000102.1, on the reverse strand, counting down.
CGTTGAAGGCGGCGGCGCCGTCGCGTGTGGCGATCCTGAGCTCCGCCGGGCATCGCATGCCGGGGCTGGATTTCGACGATCTGAGCTTCACCGGCCGCCCCTACGACCTGCAGACCGCCTATTGCCAGTCCAAGCGCGCGAACGTGCTGCACGCCGTCGCGCTGGCCAAACGCTGGAAAGACAAGGGCATCGCCGTGAACGCTGTGCATCCCGGCGCCATCCGCACCGAGGTCTTTCGCCATATCGGCGACACGGGCGCCGATATGGCGATCGGCTGGTCGGCGCAGAGCGGCTCGCCGGAGAAGACGCCGTCCCAGGGCGCCGCCACCGCCATCTGGGCGGTTTTCTCGCCCCAGGCCGAGGGTTTGAGCGGCCTTTATTTCGAAGACTGCGCCGTCGCCCGCCACATCCCGTTCAGCGAGATGGGGGCGGCCGGGGTGATCGAGGAGGCGCTGGACCCCGCCTCGGCGGAACGGCTGTGGACGGTGTCCGAGGCAATCGTCGGCGAGCGGTTCGCGTTCGACTGAGGCCGTCAGGCGCTGAAATAGCGCCTGGGGTTGTCGACCAGCATGCCTTCGATCTCGGCCGCGGTCATGCCGGCAGCCTCCAGCATCGGGCGGATGACGCGGGTGAAGCGCAGCGGCTCGTTCCCGACAGGCGGCGCGTCCGGCGGCTGGAAACGGCCGAGCCAGCAGCACACGCTGTCGTGCGAGATCACGACGCTGCCCAACCCCCTGGCTTCCCTGAGTTCCATCAGTGAGGCGACCCGGCCGGCATCGGCGCGGATATGCTCCATGCCGAAGCGGTCGAAGCCGGCGAAGGCGCCTTTGCCGACGATGTTCATGTGATAGGCGTGGTCCGGGTTGCCGCAGCAATGGCCGATCACGATGCGCCCGGCCGGCACGCCGTGCGCCATCAGGTAGTCGAGCTGTTCCTCGCCCAGCACACCGTCGGTGTGGGTGGTGATCGGCACGCCGGTTTCGCGTGAGGCGATGGCGGCCGCGCGGAAAACATAGCGTTCATAGTCGGTGAAGGGCGGCAGCGCAGTGCCGACCTTGAGGATCCCCGCTTTCAGCCCGGTGCCCATGACCCCGACCTCGATCTCGCGGATGAACACGTCGGCCAGCCGCTGCTCCGGGTCGGTGTTGGTGTGGAGCACGCGCGTCCAATAGGCCGAGCCGCCGAAATGCTCGTTATAGAGCCCGGCCGCGAAGACGATGTTGAAGCCGGTTAGCGCGGCGACCTCGCCGAACAGATCGACATTGCGTCCGAGATCGCTGGGGCAGGGATCGACAAGAGTGGAATAGCCGGCGGCCTGCAGTTCCTGCACCCGGTCGACGCAAGCCGCGACCATGTTGCGGAAATCGGGCGCAGGCAGGCACGTGTCGGCCTCCCAGCCCGGCAGTCCGACCAGCAGATGCTCGTGCATCAGCGTGCGCCCAAGCGCGTCCGCCGCGACCTTGCCGCCCGCTGTGTTGATCAGCATCCCCGCATCCCCCTGTGCCGAGCTTCCCGCAACGGGAACCGTGGAGCAACAGGGGAAACGCGGCGATCAGTTCCTAGATGAAGCCCAGCTTCGGATAGGTCGTGCCCAGGATCGGGGTCGGGTTGCCGCCGGCGGCCTGGATCACGTCCGACAGCAGGTTGCGGAAATCGACATGGACCAACAGGTTTCCGTTGTCGTCGAAATTGGTCAGGCTGGGATAGGTGCCGTAGGCGCCGCCCTTAACCATGTCGCCGATCACGAACGCGACCGAGGCCGCGCCGTGGTCCGTGCCGAGGCTGAGATTGGCGCCCGGCGTCCGCCCGAAGTCCGAGATCGTGACGATCAGGACGTTCTTCGACACTTTTTTCTGTTTCAGATAGGCGTAGAACTGCGTGAGGCTCTGGCTGACATCCTGCAGCAACTGCGGATGGTCGTTGTTCTGTCCGCTATGGGTGTCGAACCCGTACTCGACCGCGACATAGCCGCGAACGCCCGAGCCGCCGATGATCATCTGCGCGATCACCCGCAGTTGCGACGCCAATTCAGAATTGGAATCGGGATAGTCCTGGGCCAGCTGGGCGTAACCCTGCATCGCGCCGACGGCGTTCAGGGTCGCGCTGGTGACATTGCGCGCCACTGTGGCCGAGGCGTTCGTCGGCTTGATGCCCAGCATGCGCTGATAGGCGCTTCCGAGCTCGAACTGCGGCACGTAATAGGGGCTGGTCAGGTTGAAGTCCTCCGGGCGGCCGACCACCAGCCCTTGGCTTCCCTTTGTGGTCGCGACCAGCTGCCCGCCGTTCATCGACGCGGTCGGGCCGAGAGCCCCGGACCCGCCGGTGGCGAACGCGGCGCCGAGCCAGCCCGGGGGCAGGGCGCCCGAGCTGACATTGATCTGCCCCGTCGACCAGTCGCTCCAGGCGTTGAAGTGGCTGAGCGGGGCCAGCTCCGCGTTGGGCAGACCGATCCCCATGATCACCGCCAGCTTGCCCGTGCCGTAGAGCTGCCGCATTTCCGGCATGTCGGGGGAGAAGGCGAATTGGGTTGCGCTGCCCGCCGGCGTCGCCGGGTTCGGATCGAACGCGGTGACCTGAAGCTGCGGTTGCAGATAGGCGATCGAGCCGCCGCTGCCCGGCGGCGAGCGCAGCTTGTTGTATTGAGCATACTGCTTCAGCGGGATGACGGTGTTGAGGCCGTCATTGCCGCCGTTGAGGCCGACCACCACCACGATGGTGCCGTTGTCGCCCGCCGCTTCGGCCGACAGGCCCGAGAGGAACAGCGGGGTGGCGGCGAGTCCCTTTAGGATCGAGCGTCGCTTGATCAGCATGTCAGTTCACCGCGTATTCGGGAGAGTTGAGGATCAGCCAGACCGCACCCTGAACGGTTTCGGTCGTCGGCGCGGCGCCGAGATAGCCGAGGATCACATTGCGCATCCCCGGCGAGCCGCCATCGAGCAGCGCATCCAGCAGATAGTTGCCGATGACGCGGCCGTTGCTGCTGCCGATCGTCGTCATTAGCGTCGGCACGTCAACCAATTTGTCCGCGCCGGTACCCTTGCACTGGTCGGACTGCGGCGGGGAACTTTGCAGCAGATCGGTCACGACGTCCGTCTGGCCTACGGTGGCGGTCGTGGTGATCGTCGTCTCGACATGACCGGGGATGAAGAACGAGAACACATTGGGCGGATAGAAAATGTCCTGTCCGAGCGCGTTCATGTCATCCTCAAGCGACTGCCCGGCGACGCGGTATTGCTGCCAGCCGCCGCACGCCTTCGGCGCGTTGGTCTGCATCTTGCCGGGCAGGGCGCGCATCGCGTCCATCACCTTCTCGATCGGCTGCTTCGGCATCGCGTGATAGCCGCTCTTGAACTGGGGATGCAGGATGATCGCCTTCACGACCTGGGCCAGCTGGTCCGGCGCGTCCACGTTCTTGGTCCACACCGCCACGATGTCGGAGATGTATTTCGGGCTGGGATTTTGGGTCACGAAGCGCTTCAGCAGCTCGGTCACCTGGAACGGCGCGGTCGAGGGGTGGTGCGCCAGGATATTGACGATGACGGGGATCGCCTGGTCGCTGTGCGGTATGTTGTGCTCGGCGCCCAGGAACTTGATGGTGCCGCCGATCTGATGCTGCGACGCGAAGGTGACCGTGTAGTTGGTCATCGGGTCGCTTTGTTCCAGGAACACGTTGTTGTACCCGCTCATGGCCTTGGCCATCGGCTTGATGTCGTCTTCGCCGTAGTTCGGGATCGGCTTGCCGTTCCTCAGGACCTGCGACCCGTCCGGATTGAGCTTCCACTCGCCGATCGTGAAGAGCTGCATCAGCTCGCGCGCCCAGTTGACGTTCGGCCCCTTGGCCTTGTTGCCGTCATTATTCAGCCACTGCAGCATGGCCGGGGTGACCGCCACGTCCGAGACCAGCTTGGCGAAATTGCCAAGCGCGTCCGCCCGCACCACCTGGTCGTAATTATACATGTTGGGCGGATCGAGATTCGACGTGTTGATCGAAAAATGCTCGAGCCAATGCAGCTCCATCTTCGCCTGGATCTGCCGGTTGGTGAACATATTGTGCTGATAGACCAGCGCCTCGAACGCATAGTAGTTGGGCAGGCAGAAATTGCAGTTCAGCGGATTGACATATCGATGAGGCGGCTGGTTCAGCATCGACTTGCTGTCATCAATGGTCGTCCAGTTGAGCTGCTGATCGACCCAGGTCGAGGCGCCCAGCGCGACGACTTGGTCCACCAGCGCCGGCGACCCGGAATAGGCGAAGCGGCGCAGCAGATGCTGCACAAGCTGCCGCTGGGTCGGCGCCGTGTCGGCGGCCAGGGCGGGCGAAACAATCGATAGGGAAAGAACGAGGCCTGCGAGCCGACCGCCG
>DATJHU010000101.1:0-27755 GCA_035493715.1 Alphaproteobacteria bacterium | reverse complement strand
CCCATGATCTCGTCCTTGGTGACGATACGGTCGCGCTCGACGATCAGGAAATGGAGGATATCGAAGGCGCGCGAGCTGATCGAAATCGGCGCGCCGTTCTCGGACAGGACACGGGTCGTCCTGTCGAGGCGAAAGCGGCCGAATTCGAATATGTCCTTGCCGGCGTCCATTCCCAGCCTTGAGATGAACGGCAGCGGCAAAATCAGAATTTTCGTAGAATTTTCTAAGCTTTGCCGTCACCGCGAAACGCGCGATATGCCGGCGCTCATAGCACAACACTCTGTGAAAAGCATTGTCGGCAACGCAATTTGTTTCAAATTGGGGCCGAAAACATGAAACAAATGACAAGGGCGCGGACGGCCCGGCGCACAATAACCTAGCTCCCCGATTTATCCTTCTTGGCCTGCAGCTGCTTCCGATACTCCGCGACCGGCATGCCGCCCCAGCCCCAGTTCTCCATTTCAACCTCCTGGAAGACGACCCAGGTCCATTCCGGAGGCTTCTTCAGGACGTCGAACAGCACCTGGCTGACGCCTTGATAGATCGCGGCTTTCTGCTCGGCTGTAACATGGTCGACGCCGGGTTCGGTGCCCTCGCGGGTGACCTGGATGGTAACGATCGGCATGTCAGTGCCCCGCGCTCTGGCCGCCGTCGACATGCAGTATCTCGCCAGTGACGAAGGGCGCATTTTCGAGATAGAGGATCGCGTCGGCGATGTCGGACACCTCCCCCAGCCGACCCATCGGATGGAGCTTGCCGAGCACCTCATGAGTCTCCGGCGCATGCATCGGCGTCCTGATCACGCCGGGCGACACCGCATTCACGCGGATGCCCTTCCTGGCATATTCGATCGCCAGCGACTTGGTCGCGGCGTTAAGGCCGCCCTTGGTCAGCGATGCAAGGACCGAGGGCACATTGGAGTTGGCATGGTCGGTAAGGCTGGTCGTAATGTTCACGATGTGGCCGCCTCCCCGCTTCTCCATTGCCGCGACTGCGTGCTGGGTCACATGGAAGAAGCCGGTGAGGTTTGTCGATACGACCGCCGCGTATTGTTCCGGCGTGTATCCCGTGAACGGGCTGGCGATGAAGATGCCGGCATTGTTGATCAGCGTATCGACGCGCCCGAATCGCTTCAGCGCCTCGGACACCAATCCCGCAGCCGTCTCTGGGTCGGCGATGTCACCTGCAACCGTGAGCACGTCCGGATCGTCGGACGGCTTGATCGAACGCGAATTGGCGACAATGCGATAATTGCGGTCGCGGAGGGCTTTGACCACAGCCGCCCCGATACCCTGCGATGCGCCGGTAACGATGGCGACCTTCTGCTCGGAACCCATGACTGAACCTCAATGCTGATTGTCTCGGCGCGGGATGCGGTCGACAGCAAGGCATTTGGGTTCAATCGATACTTGTGAGAATGACCGCTAGTCGGAAGATACTCTTCCAATAATCGAGAACGTGCGAACGGCTTCGCCGCTCGGCTGCCAATTCAAGTTCGGATTCTACGTCGAAGGGGAATGGTGCCCGGGGGCGGATTTGAACCACCGACACGGCGATTTTCAGTCGCCTGCTCTACCAACTGAGCTACCCGGGCTCGCGCGTCGCGAGGCGCCGGGTATAGGCAAAAGCGAAACGTATGTCCAGCCACCCGGAACGGTTTAGTGAACTGTTTTCCCGTCCTCGTCTTCTTCGATGTCGATGGGCTCCTCGCCCAACGGCTCCGGCACGACATAGCTCTCGTTGAACCAGCGGCCGAGATCGACATCGGCGCAGCGTTTCGAGCAGAAAGGCTTGAAATCCGCCTCGCGCGGGCGCCCGCAGACCGGGCAGGCAGGTTGTTTGGGTTTCGCCATCTGGGGACCTGTAGAGCTAGAACTCCAAACCGGGGCCGCGCCGCTCGCGCGTCATTTCGACCAGCCCGAAGGCCGACATCGGCAAAACATGGGTTTGCGACGGATCCTCCGCCAGCGCTTCCTTCAGCGCCTCGACGACTCGGGTTTGGTCAGGCCGGCGGGGCATCGAGATGAAGTCGATCACCACGATGCCGCCGATATGCCGTAACCGCAACTGACGCGCAATCTCCAGGGTTGCCGCCAAATTGACGCCCAGCATATTCGCCTCGGGCCCCGCATTCACGTCGATCGCGGTCAACGCTTCTGTAGCTTCGATGAACAGCGACGCGCCGCTGGGCAGTTCGACCCGGCGGTCGCCCAATGCGGCAATCGCCTCGTCGAGGTCGTGACTATCAAACGCGCCGGCGGGCTGGCTTTCGATTTTCGCCGCGAGATTGGGCGCGAACATGGCGCACCAGCGTTCGACGGCAGCTTTGGCGGCAAGGCCCGATGCCAGAATGGCGTCCGCGCCGTAATCTGAGATCAGGCGCCGAAAAGCATTCGGCTGCGCGACGCCACCGGCATGCGCCTGGCGTCCTTCATCGGCCAGTGCCCGCGCCTCGACACCCAATTCCTCAAAGTTCAATTCGGACGCGCCGCGCCGAACGATCCACCCGCCGCGCAAGCCGGCGAGAAACGCCTCGATGGCGGTGCGCCGCTCCGGCGCGATCGTGAGTCGCCGGGAGAATTTGATGCCGGACTCGAGAGGCAGATGAACGACGCCGCGTCCCGTCAGTGAGATCTTAGCCGTGGCAATGCCTACCTTGCCGCCACGCTGGGGTTTTGCGATCTGAACGACCATATCCCTACCGGACGGCAAAGGACTTTTGTCGCCGCCGCGGTCAAGCAGAAACTCTGTCCCGTCGGTGAGACCGACGAACGTGCCTAGGCCGGCGACGGTATGGATGATTTTGGCTGATATCACCGCGCCGACAATGCTGCCGCGGTCGATCTCGACCGCCTCCAGACGGCCATCGACCAGCAGGACCGCGCGCAACCCAGCCCCGTCGGCCTCGACCAGGATCCGGCGCTGCGCCATCAGGCGTCCGGCCAGCAGAGACCAGTCAGCAATTGCCGCGTGTCGTACAGCGACAGGCCCACGATGTTGCTATGGGAACCGGAGATAAATCGGATCAAGGCCGCCGCGCGGCCCTGGATGGCATAGCCGCCGGCCTTGCCGTGCCATTCGCCCGAGGCGAGGTAGGTGGCGATCTCCGTCTGACTCAGGCGCTTGAAGATGACGCTACTCTCGGCAACGCGCGAAACCGTCCGGCCATCCGGCGCAATCAGCGCGATCCCGCCGTGGACGCGATGCCGGCGGCCGGAGATCAACTCCAGGCAGCGGCGCGCCGTTGCTTCGTCTTCGGCCTTGGGCAGAATGCGGGTGCCGCAGGCGACCACCGTATCGGCCGCGAGCACGAAGGCGCCGTCATGGCGCCCGGCAACCATCCTTGCCTTCTCAAGCGCCAGGCGAAGCGCATGCTTCGCCGGCGGCTCGGCCTTCAGCGGTGTTTCGTCGATTTCAGCGGGATCGACCAGACTTGGCTCGATGCCGATCTGGCGTAGCAAATCGAGCCGCCTGGGTGAGGCGGAGGCAAGGATCAGTTTGGTGGGCACGGTTCCGGGCCTACTCGTAACAAGACAGCACGGAACACGGACCGCTTATTTAAAGCGGAAGGTAATCCGACCCTTGGTCAGATCGTAGGGCGTCATCTCTACATTGACCTTGTCGCCCGCCAGGACGCGGATGCGATTCTTGCGCATCTTGCCGGAGGTGTGCGCCAGGATTTCGTGGTCATTATCGAGCTTGACGCGAAACATCGCGTTGGGCAGCAATTCAGCGACTGTTCCGCTGAATTCTATCAAATCTTCTTTTGCCATGTAGCCTTATCAGCCTAATTGTCGATATTTGGTTAGTTGCGCTGCGTTACCCGTCCGGTCAAGGCATTTTCCCGATTTCTGAAGAAAAACGCGCGGCGATTTGCTTTTCCAGAGCAATACGAACTTGCCGATAGGCCTCAAGTTTGGCGTCGCGATTGCCCTCCGCTTCGGTCGGATCGTCGATATACCAGTGCTCGACGATGAGCCCGGTGGGTGGCGGATCGAAGGCGGACGCGGCCTCGCCGGACAAAGAGATCACGATATCGACGTCGGTCAACGAGACGTCGGACAATGACTGCGGATTGTGCTTGTTGAGATCGACGCCGACCTCGGCCATGACGGAGGCGGCAAGCGGATCCACCTTCGCGGTGGCGAGCCCCGCCGAGTCGACGCGGCCGCCATCGCCCCTGCGCCGCGCCAGCAGCCCCTCCGCCATCGGCGACCGCACCGCGTTGCGCGTGCAAACGAACAGCACGCGCGGCACGGGCGCGGAGGGCATCATCTTGCTCGCCCCCGCCGTGTGCAGGACATAGATCAGCGTGAACAAGCGGCGCGCGGTGCCACGGTCGATATCGACCTTGCCCTTCAGCCGCTCGACCAGAAGCTCAGCACCTTCGTTATGGACGGCGCGCCGTCCCATATCGATCGCCTCGACCTGGGTCAGGCTCTGTGCATGCATTGCCGCGTAATAACTCTCGCAGACGATCGAATAGTCACGAATCACGCGCCGGAACGGGCTGAGCGACAAGCCGAAAATGATCACCGGCTTGCCATCGGCGCCGCGGATATCGAGCATCAGTCGACCGTCGATAACACCGAGATGCAGGTCATAAGGGCCGGCCTTGTGCCCGACCGGCGCGAAGCTGTTCTGTTCCAGCAGGTCGTAGACTGCGATTGCGCGTTCATGCTCGATTTCCGTCGAACGCTTGTCGACGCTGCGTGCGTCGAAATGGATCGCCGCGATCCGTTCGGCGGTCGCGTTCATGTCAATTCCGCGCAAGCCGAACCGCCACGGAGCGGGCATGCGCGCCGAGCCCCTCGGCCTCGGCAAGGATCAGCGCCGCAGGGCCGATGGCGCCGATGCCCGCAGGCGAGCAATCGATCAGCGTGGTACGCTTCATGAAGTCGAACACACCCAACCCTGAGGCATAGCGCGCGGCGCCGGAAGTCGGCAACACGTGGTTCGGGCCGGCGATATAGTCGCCGACCGCCTCCGGCGAATGGCGTCCCAGGAAGATCGCGCCGGCGTTGCGTATCTTGGCAGAGAGCGCTCCAGGGTCTGCGACCGCCAACTCCAGATGCTCCGGTGCGATGCGGTCGACGATGGCCGGTGCATCGTCGAGCGACCGCACGATGATGATCGCGCCATGGTCGCGCCAGCTCGCACCAGCGATGGCTTGGCGCGGCAAGGTGAGCAGTGCCGTGTCGACCGCAGCTGCGACGCGGTCGGCATAAGCCTTGTCGTCTGTGATCAGGACCGAACGGGCAGAGGCGTCGTGCTCGGCCTGGCTCAACAGGTCGATGGCGATCCAGGCGGGATCGGAGCCACTGTCGGCCACTACCAGGATTTCCGACGGACCGGCGATAGTGTCGATCCCGACCTTGCCGAACACCATGCGCTTGGCGGTCGCGACATAGGCATTGCCGGGCCCGACGATGATGTCGACCGGCTTGATCGTCTGGGTGCCATAGGCAAGCGCGGCTACGGCCTGCGCGCCGCCGACGCGATAGATCTCGTCTACCCCTGCCCTGCGCGCGGCTGCCAACACTGCCGGCGCCAGCTTCCCGTCCGGCGTCGGCACCACCATGACAAGGCGCGGCACCCCGGCAACCTTGCCCGGGATCGCGTTCATCAGGACGGAGCTGGGATAGGCCGCGAGCCCGCCCGGCACATAGAGTCCGGCGGCGGATACCGACGTCCAGCGCAGGCCTAGCCGGTTGCCCACGGCATCCGTATAGGAATAGCCCTGCGGCAGCTGCCGGCGATGGAAATCCTCGATCCGCGTCGCGGCGAGGTCGATGGCGGCAATCAGGTCCGGCGCGCAGGCGGCGATTGCTGCCTCGACCTCGTCCGGCGTGATCCGCAGGCCGGCGGCGGTCACATCCAACCTGTCGAAGCGTCGGGTCAGTTCGATTAAGGCCGCGTCGCCCTCCGCGACCACGCGGGCGATGATCTCGGAAACGGCTGCATCGACCTGTTCCGCATCCTCGCGGCCGGTATCGAGATAGGCCTGGAACCGAGTCTCGAAATCCGCCGAGGCGGCATCCAACCTAACCGGCACGGCAAGCCTCGCGGAACCGCTCGACCCAGCCGCCGATCTCCTCCGACCGGGTTTTAAGCGCGGTGCGGTTGACGATCAGGCGCGAAGTGATGTCAGCGATATGCTCGATCTCGACCAGGCCATTGGCCTTCAGCGTCGCACCGCTGGACACCAGATCGACGATGCGGTCGCAGAGGCCCAGCGACGGGGCAAGCTCCATCGCGCCGTTCAGTTTGATGCACTCCGCCTGGACACCGCGGGCCGCGAAATGGCGACGAGTCACCTCCGGGTATTTCGTGGCGACACGCACGTGGCTCCAACGCGACGGGTCGTCGGTCTTGCTGAGTTCGGCCAATTCCGCGACCGAGATGCGGCAATGGCCGATGCCAAGATCGAGTGGCGAATAGATCTCGGGATAGTCGAACTCCATCAGGACGTCGCTGCCTGCAACACCCAGATGCGCGGCGCCAAAGGCGACGAAGGTGGGCACGTCGAAAGAGCGGACCCGGATGATATGGACGTTCGGCACGTTGGTGGCAAAGCGCAGGTCCCGCGAATTCTCGTCGTCGAAGGCCGCCGACGGCACGATGCCGACGCGGTCCAGCACCGGGCGCAATTCTTTCAGGATTCGCCCCTTCGGGACGGCCAATACGATGGACTCGTCGAAGGCGACCGCGTGTTCGATGTTCACAACGGGATGTTTCCGTGCTCAGGCTTCTGTTTCGTCGGCCAGCACTCTCCGAAATCCTCGATCCTGAGGTCGAGGCTGGAGACCGGCAATTTAAGGGCGGCATCGCCCCCGAAGGTCAATAATACCGACGCGCCGTCATAGGTCACCGTCAGAAGCGGCATGGTACGGTTGCGTTCCTTAAGGTCGAAGCCGCGATATTTTGGGTCTTCCACCCCTTCGACCGTCACCGCGCAGGAAACGCGCTCGAAAACCCTCTCGGGAGTTTCGCTGAGCGCTTTCTCCCAGCGGAAGCGACAGACGGCGAGCACGAACTTCCCGTCGTCGGGCAGATAAGCCATCTCCGACACGTTGGCGATCGCGTCCTGCAGAAATGCCGCCAGGACCGCCAGATCCTCGTTGTCGAGCGCGCGGAGCTTCAGTGGTCCGGACTCAGAGCCGAGGCCGGCCTCAGGTGGCGGCGTGCCGTCTTCCATTGTCTCTAGTCCGCTTCCCGCACCCGCGTCACGTCCGCGCCGCAGGCTGCGAGCTTCTCTTCCAGACGCTCATAGCCACGGTCGAGATGGTAGACGCGGTTGATGATGGTTTCGCCCTCGGCCGCCAGCGCAGCAACCACCAGCGACACCGAGGCGCGCAGATCGGTAGCCATCACTGGCGCGCCACGAAGCTTGTCGACGCCGCGTACCAGGGCGGAGCCGTGATGCACCGTGATGTTCGCGCCCATACGCGCCAGCTCAGGCACATGCATGAAACGGTTCTCGAAGATTGTTTCGGTAATCATCGCCGCACCCTCAGCCACGGTCATCAGCGACATGGCCTGCGCCTGCAGGTCGGTCGGGAAGCCGGGAAACGGCTCCGTCATGATATCGACACCCTTGATGCCGTTGAGCCGAGCGATCGATAACCCCTCCTCCGTCTCAGAGACGTCGACGCCCGCACGGCTCAGCGTTTCCATCAGCGAAGACACATGATCCATGCGCGCGCCGACCAGTTCGACCCTGCCGCCGGTGACCGCCACCGCAATGGCATAGGTGCCAGTCTCGATCCGGTCGGGAATGATGCGATAATTGGCGCCATGCAGCGACGGTACGCCACGAATGGTGACGATGTTCGTACCCGCCCCCTCGATATCGGCGCCCATGGCATTCAGGCAATTGGCAAGATCGACGACCTCCGGCTCGGCGGCCGCGTTGATCAGCTGCGTCTCGCCCTTCGCAATGCTCGCCGCCATCATCAGATTTTCGGTGGCGCCGACGGAGACTTTCGGAAAGACGATACGTGCGCCGGACAGCCCTTTGGGCGCCGTGGCGTTGATATAGCCGCCATCCAGATCGATGATCGCGCCCATCTGCTCCAGCCCCTGGCAATGCAGATCGACCGGCCGTGCGCCGATGGCGCAGCCGCCGGGCAGCGAGACCTTCGCCTCGCCGACGCGGGCGAGCAACGGTCCCAACACAAAGACGCTGGCGCGCATCTTGCGGACGAAATCGTAAGGCGCGGTGCTATCGACGATCTCACGTGCGGTCAGTTCCATCGTGTGCCCGCCGTGCGGGTCGTTGACCCGGGCACCGATGCCGATCTCCACGCCCATCGGGCGCAGCAGGTTGGCCATGGTCGTGATGTCGGCCAGATGCGGCACGTTGGTCAAAGTCAGCGTCTGGTCGGTCAAGATGCTGGCGGCCATGATCGGCAGGGCCGCGTTCTTGGCCCCGCTGATTGGAATAATGCCGGAAAGCGGCTTGCCGCCTTTGATTACGATCTTGTCCAACGATCAATCCTTAACGAAACGCGACTCTCGAAAACGGTCGGCAGGACCAAGATCGGGCCCCAATTGCGTCGCCATAATGGCGCTGTGAAACGATACCCAGAGGTCGCCTCCGCCTTGTAGACCAGGCGGAGCGCCGCCTCAACCGTCACCCGGCTTTTCGGTCGTCCGGTCGATGCCCTCAACCCGGCCGCGGGCCTGCGTCTTGCGGCGCATCAGGTTGGCGCGCAGGGCCTCGGCCCGTTGCACTTCACGGTCCGATTTGCGCAACTTGCCGGCGTCGGTCAGCTTGGTTTTCAGCTCTTCCCGGTCGTCCATCGCACAACGCTACAACGTAATGCATGAGTCGGGCTACCGCTCCAGGTTCATCCATCCGCGATGCTGCGCGAAGCGCGCGGCCACCATATCGATAAACACCCGAACCTTGCTCGAAAGGTGATGGCGGTTGGGGTAGATCGCGCTCATCGAGAATTCGACCGGCCGGTAATCCGGGAGCAACGGCACGAAATCGCGCCCCTCGACATCGTCCGCCAAGATGAAGGTCGGAGCCAGCACGATTCCGTGACCGCCGAAGGTCATCCGCCGCAGAACCTCAACGCTGTTGGTCAGTACGTTGCCCGAAACCCGGGCCGAGACGATCTCGCCGTCCGGCCCGTCGAAACGCCAGTCGTCGCCGAAGGGGTAGAAGGAGAAGCGCAGGCAATTGTGATTGGCAAGGTCGGCGGGACGAAGCGGCGCCGGATGTTTCTCGAGATAGGATGGCGCGCAGCACAGCACATGCCGCCAGGTCGCCAGACGGCGGACGACCAGGCTGGCTTCCGTCGGCTGCATCGCTCGGATGGCAAGGTCGAACCCCTCTTCCACCAGATCGACCATGCGGTCGCCAAGCACAAGGTCAATCGAGACCGCCGGGTTTTCCAGCAGATACTCCTCTACCGTCTGACTTAAGTACCGAATGATGTTCATGCTGGTATAGAGTCGGAGCGTGCCCTGCGGCGTAGTCCGCTCCGCCCCGGCCATCCGGTCGACTTCGTCCAGATCCAGCAGAATCTGCCGTGACCGCTCATAATACATGCGGCCCACCTCAGTCAGGCTGACCTTTCGCGTCGTGCGATTGAGCAGCCGGACGCCCAGCCGATCCTCGAGCGACTGGATGTGGTTGCTGACCATCGTGACCGACATGTTCATCTTGCGCGCGGCCGCCGAGAAACCGCCGGTTTCAACGATCCGCCCCAGCACCGTCAGGCTTGTCAACCGATCCATCGGCGCCTCCGATTATCAATCCTGAGTTGATGATCCTTCCAATTCTTAGCGAATTATCGCGCAGCAGGGGAGCGCGCATCTTTGGCTCACGAGATTTGAAGCGACCGCATCGGGCGGCGCCGCGAGTTCAAGGGAGACACCCATGTCGAAGATGCCCGGCGCCACCGCCTTCCAGACCGCCACCGAAACCAACGTGAGCGTACCCGCCGGCCGCCGCCGGGTGGCCAAGCGCGCCGCGATCGGCCTGGCTGCGCTGCTGGCCACCGCCGCAATCGTCGATTTCGGTTATGATTACTGGACCACTGGCCGGTTCGAGGTTGCCACCGACGACGCCTATGTGAAGGCCGACTACACGACCATCGCCCCGAAGGTCTCCGGATACCTCGCCCAGGTTCAGGTCGAGGACAACCAGAAGGTGAAGGCCGGCGACGTGCTTGCCCGCATCGACGACCGCGATTTCCGTACGGCGTTGGACCAGGCGAAGGCTGAAGTCGCCGCCGCCAAGGCCGCGATCGACAATCTCGATGCACAGACGGCGCTGCAGCAGTCGGTGATCGACCAAGCCAAGGCGACCATCGCCGCCACCCAGGCAAATGTGCGCTTCACCCAGGCCGATGCCGCCCGCTATGCAGATCTCGCTAAGACCGGTTACGGCAGCGTCCAGCGTGCCCAGCAGACCCAGGCCGCGCACAGCGCCGAGTCAGCGGGACTGCAGCGCGATCAGGCAAACCTGATGGCCGCCCAGAAGAAACTCGCCGTCCTGGCGACCGACCGGGCGCAAGCCGAGGCCCAGCTCGCCAAAGTCGATGCGGTGGCGCACCAGGCCGAGCTCAACCTGTCCTACACCACGATCGTTGCCCCCGTGGATGGCGTTGTCGGCGCCCGCTCGCTTCGCGTCGGCCAGTACGTCACGGCCGGGACGCAGCTGATGGCGGTTGTGCCTCTCGACGCCGCCTATATCGTCGCCAACTTCAAGGAAACGCAACTGACCCGCGTCCGCGACGGACAGCCCGTCCAGGTCACCGTCGATACGTTCCCGGGCGTCAAGCTGAAGGCCCATGTCGACAGCGTGTCACCGGCCAGCGGGCTGGAGTTCTCGCTGCTGCCGCCCGACAATGCGACCGGCAACTTCACCAAGATCGTGCAGCGCATCCCTGTGAAGATCGTGCTGGACGACCCGGCTTTGGCCCAGCGGCTGCGCGCCGGCATGTCGGTCGAGCCCACGATCAATACGAAGCCGGGCAAGATCGGCTCCCAGGTTGCCCAGACATTTTAAAGCCTGACCGGATAATGCTTTCGGTTTTTCCCGGATTATCGACGATCCTGCCATAGCGCAGTCTGTGGCGGATCGTTGCTCCCAGGAGTTTCCGCCATGACCGCCGCAACTGTCACTGCCGCCGCTTCACCCGTCGCTTTCGCCCCAAAAGCCGATGCAGTGCCCTTCACCGCATGGCTTGCCGTCGTGGGCTCCGCCCTTGGCGCTTTCATGGCGATTTTGAACATCCAGATCGTCAACGCCTCACTCGCCGACATCCAGGGCGCCATCGGCGCCGGCGCCGACGACGGCGGCTGGATCTCCACCGCCTACCTGGTCGCCGAGATCATCGTCATCCCGCTGACCGGATGGCTGTCCCAGGCCTTCTCGATCCGGCGCTACCTGCTGGTCAACGCCGCCCTGTTCCTTATCTTTTCCGCCGCCTGCGCGCTGGCGCACAATCTGGGCCAGATGATCGTGCTGCGCGCCGTCCAGGGCTTCACCGGCGGCGTGCTGATTCCGCTCGCCTTCACCGTCATCGTCACCACCTTGCCGAAGTCCAAACAGCCGATCGGCCTGGCGCTGTTCGGGCTCTCCGCCACCTTCGCACCGGCAATCGGCCCGACGATCGGCGGCTACCTGACCGAGAACTTCGGCTGGGAGTATGTCTTCTACGTCAATCTGGTGCCCGGCCTGCTGATGATCGCCATGCTGTTCGTCTCGCTGCCGAAGACACCGCTTAATCTGGCTCTCCTGCGCCAAGGCGACTGGCCGGGCATCGCCACGATGGCGGTGGGCCTGGCCGCGCTGCAGACAGCGCTGGAGGAAGGCAACAAAAACGACTGGTTCGGATCGGTCTTCATAAGCCGGCTGGCGGTGACCGCCGCCATCGCGTTGCCCGCCTTCATCGTCATCGAACTGATCGTCAGGAAGCCGCTTTTGAACCTGCGCATCCTGGCGCGCCGTAATTTCGGCTTCGGCACCGCGGCCAATTTCCTGCTGGGTTTCGCGCTCTACGGCTCCGTCTTCATCCTGCCGGTCTATCTGGCGCGGGTACAGGGTTACAACTCGGAGCAGATCGGGATGGTGCTGGCTTGGACCGGCCTGCCACAACTTCTCTTGATCCCGCTGCTGCCACGCCTGATGAGGCTGTTCGATATCCGCCTCCTGATCGCCGTGGGCTTCATGCTGTTCGCCGCCAGCAACTTCATGAACGTCGAGATGACGGGCGATTATTCCGCCGACCAGCTGCTGCTGCCCAACATCGTCCGTGCGATTGGCCAGGCGCTGGTCCTGACGCCTCTTGTCGCCGTCGCCAACGCCGGCATCGAGCCGGCAAACCTCGGCTCGGCCTCCGCCTTATTCAACATGATGCGCAATCTGGGCGGCGCGATCGGCATCGCCCTATTGCAGACGTTCCTGACCAAGCGCGAGCAGTTCCATTCGAACGTGCTGACTCAGTCAGTCTCGGCCTTCAGCGAGGCAGCCCGCCAGCGGATCTCCGATTTGACCCGGTATTTCCTGTCGCACGGGGTTTCCGATCAGGCCGTCGCGCAGCATAAGGCGGTCGTCGCCATCGGTCTGCGCATCCGCCAACAGGCGAATATCATGGCGTTCAGCGACACGTTCTTCCTGCTTGGCGCCGCCCTGGTACTGGCACTCGCCTTTACCCTTACCCTGAAGAAAGCTGAGGCCGTCAACGGCGGCGCGGCCCACTGATCGGTCGGGATTCATCGCGACAAAACACGTCACGAAAGGAATGTTACGATGTCCACACTCACCGTTGAGAGGCTTACGATGACCGAAGTTGTAACGATTCTGGGCGAGACCATGCAGGCCGTCCGCGTGCACGCCTTCGGCGGCCCGGACGCCATGGTCATCGAAACCGTCCCCCGCCCCGAGCCCCGCGAGGGCGAGATCCTCGTCCAGGTCAAGGCAGCCGGCGTCGGTCCCTGGGACGGTTGGGTCCGCAGCGGCAAGAGCGTGATCGATCAACCCCTGCCCCTCACCCCCGGCTCGGACATCGCCGGCATCGTCGCCGCGGTCGGCCCGAACACCGAAGGTTTCGCCGTCGGCGAGGCAGTCTACGGCGTGACCAATAGGCGCTTCACCGATGGCTATGCCGAATACGCGGTTGCCCAGGCGGGCATGATGGCCGGCAAGCCGGAAAGCCTCTCGTTCATCGAGGCCGCTTCCGTGCCGGTGATTGCCGTCACCGCCTGGCAGGCCCTGTTCGAGCAGGCTCGCGCCGCTGCGGGACAGACCGTGCTGATCCATGGCGCCGCCGGCAATGTCGGCGCCTACGCGGTGCAGATGGCGAGGGCGGCCGAGGCCGAAATCATCGCGACCGCCGGCACCGACGACCTCGCTTTTGTAGAAAGCTTGGGCGCCGACCGCGTCATTGACTATCGCGCCGAGCGCTTTGACCAAGTTCTGAACGATGTCGACGTCGTTATCGATCTCGTCGGCGGCGAAACCCAGGTGCGTTCCTTCAGCGTGCTGAAGCCGGGCGGTTACTTGATCTCGGCTGTATCCAAACCCGACGAGGCGTTGGCCGTCGCGCATAAGGTACAGGCGCATTTCTTCCTGGTCGACGTCACGACGATGGAGCTGACGCGAATCGCCGAGATGATCGACGCCGGCGAGCTCAAAACCCAGATCGGCCTGACGATGAAGCTGGCCGACGTGCGGCGCGCCCATCGGATTCTGGACGGCGAGGAACCCGCGCCGCGCGGCAAGATCGTGTTGGAAGTGGCCGATTGAACGCAACAGGCCGCCCGCCCATTGTCAGCGGCGGCCCGCTTCGCTATATCCCCGCCACCCGATTGCGGGCGACGCGGGCGATCTTTATAGAATCGTCCAACCTCATGCTGCCGTAGCTCAGTGGTAGAGCACTCCCTTGGTAAGGGAGAGGTCGACAGTTCAATCCTGTCCGGCAGCACCATTCATTTCAGCGTCTCTAGCCCTCGTCGATGATCGATTTCACGCGCGCAGCAAGCTTGTCGAGGGCGAAGGGCTTGGTCAGCACATGCATGCCGGGCGCAAGTTGGCCGCTGCCGACGGCGGCGTTCTCTGCATAGCCGGTGATGAACAGTACCTTGAGGTCCGGCCGAACGATTCGCGCGGCGTCGGCCATCTGCCGGCCGTTCATGCCGCCGGGCAGGCCGACATCGGTGATCAGCAGGTCCACGCGCATGCCGGATTGCAGCAATTTCAGTCCACTGACTCCGTCTACCGCTTCGACCGCCTCATAACCCAGCTCGCTCATGATCTCGACCACCAGCATGCGGACGCTGGGTTCATCGTCGACGACGAGAACGGTTTCCCCGACATCCGCGCGCGGCAGCTGCGGGGACGCGTCTTCCGCATCCTCCTTCGCCGCCGCACCATAGTGACGCGGCAGGTAGAGGCGAACCGTGGTGCCGATGCCCAGTTCGGAATAGATTCGCGCCTGACCGCCCGACTGCTTGGCAAAGCCATAGATCATCGAAAGCCCTAGGCCCGTGCCCTGCCCCAAAGGCTTGGTGGTGAAGAACGGATCGAAGGCACGGGCGATGGTTTCAGACGACATGCCGATGCCGGTGTCGGTGACGCAAATGGCGACATATTGGCCGGGCGGGACGTCTCGTTCGGCCGCCGTCCGCTGGTCGAGCCAGCTATTGGCGGTCTCGACCGTCAGCCTGCCGCCGTCCGGCATTGCATCCCGCGCGTTGATGCAGAGGTTAAGAATCGCGTTCTCCAGCTGGTTGGCGTCGCAATAGATGGACCAAAGTCCGCCGGCGAGTACGGTTTCGAGCACGACCTGTGGACCGATCGTCCGGCGGATCAAATCATCCATGCTCGCCACAAGCTTGTTCGCGTCTGTCGGCATCGGGTCGAGCGTCTGGCGGCGCGCGAAGGCCAGCAGCCGGTGCGTCAGGTTTCCGGCACGGGCGGCGGCGCCCAGGGCGGCCACGATATAGCGCTCCACGTCCGCGACGCGCCCCTGCGCCAGTCGCCTGCGCATCAGCTCCAGGCTGCCGGTAATGCCGGCCAGCAGATTGTTGAAATCATGCGCCAAGCCACCGGTCAGGTGACCGACGGCTTCCATTTTCTGCGACTGGAACAGCTGCTCGCGCGATTGCTCGAGCGCAATCTGGGTCTCGCGCCGTTCGGTCAGGTCGCGCGTCACCTTGGCGAAGCCGATCAGCTCGCCGCCGTCGTCATGAACCGCGTCGATGACCACACCGGCCCAAAAGCGACTTCCATCCTTACGGATTCGCCAGCCTTCCGCCTCGAACCTCCCCTCCCTCTCCGCCTGTGCCAGAGCCTTCCCCGGAATCCCCTCCTCAGCGTCCTCCGGCATGTAGAACTTCGAGAAATGCTGCCCGACGATCTCGTCGGCGCCATAGCCCTTGATGCGCTCCGCTCCAGCGTTCCAATTGGTGATCACACCCTCAGGGCTCAACATATAGATCGCATAGTCGGTCACGCCCTGGACCAGCAGGCGGAATTTCCGCTCGTTCGCCAACGCTTCCAGCTGCGCGTTCCGCTGCTCGGTCAGGTCGCGGGTGATCTTGGCGAAACCAACGAGTTTCCCGTCCACCCGGATCGGATCGACGACAACCAACGCCCAGAATCGCTCACCGTCCTTCTTGATCCGCCAGCCCTCGGCACCGAAACGGCCGGTCTCGGTTGCGATCGCCAACGCTTTGGCCGGAAGGCCGGCCTGGCGGTCTTCCTCGGTATAGAAGCGCGAGAAGTGCTGTCCGATAATCTCGTCGGCGGTATAGCCTTTGATCCGCTCCGCGCCGGGATTCCAGCTCGACACCCGTCCGGTCGTGTCCAGCATATAGATCGCGTAGTCGACCGCGCTCTGCACCAGCAGTTCGTGGAGGTTCGGAAGGATCGACCGGGTCGGATCGCCGGGAAGCGTGGACGATATGCCGTTTCCCGGCTCGCCAATAGGCATGTTTTTCCTGTCTTGCGCGACCGGCAGCCCCTCGCCTCCAGCTCACGCAACTTCGTACTGTATATATCCTGGGGTAAGGACCGGGGGCCTTCTATTGTTCCGCCCGTCGATAGCGACAGTGCGTCCAGCTAACCTGCGCTCACGATGTCCTTTAGAGCCGCATCAGCGCGCGCCCGTACCGCGTCAAAGCCGGTCTGCCTGAGCAGCCTGCCGTCGCGAAAAACAGGGATCAGACGGTTGTCGCCGTTAGGCGCGCCCGACAAGGTCCGCCACCCCGACGCGTCGCGGATCAACGCCTGCCGGCCGCGCTTCGAGACCTTGCCGGGATCGGTCACCGGATCCTTATAGACGTCCTGCCAGAACCCCTTGATCTTCGCGGCAGAGGTCTTCATCGCCCATTTCATGGTGTCGCGATCGACCTTCTGCAGCAGGCCGCCCCCCATGCCGAATGCGATGTTCTCAGCCGAGAACTTGGCCTTCTTCATCGCTTCCAGCACGGCCACAATGGAGTCCAGATCCATGCCATCGCCCTGGATCACACGCACAGCCGGGTTGAGCACGATGTAACCCTTCGTGTTCGTGGTCGTACCGAAAGCGTCCGCCAGCCGCTTCAGGAGTTCGACGACGATCGCGATCGGGTCGCCGCTGTCCGGTCGCACGACCAGCGTACCGCCGCACGCCAGCACCTGCTCCTTCAGGGCCTTGCCCCAGATTTCGCTGGCGGCGTTGAAGATGTCGTAGCTGTCGGACACGACCGCGACGAGCTTACCCGGCCGGCCGAATTGGACGATCATGTTGGCATAGGCGTCGCGCTCGCGCGCCCGGCCCCAGCTGGTGATCGTCGAATGCTCGGCCGCCGGAATGGAGAAGCCGGCCATCGCCGCGGCGTAATAGCGGCGCGCGCCCAACACGGCCGCCAGCGTGTCGGTGCCGCGGAAATTCACCAGATGCGCCATGCCGCCCAGCATCGCGCTTTCCTGGCTGGAGACGCCGCGCGCGCCGAAATCATGCAGCTTGAACGGCAGCTGACCGGCAGTGTCCTCCGACGTCTCGTCCAGATAGCGCTTGATCCTGCGCTTGGCCTCGAACGACAGGGTGGCGACCGTGGTCGGATACCAGATGCCGCGCAGCAGCGCAGTCTCGATATAGGAGGTCACCCACGGCAGTTCGCGGTCGGTGTTGCGGATCTGGAGCAGAGCATTGCCGGTGGGGATCACCTCCCCCTCCTCGATCGCCGCGATCTCGATCGGCAGGCGGCCGCCATGCACGTTCACCACCCGCAGCCAACCGTCCAGATTGAACGGCAGTCCATGCGCAGTCACGATCTCCTGTGCCTCGTCGATGTCCGCGTTGGTGATCGGCGTCAGCAGATATTCCTTGATGAAGGCCTGCAACCCGAAGAACAGCGTGTGCGGGAAGGCTCCGCCTCGGCTCTCCACATAGGCGGAGATTTCCTCGGTATCCGGCGGATATTGCAGATAGTGGCTGGTCTTGTAGCTGTCGGTGTTGAGTATGAGATTGTTCAGGAAGCCAGCCATTTACGGTTCCTTGAGGGGATCGGTTGCCGCAACCTAGTTTGCAGACCCTGGGCGGTTTTGCTAGTGGTCGGCCCGACGGCGTTAGGGCCTGCCCTTGGCCTCGAAATGAGGATATTGGCTTGAAACAAGCGGCCGTACGTATCGGGATCGTCCTTTTCGGCGCGCTTGTCGTGGCGTCAGCCTATTTTGTCGCCCATCGGCCGCCCGATCCGCCCGATGTCGTTCGCGCCCGCATCACTGTCGCCCATGGCATCGCCGAAAAGGCGGTCGCCGCGATGGGCAGCGCGCCGCGCTGGTCCTCGATCGCGATCGACGATGCACAGCCCGCCGGTTATCGGCTGACGATCCGCTATGCGGCGACACCGTCTGCGGCCGAAGTCGAGGCGGATACCAAGGCGCTGGGCCGCTCGATGCTGCTGCAGCTGACGCTCGCGGGGCATCACGCCACCGACGAGCAGACCGCGATTGTCGTTCATGCAGTGGCTGGCGACGATCCGACTGTCCTGGGCACCGCGCACTTCATCGCTGCCGAGGACAAGATCGTCTTCACTGCCGGCGGCTAGGCTTAGCCAAAGAAAAAGGCGCCCCCCGGAGGGAGCGCCCAGTTCTGTAAACCCGAGCTATAAGACTTATGACGTCGGGCCGCCGTCGAACACGATCTGGACACGCCGGTTCTGTGGCTCGCGGACGCCGTCGGCAGTCGGAACCAACAAGTCCCGCTTGCCTTTGGCGACAATCGCGATCTCCGACGACGCGATGCCGTCCTTCTCGAGCTGGGCCGCAACCGATTCCGCACGCCGGCGGCTGAGACGCATGTTGTAGGCATCCGAGCCGACCGTATCGGTGTGACCGGTCACCGTCAGTTGGGTCACCTTGTTCGCCGCAGCGTTTTTCGCGGCCGTATCGACGATGTCGCGTGCCTGCGGGGTCAGGTCCGACTTGTTGAAGTCGAAAAACACCAGGTAGGACTTCGGTGCCGGAGCCGGCGCCTGAACCGGCGGCGGCACGTATGCGGCCGGCGCAGCTTCGGGCTCGGACTCGCCGCCGAAGCGGTACTTGACCCGGAAGCCCCACATCTGCGGCTCGTTGTAGATCGCCGACACATAGCCCGACGAATTATAGATGCCGACGTTGCCGATCTTCGCGATGTTGTCCAGCGCGTTGCTCATGAAGAACGAAGCGTCGACCGGCTGGCCGAAGACATTGTCCCAATCGACATTGAGATCGACCAGGCCATAGCCCGGCTCGTTGCCGTAAGGCTCGATGTCCGAGGTCGCATATTGGATGCGGCCAGTGTGAACATAGGTCGCCTGCACCGAGAGATCGCCCGCCTCTTCCGGAATGAACGGCAGGTGATAGCGGGCGGAGAAGCTGAACTTGTTTTTCGGCGTGAACGGGTAAGGCAGATCGCGCTCGTCGCCGATCGTCGGGATATAGAACTTGTCGTAGCGCGCGTGGATGTAGGTCCAGCTGGCCGTCATCTCGAGATCCTTGAACGGGATGAGCGTGCTTTCGAACTCCATACCCTCGATCGTCGCGTCGCCGTTCGCGATCAGAGTCGTGGCCGTCTTGGGTGAGGGCGCAGGCACTGTCTGCACGAGCACGCCGACGGACCGCTGGGCGTTTCTGTACTCATCATGGAAGCCGTCGATATTGGTGCGCAGCTTCATGCCATCGATATTCCAATCCGCCTTCAGGCCGATTTCGACATCGGTGACGTATTCCGATTCATACTTGATCGGGAATGGCGGCGTGCCGGCCCCGTTGAAGCCGCCGCTCTTGAAGCCGCGGCTGGCCTTTACATAGACCAGCATGTCCGGATCGACCTGATAATCGAGGCCAGTCGTCCAGGTGGGAGCCTGGAACGTATGGTTTTCATAGATGCAGGGGTTGCAGGGAATGTGCGCGGCCAGTCCGCCGCCAAGGGCGGGCGGCAGGAAGACGTTGATGGACTCGTAATTGCTGTTGGACGTGTAGTCCCAGGTATAGCGCGCGCCGAGCGTGAATTTCAGATTCTCCCACCCATCGCCGAAGGCACCGAAATCATAGATGCCGTGCAGGTAAACCGCCTGGGTCCGCTCCGTGATACCTTCCGGACCGAGTGCGTTCTGGCCCTGGGCGTTGGAGAGAACCTGAATCCTTAGAGGGTACTGGTACAAGTGCGGCGTGATCACCGAGGTGGTGCCCAGTTCCGCCACGGTGTCGCCGCTCGGATGCAGGAATTCGCCGAACGCACCGGCGATCCAGTTCAGGTGGCCGTCGAGGGACTTGCCCTGGAACTGGAGCTCCTCGGTATATTGCGAATTGCTCAGGTTCCAGTTGTTGGGCGTGGTGAAATCGATGACCGCAAGCGGCATGCCATCGAGGTCGTACCGCAGCAGGTTCTTGAGTA
The DNA here is from genome assembly GCA_035493715.1 of Alphaproteobacteria bacterium. Taxonomy (GTDB): domain Bacteria; phylum Pseudomonadota; class Alphaproteobacteria; order BOG-932; family Roseiterribacteraceae; genus BOG-932. The sequence continues at coordinate 7,869 of DATJHU010000101.1, read as the reverse complement.
CACGGTAACCAAAGATATTCTTGACCGTGATGTTATCCGTCAGGTCGTATTTCGCGATGTCGGTGATGCCGTAGCTATAGGTCTTGTCGAGACCGAAAAGCCCCGGCGTGGCGTAGGTTCCGCGCTTGCCGATGGCGGCCTGCGCGGCCAGCAGCTGCTGCGGCAAGGTGCAGGGCGCGGGTGCAGCCGGACAGAAGGTCTGCACGAACGTCGTTTCGTTGCTGGCGATGCCGTTGGGATCACGGTAGCTGTTGATCGCTTCCAGCTCGATCCCGGTGCCGGTCGTGTGCGAATAGAGCGAATCGTACACGATGTAATTTTCGAAATCGTCGGTCGGCCGCCAGGTGACGCCCAGCCGGAACGACCAGTAGTCGCGATTGTCGAGATCGATATTGTTCGTGTAGTCGTGCGTGAACCCGTCGCGCTGATCGATATCGAAGGCGCCGCGGATCATCAGCTTGTCGTCGACGATCGGAATGTTGATCACGCCCTGTTCTTCGTGCAGGCCGTAATTTCCGAACGAGGCCTGCAGATAGCCCTCGAAATTATTCGTCGGCTTGTTCGGTTCGAAGGTGACGGCGCCGCCGGTCGTGTTACGCCCGAACAGAATGCCTTGCGGGCCGCGAAGAACGTTGACGTTGGTGTCGAAATAGATGCCGGGGCCGGAGGCGTAGAACGGCACTTCCGCGAAGTAGGTCACGACGCCCGGGGCGCCGCCCTGGCCGCCGTTAGGACCCTGGCCGCGCAGGTAGAACACTTGCTCGTCGCGCGTTTCCTGTGACGACACGAGGCCGGGAACGTGGTGCGCGAGGTCAGAGGCGCTCTCGATATGTTTTTCCTGCAGCGCAGCGGGGCTGAAAGCGGTGACGGCGACGGGAATCGACTGAAGCTTTTCCTCTTTGCGGCGGGCCGTGACGACGATCTCTTCGAGGTTTCCCGTAGAAGCGCCCGACTGTTCAGCCTGGGCGAAAGCAGGCGCGGGCTGCAGGATCGAAAACAGGCTGGCTGTGCAAGCGAGCGCGAGCGGAATCCGCACGTTCATCAAGTTCCTCCCTTTAGGTGGCGTCTGGCGCCTTATCCCTTATCAAACGCATTCGTATGATTTTCGGAAGCTATAATGACTGAAACATCCAGTCAATTTTTCTCTAAACGAAAGAAAGTTCGGAAAGAAATTTCCGGCGGATGGGTGCAAAAAGAACACAGGCTCCGGGCGTAACAGCACCCGAAACCCGTATATATTCCCAAAAGCTGCTGCTTTTCGTGCGCTTATCGCCCGGCGGCGCGACGCTCGCGGACAATATCGGCCTCGGTCAGCAACGCCCCGTTCGGATCGTAGGCGGACCAGCCTGCCTCCGCGTATTCCTGGCGGCGTGCCTTCGGATCGACGGCCTCGTGGTCGAGGATCGCCTCGATTTTGGCAATGTGGGCTTCATCGGCGCGGACGCTGATCAGAACCCCGCCGCGCCGCACGCCCTCGGTATAGATCTCGGCGTGCTCCTTGCCGATACCCGCGCCGACCAGGCCGCCGAGCAAACCGCCTGCGGCAGCGCCGCTGGCAGCGCCCGCCAACAACGCTGCCAGCCAGCCGGCGGCAACCACTGGCCCTACGCCCGGGATGGCCAACAGACCAAGCCCCGTCAGCACACCCGCGCCGCCACCCGCCAGGGCGCCGACGCCGGCACCGATTTCCGCGCCCGGGACGGCCTCGTTCCCGGATGCGGTTTGCGTAAGGATGCGGCCGCCGGTGTTATTCGCCATAACCGAAATGTCGTCGTACGGAATTCCCGTTCGTTCCAGTTCGTGGACGCGTCCTGCGGCGATCTCATAGGAATCGTAAAGTCGGGCGATGGTGCGGGCAGTCATGGCGATCTCCTGAATCTGCGCTCCGTGCTTAGGGCGGACTCTATCCAGTCAACCGAGTGGTGGCGGGATCGTTCCGCATTGAGAGGTCGCGGAACGCGCCGCCTTCACCCGCGGTTACCTCCGTATCGACGAAGACGGAGATCGGGGAATCCCATGACTATGAAGATGATATGCGCAGCCGGGCTCATTGTGGCCGTGGCCCTGCCGGCCATGGCTGAGAACGACGGCACCCTTCCCTCCGGCCCCAAGCCGGCGGTGAGAACGGACAATACCCCGACCCCCGGCATGCCGGTGCCCGGCAAGACGAGCTTCACCGCCGACCAGGCACGCGAGCGGATGCTCCAGCGCGGCTACACGTTGAGCAGCAATCCGCTGAAGGGCGACAACGGCATCTGGTACGCGGAGGGCAAGAAGAGCGAAGGCCACGCCGTGATGGTGATGATGGACTACCAGGGCAACATCTATGAGGGCACATCCTATGGCGGGCATCCCAGCTCCGCCCCCGGGGTCGAGCCGGTCAACAACCCGCCGGTCACGCCGGTTCCGCCTTCCGGGAAGTAACCCGGCCTCGCCCGGTTGAGCCGGTATCGCGCTGCGTGCTTATGTGGCGCGATACAACCACGGCCGGACGGACATGCTTTATCTGGAAGATTTTACCGCAGGCGACACACGCACCTTTGGTACGAAGATCGTGACCGAACCCGAGATCCTCGCCTTCGGCACGGAATTCGACCCGCAATATTTCCACACCGACCCAGAGCGCGCACAGGAGAGCTCCTTCGGCGGGCTTATCGCCAGCGGCTGGCACACGGTGTCGATGACCTGCCGGATGTTCGTCGACAATTACATGAACGGCACCAGCCTTATCGGCGGCATCGGCGCGGACGAGGTGCGGTGGCTGCTTCCGGTACGTCCGGGCGACACGCTGTCTGTCCGCACAACGGTGCTGGCCGTGCAGCGGTCGCGCAGCAAGCCCGACCGCGGTTCGGTCGTGATCGCGTTCGAAACCTTCAATCAGGCCGGTGCCCAGGTGCTGGCCATGAAGGTGACCGCCTTGCTGGGTGCCCGTCCCCCGATCGGCTGATCATCCCGCGTTGAGGAAGTCGCGCTTGCCGATCTCCACGCCATTATGGCGCAGCAGCGCGTAGGCCGTGGTGACGTGAAAATAGAAATTCGGAATCGCAAAGGACAGCAGATATTGCTGCCCTTTGAACGGATACGGGTTGCCGCCGATCTTGAGGATGACCTCGCGCTCCTCCGACCCGTCGATCTGCTCCGGCTTGAAGCCTGCCAGGTAGGCCACGGTCTTCGTGCAGCGTTCCTTCAGTTGCTCCAGCGTCGCCTCCTTGTCCTCCCAGGACGGCACGTCGATGCCGGCCAAACGGGCCGCCGCGCCCTTGGCGGCGTCCGATGCGATCTGGATCTGGGCCGAAAGCGGCAGCATGTCGGGGAACAGGCGCGCCTGGATCAGCGCCTTCTGGTCGTATTTGCGCGCCTCGGCGTGCGCCTCGGCCTTGCCCAAGATATTCGCCATCGCCTCGAGCTGGCGCGTGAAAAGCGGCACCGAGGCCTGATACATGCTGAGCGACATCCGCGAGTCCTCCAATTTCTGGTGGCACGGATTTAACATGCGGGTCTCGGCGGCGCGAGGCCGCCGAGGAGCACGATGGTTACCAGCGGCGATAACCGCCGGACACGACGACACCGCCATAAGGTCCGTAAACAGGCGGCGGCACGTAAGCCGGCCGGTAGTATGGTCGCCCATAGGCATAGCGCGGATAGGCGGGACCGTAATAGCAGCCGCCGAGAACCGCCGTTGCCGCCAAAAGCACCGCACCGAAAGAGGCTTTCTTCAAAACCGACATGGCACTGATCCTTCCGAAGGGCCCGTCGATGGACCCGTGTAGGTTCGAAAGGTGGGATCGGAATCAGGCAGCTTCGTGGCTTCGGCGTGATCCTATCGGGGCAGGTCAGTAACCGTGGAGAGCGGCCCGCAACGCCAGCCGGCCGACCAGCAACGGCCGGGGCGGACGCCGCTCGAGCACGAACGGATCCCAGCCGCAGCGTTCGAGGTCGTGCAGATAATAGCGGGACAGAGACGCGATGAGCGCCGGCGAGCGAGCCACCCTGGGCACGCCGCCGACCCGGCCTGGCAGGTCGCGAAGCAATTCGTAAGCCCGTTCGCCAATCGTGCGCACCGCATCGGTGAACCCCTCGCCCGGTTTCAGGTCGAGCAGCCGCTGGATCCGCACGGCGTGGGCCGCCAGCACGTCTTCCGGCAGGTAAATCCTGCGGTACCGGGCGTGGAACGGAACCGCGCGCAGCAGCCCAGTCAGCGACCAGGCCGTGCCGGCCAACCGCGCCGCCTCGGGATCGGCGACGGAAGCACCTGCAAGCTGGAACGCCAGGTCCAGCAGCGGCGCTCCCGTGTCCTCCGCATAGGCTTCCAGCGCCCGCATATCCTTCGGCGGTGCGTCCTCCAGATCGGCCTCGCGCGCATCGATCAGCCGCTCGAATGCCATCCGATCGAGCGAAGCGACGCGGATCGCCTGGCCCAATGGCGCGGCCACGGCATGGGCGACGGTTTCGCCGGCAAAGAGGCGATCCAACGTATCGCGCCACCACTGCAGCCGCATCCGTCCGATTAGCGGCTCGGTCACTGCCTCCCGAACCTTGGCGATCTCGATATTGAACGCGTAGAGCGCGAACAGATTTTCGCGGACCGCCGCGGGCGCGAAAATCGCCGTCATGTACCGGTCGTGGTCATAACGGCGCACCTGCTCCGCGCAGTAAGATAATGTAACGGGTTGGGCCATAAGTCTCTGAATACAACCGATTTCAAACTGTTGATCTATCGTTCCGCATATCCGACAATCGATCAACAGTCGGCGGGAGTCGCCGGAGTCTTCAAGGGAGCGGCGAAATGGGTAAGTTTTTAGAAAATCTGCACCGGGCGCTTCTGCTCGGGCTATTCCTTATGCTGGTGCTGATCGTCCTTCTGCATCGCAGCTCGGTGGCGGAACCCGCCTGGGCCGGTTATTTCCTGATGTACATCCACGTGTTCATGGGCATCCTCTGGATCGGCCTGCTGTACTATTTCAACTTCGTCCAGATCCCAACCATGCCGAAGGTTCCGGCCGAACTAAAGCCCGGCGTGTCGAAATACATCGCGCCCGCGGCCTTGTTCTGGTTCCGCTGGGCCGCTGCCATGACCGTGTTGTTCGGCCTGATCACCGCCGGCATCAAGGACGACATCGCCCTGACGCTGGAAGTTCGCGCACCCTACACCACAATCGGCATCGGTATGTGGCTGGCGATCATCATGGCCGCAAATGTCTGGTTCGTCATTTGGCCGAACCAGAAGAAGGCTCTGGGTATCGTGACGGTCGACGACGCGGCCAAGGCTAAGGCGGCGCGCCTTGCGATGGTCGCCTCGCGCGTCAATACCGTGCTGTCGATCCCCATGCTCTATTGCATGGTGATGCAGGGCGCGGCGCTGAACATCGGCTGATCTCAGCCGCATCTGTCAGGGGAAAAGGGCTGGCGACAGCCCTTTTTTCTTGTCCGAACGGAGACACCATGAACGATCAACGCGAGCGCTGCCCGTGGCCCGGCAACGCAGCCAACATGCGGGACTATCACGACACCGAATGGGGCGTACCGGAGCGGGACGGCCGGGCCTTGTGGGAGAAGCTGATCCTGGACGGATTCCAGGCCGGCCTGTCCTGGCAGACCATCCTCAACAAACGGGACGCTTTCCGCGAAGCCTTCGACGGTTTCGATCCGGTCAAGATCGCCGCATACGACGAAGCAAAGATCGAAAGCCTGTTGCAGAATCCCGGCATCATCCGCTCGCGCTCCAAGATCCAGGCGACGATCGGTAACGCCAGAGCCTATCTGAAGATGCAGGCGGCCGGCGAAGACTTCGGCGCATTCTGCTGGTCGTTCGTGAACGGCAAGCCGATCATGAACACCGGCCCGATACCGGCCAAGACACCCTTGTCGGAAACCGTGTCCGCTGCACTTAAAAAACGTGGCTTCAAGTTCGTCGGCCCGGTAATCGTCTATGCCTGGATGCAGGCGGTCGGGCTGGTCAACGACCACACGCCTACGTGCTTCAGGCGCAATGCCGTCTAACAAGGGGAATGATGTGACGACCTATATTGTGTTCACGCGTGAGAAGACGATCGATCCGGCCGAGTTGAAGACCTATGGCGAGATGGCCGGCGCCGCCTCGGCGGGCCACAACCTCACGCCGCTGGTGATCTACGGCAAGCAGGAGGTGCTCGAGGGGCCGGAAATCGAGGGTGTTGTCGTGCTCGCCTTCGCCAACGCGCAAGAGGCGAAGGCCTGGTACAACAGTGACGCTTACAAAGCGGCGCGCGAGCATCGCTTCAAGGGCGCGCAATACCGGGCCGTGATGGTCGAAGGTATCTAAGAAACCTCAACGGTAGCGCCGCTGCGCCTCCAAAGTGAGGCCAGCGGCCACCGACAGGAAATCCGAACCGGTCGCCGCCACCGCCTCGGGCGCGGCGCCGGCGATGGCTTCGCGGACCGCGGGAATGCGGCTCGAGCCACCGGTGAAGAAGATCGTGCCGATATCGTTGGGCTTGAGGCCGGCCGCCGCGACGCATTCGCCCGCGACCGCCCGAAGGCGCGTAGTCTGGTCACGCACGGTCCACTCGAAATCGGCGCGTGATACCGGCACATGCAACCTCAGTTCGATGAAATCGAGCGGGATATCGGCCTTCGCCTCGCCGCTCAGCGCGACCTTTGCCTTTTCCACATCGATCGCCAAGCGATGACCCAGCCGCCGACGCACGACCTGCTGGAGCCGCGCCACCTTCCGCGGCTCGGCAGCCTCCGCCACCAGTTCGGCGATCAGGCGTTCGTTGCGCGGCGTATAGCTGAAATTGATCTTCGCCCAAGTCGCCAGCAGATCGTAGGGCGCGCGCGGCATCGGCAGGTCCTTCTCGACCAGCAGGCTGCCCAGACCTAAGACCGGCATCACCGAGGTCATGCTGAACAGCGCGTCGAAATCCGTGCCGCCGATATGTACGCCGGCATTGGCCAGGATGTCCGACTCACGGTCGGCATGCGCCAGCCTGTCGGGACCGATGCGGATGACCGTGAAATCCGACGTACCGCCACCGATATCGGCGATCAGCACCACCTCCTCCCGCGTCGCGTTCCGCTCATAGTCGTAAGCCGCGGCGATCGGTTCGTAGACGAAGGATACGTCCTTGAAGCCGACGCGGCGCGCGATCTCCTCCAGCGTGCGCTGGGCCCGCGCGTCGGCCGCATCGTCGTCGTCGACAAAGCGCACCGGGCGGCCATGTACCACCGCCTCGATCCCCTGCCCCAGGAAGACCTCGGCGCGGGTCTTCAGATGCCGGATAAAGATCTCGATGATCTCGGTGAAGCGCAACGTCCGCTTGCCGGCGACCGTCGTCTCCTCGATCAGCGATGTGCCGAGGATCGACTTCAGCGCGCGCATCAGCCGGCCTTCCGACTGGCCGATATAGGCCTCGACCGCCGCCTCCCCGAACAGGACGCGGCCGTGCATCTCTTCATCGAAGAACAGGGCGCTCGGGATGAGCGTGCGGCCGTCTTCCAGTTCGGCCATGCCGACACGACCATCGTTCAGCACGCCGACCGCCGAGTTCGACGTGCCGAAATCCAGCCCGCAGGCAATCATGCAAATCCCCTGATAACGCAAGGCCGCAGGGTCTACTGCACACGCGCGGTTTATCCAAGGCGGCCGGTCCCGAACGGCCTCCCCTACTCGCTTCCGGCGACGCGACAAATTGCCGTCGCACCGCATTCCCGCGGGAAATCGCCAATTACCTCAGCACTTAACGGATTTACTACGGAACCGGTTCTCTGGCTCCCCCGTTAGCAAGCTATACGCATTTTGAGGAGACGATCATGGCGTTCGAACTGCCCGCGCTGCCCTTCGCCTACGACGCGCTTGCCCCTTACATGTCCAAGGAAACCCTGGAATAC
>DATJHU010000100.1:0-6799 GCA_035493715.1 Alphaproteobacteria bacterium | reverse complement strand
ATCTTCCGGCTTGCGCTCCGCCCAGGCCGAGCGATAGACCGCGTTCTTCTTGGCGACCTCGTCAGGCCCGCCGAAGCCCAGCACCAGGGCGCCCAGGCCGCGGCCGCCGGCCCGCTTCAGCGTGTCGGTGTTGGTGCAGGCGAGATACATCGGCGGATGCGGGTCCTGATAGGGCTTGGGATGGATCGGCCGGCGCGGAATGTCGATATATTTGCCGTGGTGCTCGATCTCCTCGTTCACGAACATCTTGGGGATCAGGTACATCGACTCGTCGATCATCGGCTGCAGCTCGGCGAGGTCGTAACCGAACGTGCCGGCCTCCTGCTGGGTGCCGCCCTTGCCGACGCCGAAATGAACGCGGCCCTTCGACAGGATGTCCAGGCAGGCGATCCGTTCGGCGACCTTGACCGGATGGTTCATCGCCGGCGGCAGGCAGACGACGCCGTGACCGATGCCGATGCGCGTCGTGCGCCCGGCGAGATAGGCGAGGAAGGTTTCCGGCACGCTCATATGCGCGTAGTTGGTGAGCGCGGTGTGCTCGACCGCCCAGATGACGTCGAACCCCATCTCCTCTGCCAGAACAGACTGCTCGACCATGTCCTCGAACACGCGCCGATCGCCGGCGCGGGTGGCGTCGGTCGTCTGAGCTTCATAGATCAATGAAAAGCGCATCGCTGAATTTCCAATTACTGTTTTCAGTTCTCCGGAAATTGAGCCCGTCAGCGATCCACGGCTTTGATCAAAATCAAGGCGCGCGCGATTACAATCGGCAGAATGGGCCGATCATGTTGATAAGGAGTAACCACTGATGACGACGGGAATCCACGCAATCGTCTGGATCGATAGCGCCGAAGCCCGGATCGCCTCGGTCTGCGCCGGGGTGACGGGCGAAATCGTCGAACGGCCGGAGCACGCCGCGCACCACCGTCGTTCCAGGGCGGGAAGCCGCGAGGGATATCGCGCAACCGTCGATCATGTGTTCTTTCAGCGTGTCGCAAACGATCTTGCGAACGTAAAATCCTTCATGGTGATCGGCCCGGCGGAGGCGAAGACGGAATTCGTCAAGCATCTGCACCGCTACGATCCGCAACTCTTCCCCCGGCTTTCAGCGGTGGAATCGGCGGACCACATGACGGAAGGTCAGCTTGCGGCCCTGGCCCGAAGCTATTTCAAGCGGGCTGACGGCATGATCCGGCATCCGGTCGAGGTTTAGGCGACAGCCGCTCGTGCGGCGGCCACCGCCAGATCGACCGGACCGGATACATCGACCTGGCGCCACGCCACCACACCCGGATCGAATTCCGTCTGGCGCCGGAGGACAGACGCATCGGCATCCGATGCGTCGTTGGTCCTGCCGGATATTCTGCCCTCCAGAACGGCAGCCGGCGCGGTAAGCCATAAGCCCGAAAACGGCACCGCGGCATCGGCTGCGACCTTTGCAATCGCCGCGCGCTCATCCGGGCGCAGGAAAACCGCATCGACAATAACGGAATGCCCCGCCGCCAATGCTCCGGCGGCTTCCCGGGCCATGGCGTCGTACACTCGCCCGGTGACCTCGGCGCCATAGGCGCTCTCTGGCAGGCGCGTTTCGGGTTGGACGCCGAAAACACGCTTGCGGATCACGTCGCTGCGCACCACGCGCGCGCCGGGCGAAACGCCGATCTCGGGGGCAAGATTATAGGCGACCGTCGATTTGCCCGATCCGCTAAGCCCGCCGATCGCCACCAGGCGGGGCGCGTTGGGCAGCAACAGGGCGAGAGCGAGCGCGGCATATTCCCCGGCGACCTCGTCGCCTTTCAACGCGGTGACGTGCGCCCGCACTGCCGCCCGCAGTGCCATGAACAGCGGCATTGCCGCCAGCCCCTCCGTCTGAGGCCGGCGGTCAAGGTAGCGATTGAAAACCAGATTGGCGTCGGCGCGCAGGCCGTACTTGACCAGATCCATCAGCAGAAAGGCGATATCGTACAGAACGTCGGTCGTCGCCAATGTCTCGTCGAATTCCAGGCAGTCGAACAACACCGGACGTCCATCGATCAGGCATACATTGCCGAGATGGAGATCGCCGTGGCATCGACGGACCTCGCCGAGCGCCCGGCGACGGTCAAGCAGCTGGGCCACCCGATCGAGCGCGCCGTAGCAGCCACGCGACACTTCAGACACGGCGTCGCTGGGAAGCGCGTGCGGCGGGCATGCCGCGAACGCCTGCTCGTTCGCCGCGATGATCTTGGCGATAGCCCCGGATCCGCCCGACGAAAGGGAGACCCGCGCGGAGTCGTGAAAGGCGGCGATCGTGTCGCCGAGCGCCCGCAACACCGCCGGCTCCAGAGCCGAGCGAACGACCACCTGGTCAAGCGTCCGGGTCTGGTCGAACGCAACCATTTCGACCAGCCAGTCGACCGGTGTGCCGGCGCCGCCGAGCATGAGCCGGCCGTCGGCCGACCGCGTGACCGCGACAACTCCCAGATAGAGCTCAGGCGCGGTCCGGCGATTGAGTGTCACCTCGTTGTCGCAGGCGGTTTTACGGGCCGCGAGCGATGAAAAATCGACATAGGGAAGCGTGACCGCGCGCTTCAGCTTGTAGGCCCGCCGACCGGCCAGGAATATGTGGGAAATGTGGGTCGATATCTGCTTGACGCGCGCCTCGTCCGGCAGGCCGTAGCTTTGCGGACGAAGAAGGAAGGCGATGACGTCAGACTGGTCCGATCGCTCGTTCAACGCGGCGTTTTTCGTCAAAACTTTCCCTCAGCGTGGCTAGTGCGCCATCACCACGCAGATCTGCGCGTGTTTCAGGATGTAGTGCGTGACGCCCCCAAGGAAAGACTCGCGCACTCGGCTGTGCGTGTAGGCGCCCATGACGATCATCGTTGCGCCTTCCCGGTGGGCGGTGTCGAGCAGTTGCGCCCCGACATCGCCTGTATCCTCGCTTGGTCCCACGCATTCGGCGTCGATATCATGCCGCGACAAATGCTCGATCAAGCCGAGATCGCGACGCAACTCGCCCTCGCGCACGGGCATGCCGAACACCGAGACCTGCTGCGCCAGTTTCAGCAGCGGCATCGCCGCGGCCACCGCGCGGGACGCCTGAAGGCTGCCGTTCCAGGCGATCATGACATGCCCCAGCGGATCGTCGACGAGACGATCCGGAGCAATCAGCGTCGGGCGGCCTGTCCCGTAGATCGCCGCGGTAAAGACCTCGTCGGTAATCGCTTCATTCGGATCCGGCCGTGCAACGACAATCAGGTCGCTCACCCGGCCGATCTCCACGACGGTGTTGCTTGCCGGCCCGACCCGCTCATGCCAGGTCGCGGCGATATCGACGTCGTCGACGCCGGCACTGCCGGTCAATCCATTGGCCGCCCGCCACGCGTCGAACTGCGCATGCGCCGAGTGCTGCGCCGCTTGCCCGTCCTTGTCGATCGATTGGAGAACCACGCCGGCGGCGACGAGCATATCGGGTATGGCGGCGACAGCCATGACCGAGTCAGGCCGGGTAAAAACAGCGTTGACCGCCGCACCCAGACGGGGCGCCAACCGCGCCGCCACATCGAGCTGGGGGCCGCATTCGGCCTGCTGGAACATCGGGACAAAAATATCGCGCATGCTCATCGTATCCTCCTGGACCTGGCGGTTGGAACTCCCGCCGGGTCGACCAAGGTCACCGCCGGACCGGGCAGCAGATGGAGCCGCTTATTCGTCGCCGGACAACTCTTCGAGAGCCTCGCGATCGAGGATGACGACATGCTGGGCGCTGGGCAGAGCGATAACACCGTCATGCTTCAGCGCGGAAAAGGTCCGCGAGACGGTCTCGATCGTCAGGCCCAGATAGTCGGCGATATCGGTGCGCGACATCGACAGATCGACGACTGTCGGATTGGGCGAACGATCCAGCATTTCGAGCAGGAATGTCGCGAGCTTTTCCTCCGCGGTCTTACGGCCGAGCAGGGTCAGCCTGTTATAGGCTTTGCCGAGCTGCGTCAGGGTGACGTCGAGGAGCCGGGTGGCCACACGGGCGTCCGCGGCGGCAACGGCATTGAGCCGTGGGCGGGCATATCGGATGACCGATGCGGAGGTCACGGCCTCTGCCGCGAAATTATGCTCTCCACCGACTTCCAATCCGAAGAAGTCGCCGGCAAAGAGAAAATCCTCAACCTGGCGGCGGCCATCCGGCAGAAGCTTGCAGGTGCGCAGCACACCGGACTGGACGCGATACCAGGCGATCGCGTCGTCGCCTTCTCCATAGACCTCGGTGCCTGCCCTCACGCTCATCACCGTGCCCAGCATGTCGAGTGCGTCGGATCCGTGTTTCGCGGCCTGTTCAGGGGCGATGGTTCCGACAAACGAAGGGAATTTGGGGGCGCGTGCAACTGCGAGGTTCTGCATTTTCATCACCATGTCGATTGGGTTGACACGTGATTGGTATGCCGATGACGCCCGTGAAAATATTCGGAATGGTCCCTACGCAATTCTACGTACAGGCGGGTTTTCGCTAAATCGAAGGCTCTATTCCGGCTGCGAGTGCCAGCCTGACCAAGGCCGAGAGGCTGCGAACCTGCATCTTGTCCATGACGTGCGCGCGATGAATCTCGACCGTGCGCGCGCTGATGCCGAGATCGTAGGCGATGGTCTTGTTGGGAAGGCCCGCGACGAGGCCCTCCAGAACCTCGCGTTCGCGCGGCGTCAACTGGTCGAGGCGGTGCGCCGCCTCTCCGCCGTCGTCCGGCTGGCGCCTGGACTTCGCGGTATGGGCGAGCGCATGCTTCACAGCCTCGAGGATGGTTTCCTCGCTGAACGGTTTCTCGACGAAATCGACCGCCCCGGCCTTCATCGCCCGGACGGCAACCGGCACGTCGCCGTGACCTGTGATGATCACGACCGAAACATGCGGAAAATCGACCGCCGCCTTCTCCTGGAGTTCCAGCCCGTCCATGTCCGGCATGCGGACATCGGCGATCAAACATCCGGCGGCGGCGCGATCCGCGCGCGCCAGGAAATGCAGCGCCGATGGAAAGGTAACCGCGGTATAGCCATAGGAGAAAAGGAGCGCGGCCAAGGAGTCACGAACCGCTTCGTCGTCGTCGACGATAAAGATTGTCTGATCAGTCGCCATCGCTCGTCTCCAGCCGATCCTGATCGGAGACCGGCAATGTGAACCGGAAGATAACGCCGCCCTCCGGATTGGGCTCGGCGCGCAAACGGCCTCCCATATTATCGATAATCGAGCGGCTGATCGAAAGCCCCAGGCCCATACCCACCTCCTTGGTCGTCGTGAAAGGCTGGAACAGGCGCGCCGCGATATCGGGCGGTAAGCCCGGACCGCTGTCGGCGATGGCGACCTCGACCATCGCGTCGTCGGCCTCACGGGTTGTTATCGTCAGCTTCCGTTCGGGGCTTTGCGCCATCGCCTCGATGGCGTTGCGAACAAGATTGACGACGACCTGCTGGACTTGGATCTTGTCGATCCATGCCTGCGGCAGGTTCGCGGCAAAGTCGAACGACGCGCGTATGCTGCTTTCCTTGGCGCCAACCATCGCGAGCGCCGCCGCCTCCTCGACCACCTTATTGACGTCCTCGGGACGACGCTCGGTCTCGCCGCGCTCGATGAAGCTGCGGAGCCGCCGGATGATCTCGCCGGCACGCCCGGCCTGGTCGATCGCCTTGTCGAGGAAATCCGAGATCTCGACCGGCGCGTCGGGTACCCTCGTCTTCAGAAGGCGCCGCGCGGCGACAATCCAGTTGGACACCGCGGTCAACGGTTGATTGAGTTCATGCGCCAGGGCGGACGCCATCTGGCCCATGTCCGAGTGGCGCGCGACATGCAGCAGTTCCGACTGCAATTCCTGCAGGCGGCGATCGGCGTCCTGGCGTTCCGTCAAATCCCGCACGAAGCCGGTGAAAGCGCGCCGCCCGGCATCCTTCATCTCCCCCACGGTCAGTTCCATCGGGAAGGTCGAACCGTCACGACGCTGGCCGACGACAACGCGCCCGATTCCGATAATGCGCCGTTCCCCGGTTTTCCGGTATCGATCAAGATATGCGTCGTGGCTTTCGCGATATGGCGAAGGCATCAGCATGCTGACATTCTTGCCGGCGACCTCCGCTTCACGCCACCCGAACAGGCGTTCGGCCGCGGGGCTGAACGATTCGATCAGGCCGCGCTCGTCGATCACGACGATTGCGTCGGGTACCGTTTCCAATATCGAGCGCAGCCGCTCGGCCTGCTCGCGCAGCGCCGCCTCGAGCGCATGCTGTTCACTGGTATCGCGTATGACCCCCACGAAGAACGGAGCGCCCCCATCCTGCCGGATTTCTCCGACAGAAAGATACATCGGGAAAACAGACCCGTCCGACCGCCGCCCCATGACGTTCCGGCCCATCCCGATGATCCGTCGTTCGCCGGTATCGCGATAATGCGCCAGATAGCCGTCATGCTCACCCTCATAGGGGGGTGGCATCAGCATCTTTACGTTGTGGCCGATGACCTGTTCGGCGCTATAGGCGAACAGCCGTTCGCACCCCTGATTGAACAGCTGGACCGTACCGACATCGTCGATGATCACGATCCCGTCGACCGCCGTGTCGATCACGGCGTGTAACCAGGTATTCGAATGGGGCATGCGTCTCTTCGCGATCCGAACCGTTTCGCGGATTGGACCGGAACGTGAGCAAAAAAGTGTGGTGAATGCAATCTCCAGATTGCATGCGGCAATATTGAATAGGAAATCGGCAAGGCGAAACGCCGCATTCTGAAGCTGCGGCCGGCTACTGCTGTGTCGCAGCACCGCTCGGCGAAATACCGTGC
>DATJHU010000099.1:0-14522 GCA_035493715.1 Alphaproteobacteria bacterium | reverse complement strand
ACGCCATCGTGATAACACCGAGTGTGAGCCGATGGAGGATTTGGCATCGCACGCTGGTATCACTCATTACTGTTTTCCCCGAAAAACCCCGCTATCGCCGCCGCAGCCCTATCCGGATCTTCCTTATGCGGAAAATGGCCGACGCCGGGCATGGGCGAGAAATCCAGGTCGGTGAAATATTCACCCAGCCGGTCGCCCCATTCGGCCTTGATGACCGAATCCTCGGCGCCCCAGCAGACCTTCGTCTTGACGGCGATCGGCGGGGCGGGCGGCACGTTGCCCTTCATGATGGCGATGCGGGCGGCATGGTTCGACAAGTACCAGTTGAAGCCGCCCTGCAGATTGCCGTGGCTCAGGAAATTGTCGACCCAATCCTCCATCGCGTCGTCGAACGCGCCGGGCTTGGCCGACCAGCGGTTCAGCAGGTGGCTGAAATAGGCGCGGCAGGTGTCGCGCGAAGCGCCGACGAACTGGGCGGCGAAGGGCTGCTGGTTGAAGGACTGGTACCAGATCTCGGCGATATGGTCGGGCTGGGTCCAGCGGTTGCCGACGCCGGGATAGGGCACGTTGAAGAAGAACAGGCCGCTGCACCGCTCGGGATAGTGGCGGCCGAACAGCTGTCCGACATAGGCGCCGACATCGTGCGAAACGACGCCGACCCGGTCGAGCTTCAGCGCGTCGAGCAGGCCGACGAAATCCTTTAGATGCACGTCGGCGCCGACCTCCTTGGACGGCGCGGGATCGGGGTGGCCGCTCTGGCCGAAGCCGCGCAGGTCGGGCGCGATGACGTCGAACCGGTCGGCCAGGCGTTGCATCACCGGCTCCCAGGTCAGCCAGAATTCCGGCCAGCCATGGAGGAGGAGTAGCGGCTGGCCGCTGCCGCAACGCGCGTAATGGATCGGGATGCCGCCCACCGACAGCGTGTTATGTTCGATCGTTGCCATCTGAAAGTTCCCCGCCATCTGTTCCTTGGATGGTTCATACTGAGTGATATAACGAGCGGCAGCACCGCACGAGGTATTTTGCGCATGCCCATTTCACGGCGGCCCCTTCCCAACGCCCTGTCCGACCCCGGTTTCGACCGCGCCGCACATCGCCGGCTGGATGAGGCGTGGCTGGAAACGACCCGGGTTTCGGCTGAGGCGCACGTGTTGCCGGTCTGGCGGGCCAAATCGCTGGTTAGGAAAGAGGGCGATCTGCGGCTTGCCGCCGGCGTCCCGGCATCGGCGTTCGATTGGACGCTGGCCAGCGACTTCGTGTTCCTGGGTATTTCCGACGGAAGACCGCGTTTCGCCGCCGACATCTCGGCGCTGGAGGCCGAAGCGGTCGAATCCCACCTCGGTCCGCATGGGGTATTCGAGGACATGCGGATGATCGGGCAGTTCATAAAGCCCGAGGACGCCGCGCTGATGGCCTATGCCAAGGGCATATTGTGGTGGCACGAACGCCACCGCTTTTGCGGCGTCTGCGGACAACCCACCCAATCGATCGACGGCGGCCACCGGCGGCTGTGCACCAACGAAAGCTGCAAGGCAGAGCAGTTCCCGCGCAGCGATCCAGCGGTCATCATGCTGATCGAACATGGCGACCGCTGCCTGTTGGCGCGGGGCGCGCGGTTCCCGGCGAATTTCGTGTCGGTGCTGGCGGGGTTTGTCGAGCCGGGCGAGAGCCTGGAAGATACGGTTGCCCGCGAGGTCTTCGAGGAGGTCGGCGTTCGCGTCACCGACATCGCCTATTGTTCGTCGCAGCCCTGGCCGTTTCCGTCGTCGCTGATGCTGGGCTATCGGGCGCGGGCGCTCGATCCAACACTGAATCTGGATCCGAACGAAATCCTGGAGGCGGCCTGGTACACGCGGGACGAGGTTCGGACGCTGTCGGGCGACGGTCCGATGCGGATACCGCCGCGTTTCTCCATTTCGCGCCGCCTGATCGACGATTGGCTTGAAGAGGGTTGAAGATGAAACTGGACAGCTACGTCACGCTCGGCCGGTCGGGGCTTAAGGTCAGCCCGCTTTGCCTCGGCACGATGACATTCGGCACCGGCGACGGCTGGAGCGCCGACGGCCAGAAGTCCCGCGCGATGTTCGATCTCTATCTCGACCGCGGCGGAAACTTCATCGACACGGCGGATGGGTATACCGCCGGCGAGAGCGAGCGGCTGCTGGGGAAATTCATTGCCGAAACCAAGTCTCGCGACAAGGTCGTGCTGGCCACCAAATTCACCTTCTCGGGCGAGAAGGGCAACCCGAATGCCGGGGGCAACGGTCGCAAGAACATCTACCGCGCCATCGACGCCTCTCTGAAGCGGCTCAACACCGACTATATCGATCTCTACTGGCTGCACGCCTGGGACATGCTGACACCGGTCGAGGAGGTTCTGTCGACCATCGACGCGCTCGCGCGCGCCGGCAAGGTCAGGCATTTCGGCCTGTCCGACGTGCCCGCCTGGTATGCGACCCGGGCGCAGACCATCGCCGAACTGCGCGGCACGGAGAAAGTCGTGGCGCTGCAGCTGGAATACTCGCTGGCCGACCGCAATATCGAGCGCGAGCACATCCCGCTGGCGCGCGAGCTCGGCATGGGGCTGTGCCCCTGGAGTCCGCTGGCCGGCGGCTTCCTGTCGGGCAAGTACCGCGCGCCGGCGCCCAATTCCGAAACCCGCCGTCTCGACGCGACCGCCGGCACGCCGTTCGACCGCTTCAACACCGACCGTAACCGCGCCATCGTCGCCGAACTGATTTCGGTGGCGGAAGCGATCGGGCGTGCCCCGGCCGAGGTCGCGCTTGCCTGGGTCGCGACCCAGCCGGGCGTCACCTCGACGATACTGGGCGCGTCCAAGCTGGAGCAGCTGGAGTCGAATCTGGCGTCGATCGACCTCGCCATCCCGCCGGAATTGCGGGCGCGTCTGGACGCGGCCAGCGCCATCGACGTGATCAACCCTTATCGGTTCTTCGAACCCTTCGTGCAGGGCATGATCCGCGGCGGGACTGAGATTAGCGCCTGGAAGGCTTAGCTCCGGCGCGCCGGGTCGCCCGGGAAGGTGCCCAGCACCGTAAACTGATGTGCGAAGAAGCGCATCTCGTCGAAGGCATGGGCCATCGCCGGGTCGTCCTGCGCGCCCTCCACCTCGGCATAGAACTGGGTCGCGGTGAACGAGCCGTTCAGCATGTAGCTTTCCAGCTTGGTCATGTTGATGCCGTTGGTCGCGAACCCGCCCATCACCTTGTAGAGCGCGGCCGGGATGTTGCGGACCTGGAACACGAAAGCGGTGACCGGCACGGCGCAATCGGCCGGCAGCGGCTCCGGCTCGCGCGACATGATAAGGAAGCGCGTGGTGTTGTGCTCCGCGTCTTCGATGTCACGGTCCAGGATGTCGAGCCCGTAGATCTCGGCCGCCAGCGTGGAGGCGACCGCCGCGCGGGTCGGATCGCCGGCGCGCGCGACTTCCTCGGCCGCGCCTGCCGTGTCGAAATAGGTCACCGGCGTAATGCCCCGCTTGCGGAGATATTCGCGGGTCTGGCCCAGTGCCTGGATGTGGCTCAGCGCTTCCTTGATATTCTCGATCTTCGCGCCGCGCACGCCGACCAGCTGGTGGTGCACCGGCAGGTAATACTCGCCGACGATCTTGAGTCCACCTTCGGGCAGAAGGTGGTGGATGTCGGCGACGCGCCCGTTCTGCGAATTCTCGACCGGGATCATCGCGCGTTCCGCCTTGCCTTCGCGCACCGCGGCGAAAACGTCCTCGAAGGCCGTGCAGGGCAGGGTGGGAATGCCCGGGAACACGGTGCGGCACGCCATGTCCGAATTGGCGCCCAGCGCCCCCTGGAAGGCGACGGGACCGACGATCTTGCTCATTTTGTCTCCAGGAGGGCGCGGGCGCGCTCCAAATCTTCCGGCGTATCGACGCCCAGCGGCACCGTGTCCACGATGGCGACCTGGACATGCAGCCCGAGGCTGAGCGCCCGAAGCTGCTCCAGCCGCTCGCGCTTCTCAAGATAGGACGGGGCGGCGGCGATGAAGGATTCGAGCGCGTCCCGGCGATAGGCGTAAAGCCCGATATGGTGATAGAGCGGCCCGTCTCCGCTCGGCGCCGGCGTGCGGGTGAAATAGAGCGCCCGGCCGTGGCGCGCGTCTATCGGCTCGAACACCGCCTTCACGACATTGGGGTTCGTCCGCTCGTATTCCGCCGCGATTGCGACCGGTGTTGCGATATCGACCGAGGGGTTGGCCAGCAGGCGAAAAGGGGCGCGAACGGTTTCGGGGGCCAGCACCGGCAGGTCGCCCTGCAGGTTGATTACGGCATCGTGCTCGCGATCTGGGTCGATCTTGGCCAGCGCTTCGGCGATGCGGTCGGAACCCGATTCATGTTGGAAGCCGGTCAGCACGCCCCGGCCGCCGGCGGACTCGACCGCCGCGATGATCTCCGGGTCCGGCGCCGTCACCACGACCGGGCCGATTCCGGCCTCCATCGCGCGCTTCCAGACCTGGACGATCATCGGCACCCCGGCGATCTCGCACAGTGGCTTTCCGGGCAGGCGCGTCGCCGCCAGACGCGCGGGAATCAGGACGATCGGGTTCGTCGGCGGGGTCTGCGAACTGGACATGGAAACGCTTCGTAATCCTCGGTGCGCTCGTGTCAAGCGAGGCTCTGCGACATTCGGTCCGGCGAAGGAGTGCCATTCTCGTGCCGATTGAACCCTCAAAAGCCTTCGCCTTCGCGTCGGCTTTGGTTATAGAGGCGGGTGGCTGGGCCCCAGGTCCCGGCAATTGCATCTATTGCCGGCCCTATTCTGCCGGCCCTTACGCTTCGGACGGTTCGCTTATGGAAAGCAATAAATTCTACGCCGCGATTCTGCTGGCCGGCGTTCTGGCGATGATCGCCATCATCGCGTCGGGAATGCTGGTGCATCCGGAAGAACTCGCCAAGCCCGCCTATCCCATCGAAGGCGCCGCCACGCCGGCCGCCGGCGGTGAAGCGAAACCCGCGGAAATCGAACCGGTCGCTCCGCTGCTGGCCAAGGCCGACGTGGACCACGGCGCACAGCTCGCGCGCCAGTGCCAGGCTTGCCACAACTTCGCCAAGGGCGGCCCGAACATGGTGGGCCCGAACCTCTGGGGCGTCGTCGCAGGTCCGCACGACCACAAGACGGACTACGCCTATTCCGACGCGATGAAGGCGTTCAAGGGCGTCTGGGACTACGAATCGCTCAACAAGTTCATCGCCCACCCGCAGGGCCTGGTCCCCGGAACCAAGATGGGCTTCGCCGGCCTTAAGAAGCCGCAAGATCGCGCCGACGTCATCGCCTGGCTGCGTCAGCAGTCTGACAATCCCCCGCCGCTGCCGGCCGGGAACTGAGGCTCCGGGCGGGCGTGAGCCTGCCTGGATACCGGCGCGATGGATTGGGATGCGATTATCGGCCTGGCGGAACGCCTGGCCGATGCCGCCCGCGCGGAAATCCGCCCGCGTTTCCAGAAGACGATCGCGACTGAACGCAAGGCCGACGTCACGCCGGTGACGGAGGCTGACCGGGCGGCCGAAACCGCCATTCGCGCTCTGCTCGCGGCGGAACGCCCGGACGACGCCATCGTCGGCGAGGAATACGGACATAAGGCCGGAACATCCGGCTATACCTGGGTTGTCGATCCGATCGACGGCACCAAGGCCTTTATGACGGGCCGGGCAACCTTCGTCACCCTGATAGCCCTGCTGGATGGCGAGCGCCCGGTGTTGGGCGTGATCGACCAGCCAATCACCGGCGACCGCTGGATCGGCGTGTCGGGGCGTCGGACCACCCATAACGGCGCGCCCGTCGAAACCCGCAATGTGCCGGCGCTTGCCGATGCGACCTTCAGCACGACCGATCCCAATTTGTTTCCGACCGAAGGCGCGGCCGTCTACAAGCGCATCTCCGGCGCGGCGAGCATCCGTACCTATGGCGGCGACGGGCTGGCTTATGGGCTGCTGGCGTCCGGCTGGATCGACATCGTCCTGGAATCCGGCCTGAAGCTGTACGATTTCGCGGCTCTGGTTCCGGTTGTGGAGGGAGCGGGCGGCGTCATAACCGATTGGGCGGGACGGCCGGTTAACGCAGGATCGGATGGAAGCCTGCTGGTCGCGGGATCAGCCGCGTTGCATGCGCAGTTGCTTAAGCTGACTTAGCCCGGAGCAGGCGCGCCGCGATCCTGCTATTCTAACGTTGAGTCGTGCCGGGCGTTGAGTCGTACCGAGCATTGAATCGAGCCGGGTTTCGGCCTTGGGCATGGTGTCATGGATCTTTCGATGAGTTCGCGCCGGTCATGAAGTGGTTTGCTGCCCGCTTTGACCGTTTCCTGCCTGGGGCTGCGTTTCTGCACGATACCCTGATGGCAGGGCTCGCCTTCATTCTGGCCATGTATCTGCGAGTCGGCGACGAGGCGTTCACGACCTATCGCGAACCGCTGCTGACCGGCCTGCCGCTGTTCATGGCGGCTTCGGCTGTGTCGTTCCGGCTGCTGGGCCTTTATCGCGGCCTCTGGCGCTATGCGTCGGGCCGCGACCTGTCATCGATCGTCAGGGCCGTGGCGCTGGCCGTGATGATCTTCGTGCCGTTGATGTTCTTCCAGAACCGCTTGAACCTGTTCCCCCGCCAGGTCCTGCTGATCGTCGCCATCGTGCTGGTTGCGTTCCTGGCCGGACCGCGCCTGCTCTATCGTATGGCCAAGGACCGGGCGGTCGGTGCGGGCGGCGACAGATCGTTGCGCACACCGGTCCTGCTGATCGGCGCGGATGACGGCGCGGAGCTTTTCATCCGGGCGATGGCGGGCAATCCCAATCATCCATATCGGGTCGTCGGCGTGGTCGACGACCGGCGGCGCAACCTGGCCGGCCGCAAGATTCGCGACATCGCCATCCTGGGCCATGTGGACGATCTGCCGGCGGTCATCGAAAAGCTCGGCCGGCAGGGTGACCGGCCGCAGCGCCTGATTGTGACGCGACCGTCGGCTGAGCTGGACGGCGCGGCGATGCGCCGGCTGGTCGACATGGCGCAGCCTTACGGTTTCAGCATCGCCCGCATGCCTGCGCTGACCGAGTTCCGCGACGCCGCGGCGGACGGCCGGCTGAAGCTGCAGCCGGTTGCCGTCGTCGATCTGCTAGGGCGCCCGCAGGTCATCCACGATGCCGAGGCGCTGCGCACCATGATCGCGGGCCGCCGTGTCCTGGTGACGGGCGCGGGCGGCACGATCGGCGGCGAGCTGACCCGCCAGGTGGCGAGTTTCGGCCCGGCACGCCTTGTGCTGGTCGAGCATGGCGAGTTC
The DNA here is from genome assembly GCA_035493715.1 of Alphaproteobacteria bacterium. Taxonomy (GTDB): domain Bacteria; phylum Pseudomonadota; class Alphaproteobacteria; order BOG-932; family Roseiterribacteraceae; genus BOG-932. The sequence goes on along the minus strand of DATJHU010000099.1, from coordinate 7,226 downwards.
GCGCTTTACACTATCGGCCAGGCGATCGGGAGCGAACATCCGGACCTCGATTTCGCCACCGATCTGGGCGACGTGCGGGACCGGGCGCGGATCATGGCTGTGTTTGCCATGGAGAAGCCGGAGATCGTTTTCCACGCGGCAGCGCTGAAGCACCTGCCGCTGGCAGAGATCAATCCGTCTGAATGCGTGCTGACCAATGCGATCGGCACGCGCAACGTGGCCGACGCGGCCTGCGCGGTCGGCGCGCGCGCGATGGTCATGATCTCGACCGACAAGGCGGTCCATCCGTCCAGCGTGATGGGACTGACCAAGCGTATCGCCGAGACCTATTGCCAGGCATTGGATGTGGAGGAGGGCTCGGGCACGCGCTTCGTGACCGTGCGCTTCGGAAACGTGCTGGGCTCGACGGGCTCGGTCGTGCCGCTGTTCGAAAAACAGCTCGCAGCCGGTGGACCGCTCACCGTTACCGATCCCAATGTCGAACGATACTTCATGACCTGCGGAGAGGCGGTCCAGCTTGTGCTGCAGACCGCGGCGCACCGCATCTCAGGCGCTGGTGACCGTGGGCGAATCTTCGTCCTCGACATGGGCGAGCCGGTCAAGATCGTCGATCTGGCGCGCCAGATGATCCGCCTGGCCGGCCTGGAGCCGGATCGCGACATCCAGATCCAGTTCACAGGCCTCAGGCCGGGGGAGAAGTTGACCGAAATACTCTCCGACGCGAATGAGCCGCTTAAGCCGACCGAGCTGCCGGGCATCCTGACGACCGAACCGCAGATCGTGCCGCACGCGACCATAGACGCGTTCCTGGACCGGCTGATGGAAGCCGCAGGCGTCGGCAACGCGACAGACGCGCTTACCGCACTACTGGATCAGGCCAGACGCAATAGCCTGCCGACCGTGCAGGGCGAAACGCGGAAGCGCCTGCGTCCGGTCACCTGATCAATCTGAGTGCTGAACGGCCTGCGCGCCGAGCGAGCCGGCGACGCTGTTGTCGTCATCCCAGCGATAAAGCGGCCAACGGCCGTCTGCGAGATCGGTCAGCGATGACGTGTCGCCGCCGAGCCGGGCGCGATAGACCCAATAATTGGCGAGCACGTGCTGGATGAAGGTACGGGTTTCATCCTTTGAAATGCTCTCGACCGCCAGCAGCGGATCGTCATGCTCCAGAATCTGGCGCAGTTGAGCCGGATTGCCGGGGCCCCGGTTATAGGCGATCGCCAGCAACAGCAGGTTTTCGCCGATATTCGGATCCTGCATGAGCGAGCGTATGACGCGCTGGCCGACATCCAGGTTTGTTGACGGATCGAGCAATGACGCGCTGCTCTTGGGCGCGATCAGGCTCGCCGTGCTGGGCATGATCTGCATCAGGCCGACAGCGCCTTTGTTGCTTTGCGCCTTGGGGTCGAAACGCGATTCCTGGCGCGCCACGGCGTAGACCAGGGCGGGATCGACCCGGAAGCCGCCGCGCGGTTGCCAGCGCGGGATCGGAAATTTGGCAACGGCGTCGTCGGCCGGTCGCGCTATGCGCTGTGCCAGGTTCGACGAGATATCGCCCAGATGGGCGGCGTCCGCGACCATCAGGACGGCTGCTTCGAGCTTCGGGTTGCCGTCCGCGTCGATCCGCTCGAGCTCCTGCGCGGCCAGATCGCGGCGACCGAGCTCCAGCAATGCGATCGCTCGGTAGCCGGCGGGGGATCCAGCCAGGGTATCGAGATGCTCCGAGGTCAGGGAATCGCCCGACAGGCGCTGTGCGATATCCACGCCCAGCTTCCGCATCGCCAGCATGCCGTAGAACGTCGTCGGATAGCGCGCGGCGCTGTTGTACCATTTGGTGGCGTTGGCCGTCTGGCCATTTCGCTCTTCGACGCGCCCGGCCCAATAGGCTCCGGCTGCCTGCATCCAGCCCGCGGCGGTCGATGAACCGGCGAGCGCGGTGAAGTGCTTCCCTGCATCCTGGAACAAACCCATCCGCCAGGAAGCGAGTCCGGCGATCCAGTGCGATGTGGAGGCTTTTTGGCCGACGGCGGCGATCGCGCGGCCCGCTTCGACGAGTGCCGTCTTGTTGTCGGAGGCGAAGAACCGGCTGAAGGCGCGTTCGCCGGCCGCGGTGTGCGGTTCCGTCGAGTTGGGTTGGTCGGGATTCGCCGTCGCGGCCTCGGTCGACGCGGAGACCCGCGGTTCCGGCACGGTGGCGTCGTGGGGACGTTTCGCCTGCGCCAGCTTGTAGACGTCATCCGCTTCCGGCAGGTCGCCGTACAGGTCCATCCAGGCGCGCAGGGCGGCGAAGGAGGGTGCGGCATCGGGCGCCAGGTAGTGCTGGGCGAGCAGATGTCCCACCAGGCGGCGGTCCTGGATATAGGACGACCAGGTGGCGAGGCTCTGCCAGTCGGCGTTGTCCGCCGCGCTGAAGGCGTGCCGGTAGCGATCGAGGTCGGCGGCGCTCAGGCCATAGCGCATACCGGCCATTGCGTCGCTTAGCGGTGTTGCCGGTGCGACGGGAGCGGCGACAGATTCGATGACCCTCGGCTTGTCGGCTTCAAGCCGGGCATGAGCGACAAAAATGAGAGGGGTTGCCAGCCCTGCGAGGAGTGCGGCACGCATTAGGCGGCGTGCATTGGACCGCACCGTTTCCGGATGGTCCTTGCCCAAGAAGGTAAACATGTGGGCTCCCATAAACGATCGCTTCGCAGATCGCAATAGACGGGGGTCTGGCGTGATATGCAAAAAATCCTGAGTCAGTTACAAAAATGAAAAATCTCTCGCTTAGTCACAGATCGATGGGAACAATATAACCATGGCAATATTATGTGCTGAATCGGATATTTATTAGACTGTATCGGAAATAAGTAATTCACGGTTGTATTGTGCGCCGCCGAAGGCGGCTAAAGGCCTGTGAAACCGCCCTTTTCCACGGTTGTATAGGCCGAAACACGCGTGCTTTTGCGCGTGCGGTACCGGGGCGTTCGCAAGGAATTCCCGCTTGGTGATCAAGTAATCGTTATTTGCCGATCGTGGCGGCGGGATGGCGGTCGCGCCGCGTCACGATTTTGTCACAAGATTGCGGGGGCTAGCTGTCTTGCAAAACGCCGCGGCGGATTTGATCGCGCTCCATCGACTCGAACAAGGCTTTGAAATTTCCTTCGCCGAATCCTTCGTCTCCCTTGCGCTGGATGATCTCGAAGAAGATCGGGCCGATCAGGTTGGTGGTGAAGATCTGCAGCAACAATCCACGATTGTGGGAGCCGTCGGCCAGGATGCCGAGCGCCTTCATCTGTTCGACCGGTTCGCCGTGGTTGGGCAGTCGCTCGTCCAGCATCTCATAATAAGAATCGGGAGGGGCCTCGGCGAACGGGATGCCTTTGGCTTTCAGCGCCGCGACCGTCGCGTAGATGTCGTCGGTCGAAAGTGCCAGGTGCTGAATGCCTTCGCCTTTGTAGACCTCCAGATATTCGGCGATCTGGCTCTTGTCGTCGGCGGATTCGTTCAGCGGGATGCGGATCCGGCCGTCCGGGCTGGTGAGTGCGCGGGAGCGCAGCCCGGTCAGCTTCCCTTCGATGTCGAAATAACGGATTTCCCGGAAGTTGAAGAGCGACTCATAGAAGTGCGCCCAGTGGTCCATCCGGCCGGTAAAGACATTGTGCGTCAGGTGGTCGATCGATTTGAGGCCGGCCCCGACCACATTCCGGTCGCCGACCTCGACGAAATCGACGTCATAGATCGTGTGGCCGCCATAGCGGTCGACCAGATAGAGGGCGCTGCCGCCGATGCCTTCGATCGCCGGAATGTTGAGTTCCATCGGCCCGGTGCGGCCGGTGAACGGCCTGGCGCCGTTGGATAGTGCCAGCTGGTAAGCCGCGGCGGCGTCCTTCACGCGGAACGCCATGGCGCAGGCGCTGGGGCCGTGCGCGGCGGCGAACGCCTCGGCCGGGCTGGCCGGTTCGGCATTTACGATCAGGTTGATGTCGCCCTGCCGATAGTGCAGCACGTTTTTCGAGCGATGCCGGCCGACGACGCGAAAGCCCAGCGCCTCGAAGACGTCGCCCAGGGCTTTGGCGTCGGGCGCCGTGAACTCGACGAACTCGAACCCGTCGGTTCCCATGGGATTTGCAAACTCGGTCTCACCGGTCATGTGCGCTCCTGTTCCGGGGGCATTCCGTCGTTGAATGTTGTGAAGCCCCGCCCAAGATACATCCCCAAGGCAAACCATATTTGCATTGCAGCGCGGGCGTGAATGCTAAAAAAGAAACTCGAAGGTCCGCCGGTCTCCGGGCTCAGAGGCGATTACAGCCATATCCGGACCGACTACACCGTGGACCAGCCGTTTTCCGACTATTCCGAGGCTGAGCACGACCGTTGGCGGCGTCTCTATCGCCGGCAGATGTCGCTGATGCCCGACTATGCCGCCCCCGAATTCCTTGAGAATGTCGAGAGCTTCGACATCGGCGGCGGCATTCCCGACTTCGCGCGCGTCAACGCGGTGCTCGCGGAAAAGACCGGCTTCCAGATCGTCGCGGTGCCAGGGATCGTTCCCGACCGTGTCTTTTATGAACATCTCGCCAACCGCCGCTTCCCGGTCAGCTGGTGGATCCGGCAGGAAAGCGAACTCGACTATCTGGTCGAACCGGACGTCTTCCACGATTTCTTCGGTCATGTGCCGCTGCTCGCCCATCCGGTGTTTGCCGATTACATGGTCGAATACGGCAAGGCGGGGCCGCTCGCCGAGCGCATGGGCACCATCCCGATGCTGGCGCGGCTTTACTGGTACACGATCGAGTTCGGGCTGATCCGGACCGAGAACGGGCTACGCGCCTTCGGGGCCGGCATCCTGTCGTCCAAGGGCGAGACGGTTTACGCGGTGGAATCGCCCAAGCCCAACCGCATCGGTTTCGATCTGGAGCGTGTGCTGACGACGGATTATCGTATCGACGATTTCCAGAAGACATATTTCGTCATCGAAAGCTTCCAGCAGATGTTCGACGAAACCAGAAAGCCGTTCGGCCCGATCTATCAGAAGTTGCGCCATTATCCGGCGTATGCCGCCGACGCCGTCCTGCCGGGCGACCGGATCATCCATCACGGGGTCGCATGAGCCGCAAATACATCTCCTTCCCGCATGTCGAGGGCGAGACATCGCGCCAGGCCCACGCCGATCTTCCGCCCGGCACCTATGAGCGGGAGCTGGGCAAGGAGGGCTTCTTCGGCCCGGCGACGCATATGTATCACCGGCACCCGCCGACCGGCTGGACCAGCTGGGAGGGGCCGCTTCGGCCGCGCGCGTTCGACCTGGTGCAGTTGCCCGGGCGCAGCGGTTCACCCTGGGATGCGGCGAATATCCTGCACAATGCGCATGTCCGGATGCGCTACTGGACGCTGCCGGAAAGCATGCCCGACCTGGTCCGCAACGCTGACGGCGACGAACTGCTGTTCATCCATGCGGGCAGCGGCGATCTCTATTGCGACTATGGCCATCTCGGCATCGAGGCCGGCGATTATCTGATGCTGCCGCGCGGCACGATGTGGCGGATCGATTGCATCCACGCCATGACGATCCTGCTGATCGAGGCGACCGGCTCCAGCTATCAGCTGCCCGAGCGCGGGCTGGTCGGCGCGCATGCCATCTTCGATCCGGCGATCCTGGATGTGCCGAAGATCGACGAGGCTTTCCGCACCCAGCAGGGCGACGGCCGGGGGGGCGACGATACATGGCGCGTCCGGGTCAAGCGGGCAGGGGCGGTATCGACCGTTACCTATCCTTTCAATCCGCTGGATGCCGTCGGCTGGACCGGCGACCTGGCGCCTGTGCGGCTCAACGTACGGGATATCCGCCCGCTGATGAGTCATCGCTTCCATCTGCCGCCGTCGGCGCACACAACCTTCGTCGCCGACCGCTTCGTTGTCTGCACTTTCGCGCCGCGCCCGTTCGAGACCGATCCCGGTGCGATCAAGGTGCCGTTCTTCCACAACAACGACGATTTCGACGAGGTGATCTTCTATCACGCCGGCGATTTCTTCAGCCGCGACAACATCCATCCCGGCATGATGACCTTTCACCCCTGCGGCTTCACGCACGGGCCGCATCCCAAGGCGCTGCAGGCCATGCTGACGCCGAAAAAGCCGGGGACCGACGAATACGCGGTGATGGTCGATGCGCGCGACGCGCTGGAGATCGGGGCGGATGCCGGTTCGGTCGAGTTCGGCGCTTACGCCGACAGCTGGAAGGCCAAGGCATGAAGCTCGCCTCGCTCAAGGGGGGCAGGGACGGCAAGCTCGCGCTGGTATCGCGTGATTTGACGCGGGTTTTGCCGGTGCCCGACATTGCGCCGACCCTGCAGGTGGCGCTCGAAAACTGGGACAATGTCGCGCCGCAACTGGCGGAGAAGGCCGAGGCGGTTGAACAGCGCCACGGTGACAGTTTCGATCCCGTGCAGTGCGCCTCACCCTTGCCGCGTGCCTATCAATGGGCCGACGGCAGCGCTTATGTCGTCCATGTCGAGCTGGTGCGGAAAGCCCGTGGCGCCGAGCTGCCGCCATCCTTCTGGACCGATCCGCTGATCTATCAGGGCGGGTCCGCCAACTTCATCGGTCCCACCGACCCGATCCGGCTCGCCGACGAGGCGTGGGGCATCGATTTCGAATCCGAGGTCGCCATCGTGACCGACGATGTGCCGATGGGCGTTTCGGCGACAGACGCCGGAAAGCACATCAAGCTGCTGATGCTGGTGAACGACGTCTCGCTGCGCAACCTGATCCCGGGCGAGCTCGCCAAGGGTTTCGGTTTCTTCCAAAGCAAAACCTGGACGGCATTCTCTCCTGTCGCGGTTACGCCGGATGAGCTGGGCGACGCCTGGAACGGTGGGTCGATAGACCTGTCGTTGTTGACGCACCTGAACGGCGAGCTGTTCGGCCGGCCGAACGCGCGCACCGGCATGGTGTTCGACTTTCCGCAGCTGATCGCCCATGCCGCAAAGACCCGGCCGCTGACCGCCGGGACGATCATCGGCTCGGGCACGGTCGCCAATGACGACCGATCGGTCGGTTCCTCGTGCATTGCGGAACGCCGTGCGATCGAGAGCATCGACCAAGGCGCGCCCGTCACGCCATTCCTGAAATTCGGGGACCGGGTGCGCATCGAAATGCTGGATGCCGCCGGCGCCTCGATCTTCGGCGCCATCGATCAGACCGTGGAGCGCGCGTGATCCTCTACAGCTATTGGCGGTCGTCGG
>DATJHU010000098.1:0-19107 GCA_035493715.1 Alphaproteobacteria bacterium | reverse complement strand
ACGGGAAGACGTAGAACGCCCCTTCCGGGCGGGCGCAGGTGAGGCCCTTGGCTTGGTTCAGCATTCCGACAACCAGGTCCCGCCGTCCCTTGAAGACCAGCGCCCGCTCGGCGATGAAATCCTGCGGGCCGTTGAGCGCGGCCACCGCGGCCGCCTGGCTGACCGAGGACGGGTTGGTGGTCGACTGGCTCTGGATCTTGGCCATCGCCTTGATCAGCGGCGCGGGCCCGCCGGCATAGCCGATGCGCCAGCCGGTCATCGCGTAGGATTTGGACACGCCGTTGACGGTCAGCGTCCGGTCATAGAGGCCGGGCTCGACCTGGGCGATGGTGGTGAATTCGAAACCGTCATAGGTCAGGTGCTCATAGATATCGTCGTTCAGGACATGCACCTGGGGATGGCGCATCAGCACATCGGCAAGCGCTTTCAGTTCCGCCCGCGAATAGGCGGCGCCGGTCGGATTGCTGGGGGAGTTCAGGATCAGCCATTTGGTCTTCGGCGTGATCGCCCGCTCCAGATCCTCGGGCTGCAACTTGAAGCCCTTTTCCGGTGGGCAGGTGACGATCACCGGCGTGCCTTCGGCCAGGACCGTCATGTCGGGATAGGACACCCAATAGGGCGCCGGCACGATGACCTCGTCGCCGGGGTCCAGCGTTGCCATCAGGGCGTTGAACAGCACATGCTTGCCGCCGACGCCAACGATGATCTGGTCGAGTCCGTAATCCAGCCCGTTCTCGCGCTTGAACTTCGCCGCGATCGCGGACTTCAGCTCCACCGTCCCATCGATCGCCGTGTATTTGGTCTGGCCGGCGCGCATGGCGGCAATGGCGGCATCCTTGATTGGCTCCGGCGTATCGAAATCCGGCTCGCCTACATCCAGGCTGATGATGTCACGACCCTCGGCACGCAGATCGCGTGCCTTCTGGACGGCAACGGCAGTGGGCGACGGCTTGATACGGCCGATGCGGGAGGCAATGAACGACATGACCTTGATCCGATAGAGTTTTGCGCCCGGAAGCTAGGACGCGGCGGACAGCGAAGCAACCCTGGCCCGCAGGCCCGACGGAGCGTCCGGCGGCGGGTTCCGCCAGTTCGGCAGCATCGCGTTCAGATGCGCGCGGATCGGCCACAGCAGCGGCTCGGCGTCCAGCGCGTCGGCCAACAGCATAACGAAGCGCGGCATATAGCGCAGATAGCCGTCGCGGCCGTCGCGCAGGGTCAGCCGGGCAAAGCGGCCCAGCACCTTGGTGTAGCGCTGCGCGGCCAGCACGCGGTACCACAGGCCGAATGCGTCGGCGTCAGCGGGCTTGGCGTTGGCGATATAGTGGTCGTAGAGCGCGTCGGACAAGGCCGGATCGATCCCCCGCCGCTCGTTCCTGAGCAGAGTCATCAGGTCGTACGGCTTTGGGCCGATCCGCGCGTCCTGGAAATCGAGCAGCCCGCAGGCTGCCGCCCCGGCGCGGCCCGGCAGCGCCATCAGATTGTCGACATGGTAGTCGAGCAGCACCAGGCCATCGTCTGACGGCGGCATCCGCTCCAGCAGGTCGCGCCATAGCCCGGTGAAGGTCGCGGTCGCCTCAGCCGATAGCGGCCGCCCTTCCATGGCGAGGCCGTACCATTCCGGCAGCTCGGTCGCCTCGTCCAGCATCTTTGCGTCGTCGTATGGCAAAGCCTGCACCGCCGCCCCGTCCGGGTGGCGGTGGAGCACGATCAGCGCCTCGGTCGCCGCATGGAACAGCGGCCCTTCGGCGGCGCCGGCATTCAGCAGGCGCGTGTAGGTCGCGCTGCCGAAATCCTCGATCAGCGCGAACCCCTGCGCGTCGTCATGCCCGTAGATCGCGGGCGCGCTGAGGCCGAGTCCGATCAGGTGCCGGGCGATGCGGATGAACGGCCGGACGTCCTCCTTGGGGGGCGGCGCGTCCATCAGCAGCATCGGCCGCCGGCCGCCATGCAGCCGGAAATAACGCCGGAAGGAGGCGTCTACCGGCAGGGCTTCGAGTTCGACGCTCGCCTGCCCCTGATTCGTCAGAAAGGTTGTACGGGCGACGGCGCGCGCCTCCTCGGTATTCATGGTCTCGTCCATGCTCTTGGCAGCACTCCCCTGGCGGCCCAGATGATCCTTCAATGCAACTTCTGCGGCATTGCGCTGTTGATAGCACAAGCGAAACATCGCGTCCGAGCAGGAGCCTGTCACATGAATAAGAATTACGCAGCATTGGCCGTCCTGCTCGCAGTGGCCGCATGCGGCGCCAAAGCGGCGGATACGCAGACCGGAACCGTCGCCTCGGTTTCGGACCTCGCCAGCCTGTTCGAGGGCGAGTTTACAACCCTACCGGCCCAGCAGGCTCCGCCCGCAGGCGGCACGGTGCTCTACAACCTCTCCAAGCGGGTTCACATGCCGTCGCTGGGCGACGAGGTCGTTTATGCCGAGCAGCACGAAAAATCGCCGGACGGGCCGATGAAGTTCCAGCGGCTCTATGCCTTCAAGTTCGACGCCGACGAGAAGCAGATTGTCATGACGCCCTATACGATCGGCAGCAACAGCCACACGCTGGACGGGGTCTATAAGGACCCGACGCCGCTGGCGAAGCTGGATTCCAATGCGCTGAAGCCGCAGGCCGGCGGCTGCGTCGTGATCTGGCACCGAGCCGAGAACGGGTTCGAGGGAACCATCAAGCCGGGGACGTGCAAGGAAGCGCCTGCTGCCGGGAAGACCGGGACGCCGGCGATCGTCGTCACCAAGACGGACTATACCGAGAATCCGCCCGCGGAAGGCATAACCGCCCCGCTGACCTTCCGTCGCATTCGCTAAAGCGCGAAAGCGGCGAAAGCCTCCGCGACCGCAACGTAGAGCTGGCGCTTGAACGGTACGATCAGATCCGGCAGTTCGCTGAGCGAGGCCCAGCGCCAGGTGCTGAATTCCGGGTGGGAATCCGCCTCGAGATCGATGTCGCCATCATGGCCGGTGAAGCGCGCGGCGAACCATTTCTGCTCCTGCCCGCGATATTTGCCCTTCCAGACATGCCCGGTCAGCTCCGGCGGCAGGTCGTAGCGCAGCCAGTCGGTCTCCGCGAGCCTTTCAGCTTTCGCCGTTCCGATCTCTTCTTTCAGCTCCCTGAGAGCCGCAGGCCACGGATCTTCGTGCTTATCGATACCACCCTGCGGCATCTGCCAGGCGCCGGGCGTGTCGATCCGCTCGGCGGCGAACACCTTGCCGTCGGTATTGAACAGGGCAACGCCGACGCCCCGCCGGTAGGGCAAATCGGCGGGGTCGGCAGATCCTGTCATGAGAGGCAGCGGATCAGTTGATCGCGCGGCTGTTGAACATCGCGACGCCGTGCAGCAGGTCGACCGCGCGGGCCAGCTGGTAATCGACCGGCGGCGCGCCTGGAGCGCCATTGGCCTGGGTCGCCGGCGCGGCGCCCTCCTTCGGTTTGTCCTTGTCCTTCGCGTCGGCAGGCTTCGCGGCTTCCGCTGCCTTCTGGGCGCCGGGCGCGACCGAGGTCGAGGGCTGGCCGGGTGCGCCGGCAGCCGGGACGTTCGGCTTGTTGGGATCGTTCGGGTTGGGCAGCGCGCCCTTCAGGTCTGCCTCGTGCAGGCGCCCGGCCTGATCGAGCTCCTCGACCTTCGCGGGTTTCACCTCGATGTCGGGGGTGATGCCTTTGGCCTGGATGGAACGGCCCGACGGGGTGAAATATTCCGCCGTGGTCAGGCGCAGCCCGCCCTGGTTCTTCAGCGGCAGGATGGTCTGCACCGATCCTTTGCCGAAGGACTGGGTGCCCATGATGATTGCGCGGTGATGGTCCTGCAGTGCGCCGGAAACGATCTCCGCCGCCGAGGCGGTGCCGCCGTTGATCAGGATGACGACCGGCACGCCTTTGGCCTTATCCAGGCCCGGCTTCGCGTCCATATGATCCACATCGTCGGGGTTACGGCCGCGGGTCGAGACGATCTCGCCCTGGTCCAGGAACGTATTCGACACCGAGATGGCCGAGCTCAGCAGGCCGCCCGGATTGTTGCGCAGATCGATCACATAGCCGGCCATCTTATTGCCCAACTGGCCCTTGAGCTCGGTGATCGCCTTGTCGAGGCCCGGCTGGGTCTGCTCGGAGAAGCTGGAAATGCGGATATAGCCGACGTTGTCGGCCTCCACGCGTGACTTCACCGACGGCACCTTAATGGTTTCGCGGGTCAGCGTGACCTCGAACGGATCGGCCTTCTCGTTATGGCGGACCGTCAGCTTGATCGGCGTGCCGACCGGCCCGCGCATCTTCTCGACCGCTTCGTTCAGCGGGATACCGATGATCGGCTCGCCGTCGATATGGGTGATCAGGTCGCCGGACTTGAGGTTTGCGCGCGCGGCCGGCGTGTCGTCGATCGGGGATTCGACCTTGACGATACCGTTCTCCTGCGTGACCTCAAGGCCCAGCCCGCCGAACTCACCCTTCGTCTGGGTCGACAGGTCGGCGTAGTCCTTGGGGTTCATGTAACTGGAATGGGGGTCCAGCGACGACACCATGCCGTTCAGCGAAGCCTCGATCAGCTGGTCGTCGGGGACCGGCTTGAAATACTGATTGCGAACGATCTCGAACACGTCGGCGAACAGGTCTAGCTGCTTGTAGGTGTCCTCTGTCTTGCTCTGAGCGGCGCCGTAATATGACAGCGGACCGACGACGAGCGCCGTGGCCACCACTGCAACGAGAGTTTTGTTCATCGTGCTCTTCCTTTCGCATCGGCCGAGGACGCCACCGTCTCCGGGTCGATAAATTGACCGCTGCGCCTGAGCTCATAATACAGCTCCGGTCGCGCATCCGGGCGGTCGTCCATGGTTCCGATCGGCTCGCCGGCGCCTACCGAAGCCCCGACGGCAGCGTTCACGCGCTCCATGCCCGCAATCAAGCTAAGATATCCACCAGGATGTTCAAGGATCAATATTTCGCGATAGCTGCGAAATGGGCCCGCGAAACGCACTGTACCCGACGCCGGGGCGGTGACGGTCGCCCCCGCGCGCGTGACGATCGTGATTCCGTGCGATGTCGTGCCCAATCCATCATTCTGACCGAAGCGGATTTTGACTTGGCCGGCAACGGGTAAGCCCTTGCCGGCCACAAAATGACCTCTGGGTGCGGCGGCCGGCTTCTTGTCTTTTGCCCGGCGCTTGGCCTCGGCCGCCTGCTCCGCTTTCTGCTGGGCCTCGATCCGCGCCACTAAGTCGCGGAGGTCCTTCGCCTCGTCGGCGATCTTGCGGGCGCGCTCCTCCTCCGCCTTCCGGTCGGCGTCGGTCTGCTGGTAGATCGCCTGCCGTTTCTGGACGAGCTGAGCCAAGTCCATCTGGCGTTGCTTCAGCGTCCCGGCGGCGCGCTGCGCCTCGTCGCGCTTGGCGTCCAACTCGCGGTTCAAATTGCCGAGGCGCGCCAGTTCGGCCTTTTCCCTCTCCGCCCCCGCCTTGACCTCTTCCAGCGCCGATTGGATGAGGATCTCGGCCCGGCCCGCCTCGATCGGCGTGTCTTCGCTGCTCAGCAGCCCGCCGGGCGGGATGCGCGCCAGACGCACGAGGGCGAGGGTCAGACGCGCCAGCTTGGCCTGGTCGGCACCCAGCATCTCCGCCTGGTTGCCGAGATTGCTGGAGATCGATGTCTGCTCGCCCTCCAGCCGCGTCAGCGCCTGTTCCCCCTTGCGCACCTCGGCCGCCGCACCGGTCAGGGCCTGACGCTGCGCGTCGAGCTCCTTCTGCGCCTGGGCAGCCTTGGCCGCCAGTTCAGCCGCCCGCGCCTTGCTCTCCGCGGCCTGTTTCTCCAGCTCCTTCAGCCGCTCCGCCTCAGCGGAGGGCTGCGCGGGTTTAGCGGGTATGGCCTTCGCCTTCGCGGACTTCCCGGATTTTGCCGAGGCGCCGTGCGCGGGCTGCACCGCCGCCAGGGCGAGCAGCAGAACGAAAAACTTCGAAATAAGACCCGGCTTAGCCCGCAAGGGCAGGTTCGCGTTCGAGCAGGCTGACCCCGGTCATCTCGGCAGGCTGGACGAAGCCCATCAGCGCCAGCAGGGTCGGCGCGACATCGGCCAGGCGGCCGTCTTTCAGCTTCACCGCCGGCGGGCCGTCGATCAGGATGGCGGGCACGCGGTTCAGCGTATGCGCCGTGTGGGGGCCGTTGGTCGTCGGGTCGTGCATCTGCTCGGCATTGCCGTGATCGGCGGTCAGGAACATGAAGCCGCCCTGGCGTCGAATCGCCTCGACCACCTGGGCGACGCCGTCATCCACCGCCTCGACCGCCTTGATCGCCGGCTCGAGCATGCCGGTGTGGCCGACCATGTCGCAATTGGCGAAGTTCATCACGACGACGTCGTAATCGCCTGTGTCGATCGCCGCGACGACCTTCCTGGCCAGTTCCGCCGCCGACATCGCCGGCTGAAGGTCATAGGTCGCAACCTTGGGCGAGGCGACCATGATGCGCTCTTCGCCCTCATAAGGCTGCTCACGCCCGCCGTTGAAGAAGAAGGTAACGTGCGGATATTTCTCGGTCTCCGCGGCGCGCAGCTGACGCAGGCCCGCCTCGGCGACGATCTCTCCGAAGCCCTTGTCCAGCGACTGCGGCGGAAACATTACCGGCATCAGCTTATTCAGCGAGCTGGAATATTCCGCCATGCTGGCCGTGGCGACGAACCTCACGATCTTGCCCCGCGGGAATTCGTCGAACTCCGGATCGAGCAGCGCGGCCGAAATCTGGCGGGCGCGGTCGGCCCGGAAATTGGCGACGATCAGCGCGTCGCCGTCCTTCATGCCTGTATAGCCTTCGATCACGGCGGGCAGGATGAATTCGTCGTTCTTTCCGGCGGCATAGGACTCGCGGATCGCGGTCAGCGCGTCCGGCTGGGTCGGTGCGTCGGCCGAGACGATCGCCTTATAGGCCAGCGCCACGCGGTCCCAGCGCTTGTCGCGGTCCATCGCGTAATACCGGCCGCCGAGCGTGCCGATCTTCACCGACTTGGCGCCGGAAATCGCCTTGAGGAAGCGGCCGATTTCACCCTCCGCCGCCTGCGGGGGCACGTCGCGGCCGTCGGTCAGCGCATGAATGACCACCGGGATTCCCGCCTCGTCCAGCGTTTTGGCCAGCCCGGCGATGTGCGACTGGTGCGAATGGACGCCGCCTTCGGAAACCAGGCCCAGTATGTGGCATTCGCCGCCGCTTGCCTTCACCTTCCGGATCAGTTCGGCCAGCGCCGGGATCTTCGGGAATTCGCCGTTGGCCAGCGCCGCGTCGATGCGCGGCAGATCCTGCATCACGACCCGGCCGGCGCCCAGGTTCATGTGACCGACCTCGGAATTGCCGATCTGCCCCGACGGCAGGCCGACCCACTCCTCAGACGCCTCGAGCAAAGCATGCGGCGAATATTTCCAGAAGCGATGCAGGTTGGGCGTATGCGCCAGCGTGACGGCGTTGTCGTCCAGCTTGTCGCGATAGCCCCAGCCGTCGAGAACGCACAGAACGGCGGGCCTGGGGCGTTTCATGTCGCTTTTGCTCATTTCTCTTTGCTCGCTCTTGCCTTGTCCGCGGCCATGATCAGATCGGCGGTACCGAGATAGTCGCCATCGAAATGATGTCCGCCCTTCACTTCGACACGGTCGACCAGCCCGTCCAGTTCTTTTTGCGCACAGACCGAATCCTGCTCGGCTTCGCCGTAGACGCACTGTATCGGAATACCGTGCAGCTTCATCAGTTCCGGCAACGTGGCGGGCCCGTCGGTGTTCCTGGCGCCCAGGATGCCCTGCAGCCGGATTTCAAAACTGGCGCGATCCGCGATACCGAGAAGCGAGATTGATTTTACCTCGGCTTTGGTGTCGCGCGCCATACGACTGACCATGAAAGGCATCACATCGGCCCCGAAGGAATAGCCGACGAGCATCACGCCGTTATCCCGCGCCAGCGCGCGGTAATGGCGAATCAGCCGGTCCAGGTCCCCGGCCATCGTCTCGGGCGATTTCCTACGCCAGAAATAGCGCAGCGAATCGATGCCAACGACCGGATAGCCGCGATCGCCGAGATACGCACCGATTTTCTTGTCGATGTCGCGCCAGCCACCGTCGCCCGAATAGAAGACGACCAGGGGACGCCGGCCGGCCAGCGCCGGATTGGGCTGAATCTCCACGACCGGCAGCCCGTCGATCGACGATTCTGCCTTCCCCAGCTTTGACAGTTCCGCGATCGCAGCATCCACCGTCGCCATATCGTTGCCCTTGTCGGCGACCGGATGGGCCTGCTTCATGGCCGAGACGAAATCGTTCAGCCCGCCGCCCTGGCTCGCGAAGGATGCCGAAGGGGTGAAAAAGAAGGGCGTCTCGTGGTCGCTCACCGGACCGTAGCGGACTGGACCGGATGTCGGCGCCGGCGCGGACGGATCGGCGAGCGGCAGGCAAAGCCGGTGGCCGAGATCGATCACCGGATCGAACCTGAGTCCGATCCCCGCGGCGAACGTGTTGGGCAGGACCGTTCCGGCCGTCGCATAGGCGATCGCCGAGCCGGCGCCGATCCCCAGGATGATCGGCGGCTGGTACTGGGTAAGCGGCAGCGTCTCTTCGACATTGCGGCTGAAGGTTTCCATATCCCGCACGAACAGCACGCACGGATAGGTCTCCTTGGCCAGCGCGGCTCGATAGACCGGCAATTCCAACCCCGTCACGACCCGACCCGACTGGGTCAGATGCTCGGCCAGCGCGCTGGCCGCATCGTCCCACCCCTGATTGTCGGAAATGAGGATCACCAGGCCCGTGATCTTGGCCGGGTCGGCTGGCGCGAAATAATGCACCGGCCACAGCGGGCTGCCGTCGATGCGCGTCGGCTTGAAGTCGGGCGCGGCGAAGGCCCCGAAAGACAGGGCGGCGCAGAGAACCCAGACGAAGAAGGCTATGGCGCGCGGCGCGCCGAAACGGATCACTTGAGCAACACCCCGCGCAGGCCGCCCGCGATGAGCGCGGCGGTGTCGGAAAAGATGCCGACCGGAGTCAGCCCGCCCTGGCAAACCAGGTAACGCGGCTCCCAGGTCGGCTTGAACTTGTCCTTGAATAGACGAAGACCGCGGAAGTTATAGAACCGTTCGCCGGCTTGGAAGATCACGGCGCCAAGGCGTTGCCAGATCGGCGCGAGATCGCGGCCGGCCATGCCGGACAGCGGCGCCATGCCCAGGCCCAGCCAGTGGAAATCGCTTTCCTTGGCCCACAACATCAGCCGAGCGAACAGGAATTCCATCGTGTAGGGCGATGCCTCCGGATCGAATCGCATGACATCGACCGCCACCTCGCGGCTGGTTTCGGCAATCCAGATATTGGTGAAGGCGGTGATCCGCCCGTCCACGCGGACGACCGCGATATTGAATTCGCTGAGATAGGCGGGATCGAAGGCGCCGACCGAGAACCGTTTCTCCGAGGTGTTGCGCGTGTCCAGCCAGGCGTCCGAGATCGGCTTCAGCTCGCTCATCAACGCCGCCGCCTGCTCACGCGGCACGACATCGAATGTCAGGCCGTCGCGCTCGGCCCGCTTCACCGAATAGCGCAGATCCTTGCGACCCGGCTGGTCGAGCGAAAACGCCTTCAGGTCGACCCGCGCCTCCTCGCCCACCTTGATCGGCGTCAGGCCGACATCGAGATAGAGCGGCAGCGTGTCGGCCGTCACCTGGTAGAAGGCGGGCCGGCCACCGGCCCTGTCGCACATTTCGCGGAAGCGCCAGATCAGCTCGGGCAGCTCCTCCGCCGGTCCAACCGGATCGCCGAGCGCGATCCAGCTTTGCCCCCGCACGGCATACATGATGAAAGCGGTCTGGCTGTCGTTGAACAGCAGCGCCTTGTCGCGCAGCAGCACGACATTCGCCTCCGGCCGTTCAGCCAGCGGCAGGATGCGGCGGACCGCGTCCATCTCCGCCTCGGTCGGCGGATGCGGCCTGACCGGGGCCGGGCGGAACATGTGGCTGAGCCCGAACACGATCAGGATCACGACCATCAGGAAGGTCGCCCTGAGCGAGCGCGGCGCGTTTTCCGAGAAGGCGAACTGCCACCACAACTCGTTCGAATATTCGACATGCTTGGTGGTGAAGAAGGTCAGCCACACGATGCCGCCGACGACGCCGATGATCGCGATCAGCCATGCGAAACTGATCCTGAGATCCGAAATCCGCGCCCGTCGCGTGAACTCTTCCCGGCAGGCGGTCAAAATGAGGAGGATGACGGTGAGAACGATGGCCTCTTCGTAGTCCAGCCCCTTGACCAGCGAAACCACCACTGCGGCGGCAAGCGCAATCATCGAGACGAACCAGGCAACATCGAGCCGCCGATAGAGCCCGCGCGCCAGGATCAGCAGCGCAAGCCCGATCAGGCTGCCCAGAATATGCGAGACCTCCAGCACCGACAGCGGTACGACGCCTTCGAGCAGCGCCAACCGCCAATCGGTTTCCGGGGCGGCGCCGGAGATCATCAGGATGACGCCGGCGATGAAGACCAGCGCTGCCGTCAATGGCGGCACCACGCGTGACCCGGCTGCGCCGGCAACCTTGAGTTGCGCCATCCGCCCCGGCTTGCGCCACAGCAGTTCGTTGGCCGCGAGCAGGATGCCGGCGACGATCAGCGGCAGCAGGAAATAGATCGCGCGATAGGCGACGATCGCCCCCAGCACGGCGGCGCGGTCCGTGTGGCGCAAGCCCAGCAGCATCACCGATTCGAAGACGCCGATGCCGCCGGGGATATTGCTGATCACACCCAGCAGCAGCGCAATGGAGAACAGCCCCAGGAAGCCCCAATAGCCGAACCCTTGGACGTGCGGCAGCATCACGTAAAGGACCGCGGCGGCAAGGCCGATATCGACACCGGAGATCGCGACCTGCGCGATCAGCATTCGGACGGACGGGATTGCGATCCGGATTCGCCAGATGCGAAGCGGCCGCCGGTTGATCGCGCTGGTCAGGACCAGCGCCAGGATAACCGCCAGCGCTACCCCGCCGATCATCGCGGCGACATTGGGCGCGATATGCGCCACAGGGCCCAGTTCCCCCGGCGCGATCAAGAAAGCGAAGCTGCCGATTGCGAACAGCCCGGCGGTAAACGTGACGCCGGAAAAGACGACGACCTTGGCGATGTCGCCCGCCGACATGCCGGCTGCGGAATAGAGCCGGAAGCGCACGCCGCCGCCCGAAATAAGCGCGAAACCCAGATTGTTGGAGACCGCATAGCCGGTGAAGGCGGCGAAAGAGACCAGCCGGTAGGGCAGCTTGATCCCGACATAGCGCAGCGCCGACAGATCGTAGAAGGTCAGCGTCCAATAGCTGCCGACGGTGCATAGTAGCGCGACGGCGATTTGCGCGCCGGAAAGCGAGCGCAGCTGCGAGATGATCTGGTGATAGTGGAAGTTGCGCAGCAGGTGCTGCAATGCCAGCAGCGCCAGCAGGAAGATCGCCACGGTGACGATGATTCCGCCGCGCCGGCGCAGCGTCTCCCATAAGGAGAGCTCAGCCGGGGGCGTATCCGGAATCATGTCCTGAGTCGGCGATGAACTCATGGGTTTCTATTGACCAAACCTGCTTCGCCTAGGGCCTGCTGGGCATCGTTATACTATCATTCCCTGTGGTAGGGATGGCCCGCGATGATTTGCTGGGCCCTGTAGACTTGCTCGATCAGCATGACCCGCGCCAGACGGTGCGGCCAGGTCATCCTGCCAAACGCGACGGACGCCGCCGCACGCTTGAGCAACGCCTGACCGTGCCCGTCGGCGCCACCGATCGCGAAGGCCAGCTCGGCCACCCCATCATCGCGCCAGGCGCGGATGCGGTCGGCAAAGCCGGCGCTGGTCAAATCCGCGCCATGCTCGTCCAACGCCACCACCGTCGCCTTGCCACCGATCGCATCGAGCAGCAATCGCGCCTCCTCGGCGCGCGCCGCATCGGACGCGAGCGTCCGCTTCAGCTCCACCTCGCGCACGGTGACCGGCCAGGAGAGGCGTCCGGCATAGAGGTCGAACAAGGTCCGGCTTTGCGCGTCGCGCAGCTTGCCGACGGCGGCGATGATAATGCGCACGACGAACGTTTATGTGTAAAACTGTGGCGAAACGAGGGCCTAGATGCCCTCGGACGCTTTCAGCGCCGGCGGCTCCAGGCCCCACATCTTTTCGATCGCGTAGAAATCGCGCACCTCGGGCCGGAACAGATGGACGACCACGTCGCCGCAATCGAGCAGCACCCAGTCGCCCTGCGGCAGGCCCTCCACCGTCATGCGGAAGGTCAGCCCTGGTTGCAGCTTCTTCAATATATGGTCAGCCATCGCGCCGACCTGCCGTGCCGAGCGGCCGGAAGCGATCACGATATAGTCGGCCAGGTTCGACCGGCCCTGCAGGTCGACGACCACGATGTCCTCGCCCTTGTCGTCGTCGATCGATTTGACGATCAGGTCGCGCACGGCATCCACGCCTGGATCGGACTTGTTGGGCGCGACTTGACCGAGCGCGGCGGTTTCGCCGCCCGCCGGCTTCTTGCGGACGGTCTTCTTGGCGGGTTCGGTGGGCGGTGTTTCGGCTGGCGTTTTCGCCATTGATGATGCGGCCATAAGTGGATCGGTATCCTTGAAAGTAGAGGCGGCGAAGCGTGCGCGCAATGAGTCAGGCCCGAAACTGCGCGCCGCCATGCGGAGCTGGCTGGACGAAAGCGGTTCAAGCCGGGACGGAAAGAACGTCCAGGCCGGCGGCTTCAGCGTGACCAGATCGCGCGCCCGGGATTGGTCGCGGCGATATTTAGCGTAGGCCGAAGCGGCTGGACTGGCCAATGTCTGCAACCGGTAGGGCGGCCGATCGAACACAGCGATCGGTATGTTACCAAAGATCGCCCGCCAATGCTGCCAGCGGTGGATCTGCCCCAGATTGTCGGCCCCCATCAGCCAGACGAAGCGGGTACCCGAATAGTAACGCCCAAGCGCCTTCAGCGTATCGAACGTATATTGCGTGCCCAGTCGCGTCTCCAGATCGGTGACCAGGATGCGCGGATGACGCGCTTGGAACCTGGCCATGGCGAACCGCTTGGCGAAGCTCGCCATGCCCTTCGTCGGCTTCAGCGGATTTTGCGGGCTGACCAGCCACCACACCTGATCGAGCCCCAGACGTTTCAGCGCAATCGTGCTGATATGCCGATGGCCTTCATGGGCGGGATTGAATGACCCCCCCAAGAGCCCGATCCGGCGCCCCGCCCAAACGGGCCCGGTGAAACGGCCGGGATAAGAAGTCAGGGCCGGACCTGCCCCCGACCGCGCACCTTGTATTTGTAGCTGGTCAGCTGCTCGACGCCGACCGGCCCGCGTGCATGCATCT
The DNA here is from genome assembly GCA_035493715.1 of Alphaproteobacteria bacterium. Taxonomy (GTDB): domain Bacteria; phylum Pseudomonadota; class Alphaproteobacteria; order BOG-932; family Roseiterribacteraceae; genus BOG-932. The sequence continues at coordinate 5,779 of DATJHU010000098.1, read as the reverse complement.
TGCCGGTCGAGATGCCGATTTCCGCCCCCATGCCGAATTCGCCACCGTCGGCGAACTGGGTCGAGGCGTTGACCAGCACGATGCCACTGTCGACTTCGTTCAGGAATTTCTCGGCCGTCGCCTCGTCCTCGGTGACGATGCTGTCGGTATGGTGGGAACCGTAATGGTTGATATGGGCAATCGCGCCCGCGACCCCGTCCACCACCCGCGCGGAGATGATCGGTTCGAGATATTCCGTCGTCCAGTCGGCCTCGGCCGCCGGGACCACGCGGGCATCGGCGGCGCGCACCGTTTCGTCCCCACGGACTTCGCAGCCGGCGTTGAGCAGGTCGCCGACGATCGGGTTCAGGAATTCGGCCGCGACCGCGCGATCGACCAGCAGGGTCTCCGCCGCGCCGCAGACCGAGACCCGCCGCATCTTGGCGTTCATCACGATCTTGCGGGCCATACCCAGGTCCGCCTTGGCATCGACATAGACATGGCAGAGCCCTTCAAGGTGGGCGAAGACCGGGACCTTGCTTTCGTTCATCACGCGCTCGACCAGCGAGCGGCCGCCGCGCGGGACGATGACGTCGATCACGCCGGCCATGCCCAGCATGATGCCGACGGCGGCGCGGTCTGTGGTCGGCACGATCTGGATCGCGTCGGCCGGCAGTCCGGCTTCGGTCGCGCCGACGACCAGGCAGCGATGGATGGCACGCGAGGACTCGGTGCTTTCCGATCCGCCGCGCAGGATCGCAGCGTTGCCGGCCTTCAGGCACAACGCCCCGGCATCGGCGGTCACGTTCGGACGGGATTCATAGATGATGCCGATGACGCCGAGCGGCACGCGCACGCGTTCGATGTCGAGCCCGTTCGGGCGCGTCCAGCGCGCCAGGCTGGTGCCGACCGGATCGGGCAACGCCGCGACCTCCTCAAGACCCCTGGCGATCCCTTTGACCCGCTTTGCGTCCAACGCCAGGCGGTCGATCATCGATGCCGATAGCCTTTCCTTCACTGCCGCGACATCGCGCCGATTGGCTTCGAGTATAGCGTCGCAATCCCGCCGGATGGCGGCGGCGGCGGCCAGCAGCGCCGTGTTCTTGGCGTCTGTCGGGGCGAGCGCCATCGCGGTCGCGGCGGCGCGCGCACGCCTGCCGATCGCCGCCATTGTTTCGGCGACCGTCTCGCGGCCGGTCAGGTCGGTGTTTGAAAGAGCAACCATTGGCGGATTTAGGCGCGGCGGTACGGCGGTGGCAAGAGTGAAGGGCGCAAAGCAGAAGGGCGGGCCCGGTATGCCGGCCCGCCCTTCGCGTGTCGTCTTTAGCGAAGACAGCCGGTCGTCAGGCCGCCCGCTTCGGCAGGTCGTCGATCGCCTGGTCGACCAGGGCGGCGGCGCCGTCCTTGTCGATCGATTCGGCAACGAGGCTGGTCGCCGCACGGATCGCGATGTCGGCTGCCAGGGCCTTGACCGATTGGATCGCGGCCTGTTCGGCCTGCGCGATCCGGTCTTTCGCCTGCGCCTCGCGGGCAGCGATGCTCCGCTTCAGCTCGGCTTCGCCTTCCAGGCGCATCCGCTCGGCCTCTTCCTTCGCCGCCTGCAGAATGTCGGCGGCGTCCTTGACGGCCTGATTCTGCTTCTGGCGATAGGATTCGAGGATCTGCTGGGCCTCGGTACGCAAACGGGTCGCCTCGGCCAGCTGCTCCTTGACCTTCGCGGCACGGCCGTCCAGGCCATCGCGCATCAGCTTCCAGAAGGTCCGGCCCAGCAGGCCGAAGAAGATCAGGAAGCCGACGAGGACCCAGAATTCGGGATCGTGGAACAGTTCCATCACGCCACCTCCGCCGCGGCATGCTCGACCACCTGGCTGACCCGGTCAGCGTTCGGTGTCCGCCCGGTCAGTTTGGCCGTGATGTCCGTCGCGAGGCCGCGCGCGACCTCGTGGATGCTGTGCAAGGCTGCTGCCCGCTCGGACTCGACCCGCTTCACGGCCTGGTTGACCTCGCGCTCCGCGACCGAGGCCGCCTGCTTGGTCTGTTCGGCCAGGACAGCCTGGTTCCGCTCGTAGGTTTCGGCCAACAACGCGCGGGCCTCGCCATGCGCGGCGCCCATCGTTGCCTCGTAGGTCTTCTCGGCCTCCCCTGCTTGCGCACGGAGAAGCTCGGCGGCGGCGATGTCGCTGTCGATCGTCTTCGCGCGCTCATCGATGATCGCCGTTACGCGCGGCAACCCGATGAAACGCAGGAACAGGAAGACCAGGATGAAGAAGATGGCCAGCCAGAACAGCTGACTCGCATAGGAATGCGGGTCGAGCTGGGGCATGCCCTCTTTCTCTTCACCCTCTGCAGCCCGGCTGACCCCCGCGAGGAGGGCCAGCGTCAGGCCGGCAAAGGACGCTGTCTTGAGCGACCTGGGGGCGAACATGATGCGCGCTCCGTGTATCCGGCTCAAAGGACGTTGAGCAGGATCAGGATGGCGAGCACGAACGCGAACAGTGCCAGCGCTTCCGTGAGGGCGAAGCCCAGGAAGCCCATCTGGCGCAGAACCGGCGCCGCGGAAGGGTTGCGGCCCAGTGCGTGCAACCACGCGTTGAAGATCAGGCCCAGGCCGATGCCGACGACGCCCATGCCGATGACGGCCAGACCGGCACCGATAAGCTTTGCGGAAGCTGCGTCCATAATGATGATCCTTGAAGTTTCTTTAGGTCAGGTTGAAGGGAAACAGTACAGCCTAAGGCTCAGTGCGCCTCGAGCGTGTCTTTCAGGTAGATCGAAGTGAGCAGGGCGAAGACGTAGGCCTGAAGCAGAGCCACCAGGATTTCGAAGCCCGTCAGCAGCACCACGAAGGTGAGCGGCAAGATGCCCACGAGCCCCAGCGCGATCGTGAAGCCGGCGAACAGCTGCAGCATCACGTGGCCCGCCATCATGTTGGCGAAAAGACGGACGGACAGGCTGATCGGCCGGAAGAGGAAGGACAGGAGCTCGATCGGAACCAGGAGCGGGGCCAGTGCGATCGGCGCGCCCGGCGGGAAGAACATCTTGAAGAAGCCGAAGCCGTGGTTCTTAAGGCTGAGCAGCACGACGACCACGAAGATCATCAGCGACAGCGCCACGGTCACGATGATGTGGCTGGTATAGGTGAAGCTGTAGGGAACGAGACCCAAGAGGTTGCCGAACAGCACGACCAGAAAGATCGACATCACGAAGGGCACGTATTTCGCGCTGCCATGGCCGGCATTGTCCTCAACCATGTTCGCCGTGAATTCATAGAGCATCTCGGCCGCGCCCTGCAGCCGGCCCGGCACGACCGCCTTGCGGCTGGTGCCCACGAAGAAGAGGAACACGATCACCGCCAAAGCGAGCATCATCAGCAAGGATGAATTCGTGAACGACACGTCGTAACCCGCGATATGAATCGGGATCAGCGTGTGGATCGCGAACTGCTTAAGCGGATTTTCCATCTGCCTCTTCCGTAGTCTCTTCCATCGCGGCCGATGTCTCGGCCGCTTGCGCATTGGCGGTCGCCATATCCACCGCTTTGTTCATCGACCGCCAGACATTGGCCATGGCGGCGATAAACATCAGCACCATCAGGATCAGCATCCCGAACGGTTTGGTCTTGAGCCAGTGATCGATCAGCCAGCCAAGCCCGCCGCCCAGGACGACCGCGGATACGAACTGAGCCCCGGCGCGCATGCCGAAACTCATCGCACTTTCGATCTCCGGATCTTCGCCGCCCGCTGCCGGGACATGACGTTCGCCAGAAGCGCGCGCCTTGGCGATTCGATCGTCAAGATCGTCGAGGTTCATCGGCGCAGCCTTGCAAAAGACGCAGCCAAAAACCTCCCAGCACCTTCCGGCGCTGAAAGCGGCGCGACCGTATGAGGGACGCTACTTTGTGTCAAGCCGCTAAACCCCCTTCCGGGCATTCCCCTTCGCCTCACCCGCCGCACCCTTGCGTTTTTCAGGCCGCGGTCAGTTCGTCGGCGCGCCGCAGATCGACCGAAACGAGCTGCGAAATCCCGCGCTCCGCCATGGTTACACCATACAGGCGATCCATGCGCGCCATTGTCAGGCGGTGGTGGGTAATAATCAGGAACCGCGTTCCTACGTCGCGGGCGATTTCCTGCACCAGCAGGCAGAAACGATCGACATTGGCGTCGTCGAGAGGCGCGTCGACCTCGTCCAGCACGCAAACCGGCGAGGGGTTCGTCAGGAACATCGCGAAGATGAGCGCGATCGCGGTCAGTGCCTGCTCGCCGCCGGACAACAAGGAGAGTTGCTGGAGCTTCTTGCCCGGCGGGCTGGCCAGGATCTCAAGGCCCGCGTCCAGCGGATCGTCCGCCTCGGTCAGCTTCAGCTCCGCGCTGCCGCCGCCGAACAGCTGCACGAACAGCCGGCGAAAATGACCGTCGATCACGCTGAACGAAGCCAGCAGCCGCTCCCGCGCCTCCTTGTTCAGCCCATGCACCGCCTGGCGCAACCGCGCGATCGCGGCGACCAGGTCGTCGTGCTCGACCGTCATCCGCTCGATCTCGGCATCCAGTTCTTTGACCTCGAGCTCGGCGCGCAGATTGACCGGACCGATCGATTCGCGGTCGCGCAGCAGCTTGGCATGGCGCGACGCGGCGGCATCGGGATCGGGCAGCTTGTCGGGCGTCGTTCCCGCCAGGCTGGAGAGCAAAGTAAGGTCGATGGCACCCGGCGCTACGTCGCCCAGTTTCTCGACGGCGCGCAGTTTCAGCTGCTCGATTTCCTCGATCACGGCGGCAACCGCGGCCTCGGCCCGCACGCGCGCCTCGCGCGCGTCGGACAACGCCCCCTCGACCTGGCGCAGATGGCGCTCGCTGGCGGCCTGCGCGGCCTCGGCCGCAACCACCTTGTCGGCGGCCTGGCCGCGCGCCTTCTCCGCGGTCTCAAGCTCAGACAGGATCGTCTCGCGCGCCGCGCCCAGCCGCTTCGGCTCTTCCGCGAGCTTGGCCCTGACGGCTTTGAGCGCCGCGCCGCGCTCGTCGAATTCCTTGAGCCGCGTGGCCGCGCGGGCGGCGCGCTCGCGCCACTCCTGGCGTTCCCCGGCGATCGACGCCAGCCGCGCGTTGCGCTGCGATTCCTCGCGCCCCAGCTGCTCGACCGCCGCGAGGCAGGAGCCCAGACGGTTGCGCTCACCCGCCAGCCCGGCGCGCAGCGTTTCCAGCCTTTGGCGCGACTCCGCCGAATCCGGCAGCGCGGCAACGGACTTCTGCAATTCATCCAGTTCGGAGGCGACACCCGCGCGGTCCGATTCGGCCAGCGCCAAAGATCCCGCCAGCGCCTGCCGCGTCAGCGCGCGCGCCTCGGCCTCGCGCTTGCGTTGGGCATGGTCGCCGCGTGCGCGTTCCAGCGCGGCGGTCGCCGACATCACGGTGCCGCGCGCCTGTTTTTCGGCATTCGCCGCCACGAGAAGCGCGCGTTCCGCCGCCGCCAGCCCTTCGGCTGCGGCCTTGGTCGCCGTCTCGGCTTCCGCCAGTTCGCGTTCGATCTGCTCCAGCCGGTTACGCTGCTCGAGACGGACCGCCGCGGCCGACGCCGTTCCGGGCCGGCGGACCAGCCCATCCCACCGCCACATGCCGCCGGTGCGGGTCACCAGTATCTGGCCAGGCGCCAGCTCCGCCGCCAGCCGGTCGCCGGTCGCATCGTCGGCGACGAGGCCGACATGGGCGAGCGCGCGGGTCAGCGCCTTCGGCGCGGTGATCTTCGCCGCCAGCGGATCGACGCCCGCGGGGAAGGCGACTTTCTCGTCGCTGCTCTCGCCGCGCCAGTG
>DATJHU010000097.1:0-4554 GCA_035493715.1 Alphaproteobacteria bacterium | reverse complement strand
CGGCGCTGCGCAACCTGGCCCGCAACAAGCTCTATGCGGGCATCAACATCGTCGGGCTGGCGGTCGGTTTCGCCGTGGCGATGCTGATCGCGCTCTATGTTCGGCACGAGACCAGCTATGACGCCTGGTTGCCCAATTCGGATCGGACCTACATGCTCGTCACTACCTCCGCGCAGCCGGGCGGGGAGGTAAAAAAATACCGGGGGGCGCCCGGCGACGTGGCGCGCGCAATGGCACTGGAGTTGCCCGCGATTCAATCGCTAGCGCGCCTGGCGCGCGCTAAGAAGCCGATCCGACATGGCGATATAGAGGGGATAGAGCGCACGTTCTTCTGGGCGGATCCCAATGTGTTCGAACTGCTTCAATTGCCTGCATTGCATGGAGACCTGTCGACCGCGCTGAACCAGCCCGACAGCGTCGTCATCACGCGCAAGATGGCGCGGAAATATTTCGGCAAGGATAATCCGATCGGCGAGACGCTGGAGGTGAACCGCACGATCCCGCTGAAAGTAACGGCGGTGCTGAAAGATCTTCCGTCCAACACGAATCTGGATACGGAAGTCATTGCGTCGGGGCAATCCGCAGCGTCGAGTTTGACTTATATCGACACGCATGCGCCATGCTCGGCCTGCTTCGACGCCGACACCGAAGTCTATCTGCGGCTCAAGCCCGGCGCGACAATCGATGGTTTGATCGACCCGATGCTCGCGTCTTTGGGCGTCCATAGGCATTCGGCCGTCGCTTATGCCAATGCGGAGGGCGTTCGCTACGGATTCGAACTCGTACCGCTGCGCCAGCTTCATACGCGGCCGGACCTTGCCGCCTATCTGAAACCCATCGCGAATCCGACCATCCTTTATGCAATGGCGGCAATAGGCTTCCTGATCGTGGTGGCGGCCAGCATCAACTTCATCAACCTGATGACCGCCCGCGCTGGACGACGCGCGACAGAGGTCGGCATCCGCAAGGTGGCGGGCGCGGGCCGGCGGGACCTGATGTCCCAGTTCGTCGGCGAGTCCACCCTCTATGTGACGCTCAGCGCCATCCTGGCGCTGGCAATGGCCGAACTGGCGTTGCCCAGTCTCGAAGCCTTCATGAATGCCCAAATTGAATTCGACTGGTGGCGCCGGCCGGCGCTGATCGCAACGATTGCCGGGTTGATCCTGTCGGTCGGCCTTTTGGCGGGCGCTTACCCCGCTTTCGTCATGTCGTCTTTCAGGCCTGCATCCGTCTTGAAGGCCGGCGGTTTGCCAGTCTCGGGCGCAATACCGCTGCGCCAGGTGCTGGTCGTGTTGCAGTTCGCGATATTGATTGCGCTGACCATTGCGACCTTCGTCGTTTCCCTTCAGACCGACTATGCCCGGAAGGACGGAATGCGCCTGGATACCGATCAGGTGCTGATGGCGGATTCGATCGCCAGCTATGCCGACATGCCCGACAAGACGTCCTGCGGTGCGGCATTCCGGGATGCAGTGACCCGGTTGCCCGGCGTACTGGATGCCGCCTGTTCGGACGGATGGACTGACGGTTTCCAAGACAGCAATTTCAGCGCAATACTGGAGAAAGGCACGGTAGTCCAAGTCTCTTATTTTTCGGTCGATTTCGGTTTCTTTGAGATGTATGGCGTCAAGCCGGTGGCGGGTCGCCTGTTCTCACGGGGGCATTCGAGCGATGCCGTCTTTATAGATGACCGCGCCCAAGCGGTGTTTCAGGCACCCATCGTTATCAATGAAACCGCGGTCAGGGCTTTCGGCTTTCCGTCCGCTGCCGAGGCCATCGGCAAGAGCGTGACGTTCGATTGGGGGCGGCCACAGAAGGGCCCGTCTACGATCATCGGCGTTGTGCCGGACATCGCACTGGACGCAATTCACACGGTGATTGCGCCGCAGATTTACTGTGTAAACCTTAAGGATCACGGCGTTCTTCATGTGAAGTTGAACGGCCGCGATATTCCCGAAACGCTCGACGCGATCCAACGGCTGTGGGCAAAGCTCGGGCCGCCTGTTCCGCTGCGCCTGGCGTTCATGAATGAGTGGCTGCAGCGCTACTACTTGGACGTCATCCGGCAGTCGCAGTTGTTCACCGCCTTCGCAGGCGTCGCCTTGTTCATTGCCGGGCTGGGTCTGTTCGGATTGTCTGCGTTTACGGCGGAACGGCGGACCAAGGAAATCGGCATCCGCAAGGCGATGGGGGCGAACCGGTTCGACATCATGAAACTGCTGCTGTGGCAGTTCGCCAAGCCGGTTTTATGGGCGAACCTGATTGCCTGGCCAGTCGCCTGGTATTTGATGAACCGCTGGCTGCACGGCTTCGCCGCGCATGTGGAACTGCGGTTATGGATTTTCATCGCAGCAACCGCGGTTGCCCTGACGATCGCTCTGGCCACCGTGTCCATCCATGCCTTTCGGGTCGCGACCGCGCGGCCGGTGACGGCGCTGAGATATGAATAAAGCCGCTGTTTCAGCGCGGCTGCGGATAGGGCTTGGTCAAATGCTTCGGCGCTGCGGCGAACCAGGCCCGCCGCAGTAGGGATTCGATTTGCCTCATGTCGGCCAGCGGCAGGCGGACCAGCACCAGCGGATAGCCGCGATAATGATCGGTCAGGAAGAACACATCCGGCTGGCTCTCCAGCAGGATGTCGCGCTCCATCAGGTCGACTTTCAGGACAAGCGTTTCGCCGTCTTCCTTCAGGCGCGCGATCAGCGCCTTGCCGGCCTTGAGCGCCGCGGTGCCGTAAGATGTGCCTTCGGTCACCGAGGGCAGCTCAAGGGCCGCGTCGCGGACCATCGCGAAGGTGACGGCCATCCGATGGGCGTCGGTTAGCCGAGTTCGCGCCCGCGGCCGTTGTCGCGCATATAGTCGGCGACGTGCGGCAAGGCGGTGGCCAGCTCGTGATGGCGCTGGCGCACCGCGCGCACCAGATCGCCGTTGCGGCTGAGCATGGCGTCGCCGATCTCCACCATCCTGAGGTTCGGCCAAGCCTTGGCGCGGACGTTCCCAATCTCCGCCATCACTTGCTTGGCGGACCATTCCGGTTTGGCTTCCGCCAGGAGAAGGGCGGCCGCGGCCGTCGAGCGGCTGATCCCCATGTGGCAGTGGACCAGCAGGTGCGCGGTTCCTTCCGGCTCGGTCATCAGGTCGCGGCCGAAGGCCAGCAGCTCTTCGATATGATGCGGCTGGGGCGAATCGTATCCGGCGACATGTTCTTCGATGACGTCGTGAAAGCGCAGCTCCAGCCGGGCATGCTCCCCATAGCTGCCGAAGGCCGCGGGCTCCGGCATGCCGGGATCCAGGATCGACAGCACATGGGTCACCTGCGCCGCGGAATGATCGACCAGCTCGTCGATCCCGCAAATCGTTATCTTGAAAGGGCTTGCACCCGGATTTTCACGCATATTGATCCCCACGCGCGCGACTCGCGCTGGCTTATACGGGATTGAGCCTCATGGCGATGAAGGAAACGCAGCCAAGTGCATTTTCTTTCCGCGATTTCCGTTTTTTCCTCGCCATGCGCATCCCCGCGACCCTCGCCACCCAGGTGCAGGGCGTGGCCGTCGGCTGGCATGTATACGACATTTCGCACCGTCCGATCTCGCTTGGTTTCGTCGGTTTGGCGCAATTCCTGCCGGTATTCGGCCTTGCGCTGATCGCGGGGCACGTCGCCGACCGCTACGACCGCCGGATCGTGCTGGCGCTCTGCCTGACCTTGCAGGCGCTGACGTCGTTCCTGCTGCTGGCGGTGGTGGTGTCGGGGATCGACGCACTCTGGCCGATCTATCTGCTGCTGGTGCTGTTCGGGGTCGGCCGCGCATTTGCCGCCCCCGCGATGCAGGCGCTGCTGCCGAGCCTGATCCCGCAACCGCTTTTGGGCAACGCTTTCGCCTGGAGTTCCTCAAGCCTGCAGGCGATGACCATCGCCGGTCCGGCGCTTGGCGGCTTCATCTATGTCGGCGGCCCGGCCGCCGTTTACGGCACGGCCGGCGTTTCGTTCAGCCTGGCGGTGCTCGCGGCGCTCGCGATCAGGCCCTCCGAGCGGCAGGTCGAACGGCGCGGCATGGACTGGACGTCGCTGTTGGCTGGCATCCGCTTCATCCGCGCTCGCCCCGCGATCGGCGGGGCAATTTCCCTCGACCTGTTTGCGGTGCTGTTCGGTGGCGCCACGGCGTTGCTGCCTGTGTATGCGCGCGACATCCTGCACACCGGACCGCTCGGTCTCGGCCTGCTCAGAAGCGCCCCCGCCGTGGGGGCGGTTATTGTCGGCGTCATGCTGGGCCGTTATTCCCTGGGGCGACGTGCCGGGCGCACGATGTTCGCCGCGGTGGGTATTTTCGGCATCGCGACGATCGTTTTCGGCCTGTCCGGCAATTTCCTAGTGTCCCTCGCGGCACTCGCCATCCTCGGCGCTTCGGACATGGTCAGCGTCTATGTGCGGCAGAATCTCGTGCAGCGCGCGACGCCGGACGAGATGCGCGGCCGGGTCAACGCGGTGAACTTCCTGTTCATCGGCGCCTCCAACGAGCTGGGCGAAATGGAATCGGGCCTCACCGCCGCCTG
>DATJHU010000096.1:0-12564 GCA_035493715.1 Alphaproteobacteria bacterium | reverse complement strand
ATATTTCTCGGCGCAGCATCGATCGGCCGGCATGGCCTGATGCAGACGGACGTAATTCTGGTGCAAGCCGAGAGGCGCCTGCTTGCTCGCGCCGATAAAACGATCGTTCTCGTCGACAGCAGCAAGTTCGACGCACCGGCGGGACATGCGGTTTGCGACTTGGAGGAAATCGATATCGTCATCACAAATAAGGGACTGACACCGCCCAATGCGGACATGCTCGCTAAGGCGGGCGTTGAGATTATTGCCGTCTAACATCGCCGCCGTCTTCGTCCACGACTTTGTCCGCTACTGACCCGAAGCAGACTAAAACAGATGCCGACGATCATTTCCGCTTAGCGCCCATCTTGGACGTGACGGACGACATCACCGCATCCCGCAAGCAGACGATGAATCCCCCGAGTCACGGCCAGTGCCATCGAGGGCTCGACGCACAAATAGCGGTCCGCATACTCGGGTGCGTCCCGCTCAGTTCAATTCGGCCATAACCGGAAATGCTTCGAAATAGAATCGGAATCGCTTGCTCAACTCTTCCGGATCGACGCCGAAGTCGCGCTTCAGGTTGTAGATGACGCGGCCTTCCTTGCCGCGCGGATGGTCCTTCAGGAACTTGTCGATCTGGGCGCGCACCGCCGGGGTGAAGGGCAGGCCCGCCTTGGATGCTGGAGCGCCGTTGTCGGCCGCCGGGTTCGGCAACTATTTTGCCGAGTGCTGTGAACAAGCCGGCCTGCCATCGCGCTGCCGGGCCCATGGCCTGCGCAAAGCCGCGCTCCGTCGCATTGCCGATCTTGGCGGCTCTGCCCACCAGATCAAGGCAATCGGAGGACAAGAATCGGTGTCCGAAGTTCAGAATTACACAAAGGCGGCGGATCAGCGGCGCTTGGCAAAAAGCGCCATGGCAATGCTTGAAAACGGCGCGAGCATGGATAGCCGTCAGGACGAATGAATAACCGGAATTGGCAAACCTAACGAAAGGTTTGCCAATTTCTTAAGATAACCCATTGATATTGCCAAGTTATCTATCAAGGTGGCGACCCCAGCAGGACTCGAACCTGCAACCCTCAGCTTAGAAGGCTGATGCTCTATCCGGTTGAGCTATGGGGTCTCGAACGCACCTATAACCGAATCGCGCGAGTCCGCACAGAGCAGCAATCACCGCAATGCGCGGTATTCAGCAGTAGATCGGCGCTATAAAACATTCTTCCATCGCGGAGGAACCGTGCAGGCCAACGACCTCACCCAGATCGCGGAGGATTTCCGGGCGGCGCTGCCCAGCGGTGCGTTGCCGCCGGACATCCTGGCGAAACTTGCCGCACCGACCGATGCGGTACTGAACGCTGCGGCCGAGGCCGCGATCAATGTCGGCTATCTTGATGCAGCGCAGACGCTGTTCAAGCGGGTCGCGGCACGGCCGAACGCACCCTCCTGGCCAATGGCCAGCCTCGCCCGGCTTGCCACCATCAATGAAGACTGGCCGGGCGCGCTCGCCTTCTGGACGGAGGCCCGGGCGCGCGACGGTACTAAGCCGTTCGTTCATCTGGGACGGGCCACGGCCCTGACCCGGCTCTGGCGCCTGGAAGAAGCCATGGCGGTCTGGCGCGAGGCGTTGGAACGCTTTCCCGATTCCGAAAACGTCCACCTGAACATCGCAGGCAGTGCCGGCGAAATCGGCCAGTGGGACTTCGCCGCCAGCTGTATCGACACGCTGATGGCGCGTATGCCGGACGATGCCAAACCCGACTGGTTCCAGCTCCGCATTCGCGCTCTGCAGCACCAAGGCCGTGACGCCGACGTGCAGGCGGCAATCGTAGCGTTGGAAAGCCGCTTTCCGGAATCCGATTTGGGCGCAAGGCTTTCGATCGAACGTGCCGTGCGAATCTATAGCGGCCTTGACGAACTGCACGCGCTCACTGCCGCCGCGGTCGCGAAATTCCCGGACACCCGCTGGTTCTATGTCGAGCACGTCCGCAATCTCTTGGGCCTGGGGCGCGTCGACGAGGCGGAGGCCGTGGTCGCGAAGCTGAACCAGGAAGACGACCATGTGGCGCTGGTCTGTCGCTGGCGCCTGATCATCGACCGGAATGGCGACGATGGGATCAAGGCACAGGCAGTGGCCACCAGCGGCCGGACCTGGGATCTTTATCCCGGCCTGATGGTCGGCGAGTTCCTGTTCAGCCTCTGGCGCGGCTGGGCGATAGACTTGGCGCTTGAGACGTTCACGGATATCGAGCGGCGCTTTCCGGGTCGGCCGGTAGCGGTCGCCCCTAAGATCAAGGCCCTGATCGCGCTCCGCCGAGACGATGAGGCGCTGGCCGCGATCGACGCGGTGCCGGCCCTCTGCCAGACGCAGGAAATCCTGGAACTGCGAGGCTGGGCCGCTTCCAGGCGCGGCGCGCCGGACACGGCTCGACATATCGGCGAGACGATTTTGTTGCGCGGCTATTGCGCGGCTATTCACAGCCCGGAGCCGAATTTGGAGCTCATTCGCCTGCCTGAGGGACTAGGAGATCATAGCGGCGTCACGGCGATCGTCTTCGTCCGCAACGAGATGAGCCGGCTCACGGAATTCCTTGATCATCACCGGCGGATCGGTGTCGGCCGTTTCATCGTGATCGACAATCTGTCGATCGACGGCAGCCCGGATTTTCTGCATGCCCAGCCCGATGTCATCCTCTACCGCACCGGCGATCCGTTTCGCCGCGCAAGTTCAGGCATGCGCTGGAAGAATGTCCTGATCATGCGGCATGCCTACGGACGCTGGTGCCTGCCACTCGATGTCGACGAAGCTTTCCTTTATCCCGGCTGGGAAACCACGCCAATCGATGATTTCACCGCCTATCTCGACGGCGCGGGCGCCGAGGGCATCGCCGCCTTCATGCTGGACGTTTATCCCAGGCGCCTGTTTGCCGACACGGGCGAGGCATCGCCGCAGCGCGAATACACGCATTACGACGGTGACTATACGTGGCTGGGCCATCTGCGTTCGCCGTACCACCAACCCATCGGCGGCATCCGCACGCGGCTGTTCGGCGCGCAAGATTACCTGACAAAGACGCCGCTGATCAAAGCGGGGCGCGCAATCCACCTCAACAGCCACGAAACCACACCGCTTAGGCTGGCGGCAGTCAGCGGAGTACTGCTGCACTATAAGCTGCTGAGTCTTGCCGAAGCGCACGCACGATCCCGCGCCGGAGCCGGCAGCGACACGATCTGGAGCAATCTCGGTCCGGACGATATGCGGCGGCAGGAACGGTCGTTCCGGCGCCTCGCGGCGCTGCGCGAGGCCGATATCACGCGGTCCGGCGTTACCGAAACGCTGACCGACAGCCTGACGCTGACCGAACGCGGCCTGATGCAGGCCTCGCCGGACTATCTCGCCTGGCTCAAGACCCGGGCTTGATCAGCGCAACTCGTCGACATATTTGTCGGTACCGGGCAGCGTCGGGATGAAGGGCGCTACCAGCTCAACCCGTCCGAGGCCGGACTTGGCGATAACCTCGCCGGACTTGGCGAAGACCCTGTCCCAGGATTTGGTCGGGTCGCCCTCGGTGAACCACAGCAGCGTCAGCCGGTCGTCCACCCCCTCGACGTCCTTCACATAAGGCATCTTGTCGGCGGGCAACGGTGTCGGCTGGAAGAACATGCACATGGCGATGTCCGAGCCTGCCAGCACACCCGGCACATAGTCGGTCTTCAGCCACTCGACGAGCTTGTCGCGGCCCTCTTTCGAGGGCGCGTCGATCACCTCCAGCACCAGCCCCTGGTAGGGATATTCCAGCGCATGGATATCGCGCGGTCCCTTGGCATCGCGATAGACCGTGCCACGATAACCCTGGAACGATGTGTAAACGTGGTCGCGCTGCATATAGACGCGCTCGTCGGCGCGCAGGCGCGTATTGGTCGCAACCGTCCAGGCCATATGCTCGTCATAACGGCCATCGGTCAGCCAGTAGATCGAGATATATTTCCCGAGATCGACCGGGTTGGCGATCTTGGAATCCGCCGGATAGCGGAACGCCTGCAGCGATTTCGGCGCGACCCAGCGGCGGCCAGAGAACATCCACGGCATCGCCATGGCGCCCGAGTTGAAATGGTCGTCCTCGTACCAGCGGTTATAGCTGTGATCGTGGCCGACATGCGGCTCGACCATCGTGATCAGCGCGGACCCGATCCGCGCCGGATAGGGGCCGTGGGCAGCAAGTTCGCCATGCATTTTGACATAATCGACAGACATAGTTTCCCCGTTGTTTCTTGACATCAGAACGCCAGTACGCCGCGCGCCAGCTTGCCGGCATCCAAGTCGGCGAACGCCGCCTCGAAATCCTCGAGCGGATACTGCTTGGTGATCAGCTCATCCAGCTTCAGCCGGCCCTGCTTGTAGAGCGCAACATACATCGGGATGTCGTGGTGGGGCCGGGAGGAGCCGTAGCGCGAGCCGATGATACCGCGGTCGACATAGGCGATGGGATTGATCGGCAACTCGATCGTTGCGTTCTGCGGCGGCACGCCGACCACGACCGCGTTGCCGCCCCAGGTCAGCGCCTCGACCGCGCTCTTCAGCGCGATAGGATTGCCGGTGCATTCAAATGACCAATCGACGCCACCGGAGCCGAACGTGCCGGTATTGGCCGTCTTGCTGTGCGGCAGCAGCGCCCGGATCCGTTCCGATACATCGCCTTCCCGTGCGTCGATGAAATCGGTCGCACCGAACAATTCGGTCAGATGGCGCTTTTCCGGGACGGTGTCGACCGCGATGATCCGGGACGCACCGGACAGAACGAGGCCTTGGATCACATTGAGGCCGACTCCGCCGCCACCGCCGAAGACAGCCGCGGTTTCGCCGGTCTGAACCCGGGCACGGTTGAGCACCGATCCCACCCCGGTCAGTACGCCGCAGCCGATCAGGCAGGCGGCGGTCAGCGGAACCTCTTTGTCGATCACGACGGCCTGGTCCTGCTTCACCACCGTGTATTCGGCGAAGGCCGAGACTGCGGCGAAGTTGGTGACCGGTTGGCCATCCGCCAGCGAGAACGGCGTGCTGCGATTGCCCAGCGTCTCCCTGCAGTGAGTCGGCTTGCCGGAATCGCAGTGCTCGCAATGGCCGCAATTGGCCAGCGTGTGCAGGACGACGTGGTCACCCGACTTGATCTTGGTGACGCCAGGGCCGACTTCCTCAACAACGCCGGCGCCCTCATGGCCCAGCACGGCCGGGGCGGGCCACGGAATCTTGCCATGCACGACCGACAGGTCACTGCGGCAGACACCGCAGGCGACGATGCGGACGATGATCTCGCCCGCCTGTGGCGGCCGCACGCTGACGCCGTGACTGAGCCCGATGCGGCCCTCGCCGGTATATAGAAGCGCTCTCATCATCTTCCCCCTTTGGTTTGTCTTGAAATGACCTCGGCCGGCACCCGACCGTTGCTGCGGCGTGTCACCATCAGACAGCGGGCCATCAGCGTGTCTGCAAACTCCTGGATCCGGGCGGCGCTGATTCCGGGCTCGAAGCCCAGCAGGGACAGCGTGAAGGATGCGTGCCCATGTACGTTGAAGATCGGCGCGGACAGCATGCCAACGTCGTAGGCGCGTTCCGGATCTGCCTTGCCCAGATGGTAGACGTCGATCCCAAGCTCGCCGATCAGGTTGGTCATGCGCCGCCGCAGCGCCGGCTCGTGCGGCGAGACCGACAGACTGGCGATCACCTCGCCGAGTTCGGACTGCACCGGGTTGAGAAGTGTGACCGCATAGCCGCGCTGGCGGACGACCGCCAGAAGCTCGAGATAGGGCCCGGCGCTCGCCTGCCCAGTCGCATCTTCCAGCCAGCGGCGGACCTGCGCTTCGGGCGCCCAAGCCATAAAGGGAGCGCCGAGCGGCGGGATCATCGGCACGCGTTGCCCGACGCGCAACGCCGCGTTCGGCGCCACATAGCGGCCTGCGCGGGCCAGCGCGATCAGGTCGCTGCCGGTGCGCGCGGTGAGCAGCACCTCCATGTCCAGCTGCTGCGCCAGTTCGCGTGCAACGTCGCGGGCGATGTCAATCGCGGGATGGCTCTCCAATGCCGCGTGGCCGATGGCCACCAATGCCGGTCCCAGGCTGTATGTACGATGTTTCGGGTGACGCTCCAGCAGCCCCTCGGCCGTCATAACGTTCAGGATCGCGTGGCAGGACGCGAAGTTGACCTGCAGCTGTTCGACCAGCTCCGACAGCGAGAACGCCTCGGTCGGACGCGCCGCCATGAAACTCAAGATGTCGATGGCGCGTGTAGCCGCCAATGCCGGTCTGGCCATTTTCCCCGATGCGATAATTCTTGAACCCTTTAGGTCGTCCGGTGATTATGCCGATACCGGATAACGAAAGCAATTTCGATATTGCAATAAAAGGATACGAAAATCGATGAAAGCGGCCAGGGAAATCGCAAAGGGCCCGATATGAAATTGCCGCCACAGCGGGCAGGACACCCGGCATCGGAGGATCTGAAGGCGCGGCGCGCGCGCATGCCCGCTGCCTGGACGCAACAGATGATAGAGCCGGACATCGTTGCACGAGATGCGCAATATGGCGGTGTCGGCTGCTTCGTATCCGAACCGGAGCAACCGGTCGGCACTATGCTCTATTTCCACGGCGGCGGATATCGCATGGGTTCACCCGCCGCCTGGGCGAACTTCGCATCCCGGCTTTCAGCCGCGACGGGCCTGCGGATCGTCGTGCCGGATTACCGCCTGGCGCCGGAGCATCCGTTTCCGGCGGCCGTCGAAGATGCGCTTTCAGCCTATGCGGCGGCCGCACACGCTTTCGGCGGCTCGATGTTCGTCGGCGGTGATTCCGCCGGTGGCGGGCTGGCCGCGTCTCTGGCTCTGGCGGCAGCGCAGACGCCCGTCGGACTCATCCTGATTTCGCCATGGCTGGACCTTGCGGTCAGCGACCCTGCCTATGACGATAAGCCCGCCGATCAGTTCTTTCCCAAAGCATCGGCGCAGGAAGCCGCGGCGTTATATCTCCAAGGCCATCCGGCAAATGACCCACTCGCCTCGCCGCTGCTTGGAGACTTCACCGGCTTTCCGCCGACGCTGCTGTTCGCCAGTGCTGACGAATGCGTCGTCGGCGATACGCTCAAGCTTCAGTCGAAGCTGGCGGACGCGCGGGTATTGGCAGAGACTCATATCGTGCCCGGGATGACCCACGTCTGGCCGGTCATCGCCCCTAGCCTGCCGGAATCGGCCGCCGCTCTAGCCGCCATCGCTGCCTTTACCCGACGTCGGATATCGAACTCCTGATCGCCGGCATGTTCAGCGGCCGGGCGAAGAACAGCACCCCGTACCAGGTGCGTTCGATGTCCGGCTCGTGCCGGTCGACCTGTGCGATGCGGTGTATTTCCCGGCGCAACTCCTCGGTCAACCGCCGCACCTGAACCACGCCGGCATCGGTAAGGCGCACGAAGTCGGACATGGTGAGCGCGTCTTCCGCGTTATCCAGATCGACGAAGCTTTTCCGCGCCTCGAAGTGCTTGGCGACCGGCCCGTCCTTCCGCCACGACACCATCCGCGTGGTCAGCACCCGGATGCGGCCGCCGGCCAGGATGTCGATCAGCCCCAGGCGCACCAGCGTCTGCAGCTCGACCTTCATCGTCTGGGGAGAAATTTGCAGTTCGCGCTCGCACTCCTCGACCGGCCAGCCGTTCAGGAGTGAGAAATAGATGAAAAACATGCGCGGGTCCTTGCCCAACGCTCGCTCCTGGCTGGGGGTGAAGCGATCCGCCTTGCCGGTATGGTTGCGCGCGGTCATCTCGACCAACTCGAACAGCTCGATCTTCGCCAGGTCGCACAGATCCTCGAGGCGACGCGTGGTCAGCCCCTCTCCTGACAACCAACGCTTGACCGTGGCCAGACCGACGCCCAGCCGGTTCGCGATATCGCGCTGGCGCAGGCCCTGGGCCTTCAGGTGCAGCTTCAGATTGTCGATCAGCAACGGGAACTGGCGGTCGTGGGAAAAGGGCATGCGGTCCATCCGAAAAGCCGAGGCTTACCAGGTGAGTTTATTGCCCCCGCCGAATGAGCCATAGCAAAAAATGCCAGCTTGGCATCACGGTCCTCGTCCTTCACAACAACGACACAATACGGAGGAAACCATGGCAGGCATAAAGAACCCGATTGCGACGGCCGATCAGGCTGAGATCGAGAAGAAGGCGTTCGAGGTGCTGGCGCACCCGCTGATGCAGAAAACCATCGAGGAAGTGCGCAAGAGCTGGCCGGAAGAGGTCAAGCCGAGCGCTGACATGATGAGCGTGTTCGAGAGCGGCTTCGGTGAGGTCGTCTATGCCTCCGCCATTTGGTCGCTGAACACCGACAAGGAACGCCCGAAGGTCATTACGATCACCCGCCTGCCGCACAAGCTGGAAGGCAGAGACATTCCGGGCTCCCGCTGGGGATTGGACAATCCGGACACGGTCTATCGCGTGATCCCGATCTCCGGCGACGAGCGCTATGTGATCCGCGGCAAAGTCGGGGAGACGCGGCTGACCGAGAATTATTTCAGCCTGTGGGATTCGAAGATGAATTCCGTCGCCGTGTTCAATGGCAAGGATCTCGTGACCAACCCCGACGGCACCTTCGAGATCACCGTCGACAGTGAACCGGCGAACGGCCGCAAGAACCACATCCAGTCGGCCCCCGCGGCCCATGAGTTCTATATCCGCGACGTTGTGCAGGACTGGACGAACGAGCGCATCAACGAGCTGTCGGTCGAGCGGTTGGGCCCGCCGCCCAAGAATCCGCCGAAGACCGCCGACGAGCAGGCCGAGCTGACGGCTGCGTTCCTGCGCCGCTATTCGACCGACACGGCACGGTGGAACAACCAGACGCTGCAGAAGCCGGTCAACGGCTTCGAATTCACCATCGACCGCGACACCGACGGCGCGCAGCGTAGCCAGATCTACATCATGGGCCACTTCAAGCTGGCCGACGACGAGGCGCTGGTGGTCAACCTGCGCACCGGCGGCGCGGAGTACTTCATCGTACCGATCACCAACTGGTGGGGCACGACGAACAATGTGAACACCCGCACCGGCAGCATGAACAAGGCGCAGTCGGTACCGGACAAGGATGGCAACTATACGTTCGTCATCTCCAAGAAGGACCCCGGCGTTCATAACTGGGTCGATCCCAGCGGCCTGGGCGAGGGCATCCTGACGCTGCGCTGGGCCGAATTCCCAGGCGGTGTTCCGAACGCCGATCTCGGCGCGACGAGCAAGGTGGTGAAGCTGGCCGAACTTAAGTCCGAACTGCCGCCGGAGACCAAGTTCGTGACGCCGGCCGAGCGCCAGGCCCAGTACGCCGTGCGCGAAGCCAGCTACGCTTGGCGACTGGCGGAGAATTGAACGTTCTTCGTGGTTCTGTTGCCCAATAGATTCGATCTCAAGGACGCCCCATGACCTTCCCGCCCGCTCCTGTCTGGCTCATCACAGGCTGTTCGACCGGCATCGGTCGCGAAATCGGAATCGCCGCGCTGAAAAAGGGCCATCGGGTCGTGCTGACCGCGCGCAAGCCGGCGACAATCGAAGGACTGGCGGCGGAGTATCCGGATCAGGCGATCGCGGTCGCGCTGGACGTGACGAAACAGGAGCAGATCGACGCCGCGATCGCCGCCGCGAACGAGAGGTTCGGCGGCATCGACGTGCTGTGCAACAACGCCGCCTACGGCTATATGGCGGCGGTCGAGGAAGGCGATGACGCGGAAGTCCGCGCGATGTTCGAGACCAACTTCTTCGGCGCGCTCAACACGATCCGGGCCGTGCTGCCGCAGATGCGGGCGCGCCGCAGCGGCTATATCATCAACATCTCGTCCCAGGCCGGTTTGATGGCCAATCCGGGCACGGCCTTCTACAGCGCCACCAAGCATGCGCTGGAGGGGCTTACCGAAGGGCTGGTGCGCGAAGTGAAGCCGCTCGGCATCCGCGTTACCGCGGTCGAGCCCGGCCCCTTCCGCACCGAGTGGGCCGGCGGCTCATTGAAGCAGGTCAGCAACCCGATTCCCGACTACGCGCATGTCTCCGAACGGCGCGCGATGATCCAGGCGATGCACGGCAAGCTGCCGGGCGACCCCAAGCTGGCCGGCGAGGCGATTGTCAATCTGTACGATGTGGCGGAGCCGCCGATGCAGCTGCTGCTCGGCAAGGTCCTCTACGATACCTACACCGCGAAGCTGGCGACGGTTCTGAGGTCGATCGACGACTGGAAGGACGTGTCCCTGGCGACGGATTTCCCGCCCGGCCAGTAGATCCGTCGCCGCCTGTCAGGCGGCGGGTTTGGCTGCGCCGGTGCCTTGGCTGTGAACGATCGATACGGCAGTGCCGGGATGCGCGTCGTCGATCGTGACCTGGGCGCGCAGCTTGCTTGCCAGCGCCTCGACGATGCTTGTGCCCAGTCCCGGCTCCACGCCGCCACGCTTCGCGGGCATTCCGACACCGTTATCGGTGGCCGATAATATCCAGCCGCCTTCATAGGACTTGTAGTCGATTACGATCTTGCCGATGCGTTCGCCCGGGAAGGCATGTTTGAGGGCGTTGATCACCAGTTCGGTGACGATCAGGCCCAGGCTGATCCCGGTGTCCGCCTCCACGATACTGTCGTCGACGATCACCTGTATCGTGATCTGCCTGCGATCATGGATCATCGATGCCCCGAGGCTTTCGCAAAGCTGCTTGAAATAAGAGTTGAGCTTGACGGTATCGGCGGCGGAAACGGCGAGCTGGCGCTGAACCGCGGCAATCGACATCACACGGCTATGCGCGTCCTGCAGGTGAAAGCGGGTTTCCGCCGACTGCACCTTTCGCGCGCTCATGATCAGGACGCTGGCGATGATCTGCAGGCTGTTGGCGACCCGATGCTGGATCTCCTGCAAGAGAACCGCTTTTTCGCGCAACAGCTCGTCCTTCTGGCGCTCACTGGCGCGGGCTGCGGTCAGGTCGGTCAGTGCAAGGAGAATCCGCGGGCGCGTCTCATCGCCATAGTCCAGCTTCTGCGCGTGCAGCATCAGCTTGCGCGCATCCTGGGTCAACGGGTTCAAATCCAGTTCATAACCCGCGATCGCGGCAGCGCCGGAGAGGGTCGTGGCCAGCAACGACCGAAGCTGCGGGATGTCCCATTCGCCGTTACCCAGATTGAATATGGCTTTGCCCGATACCGTTAGCGGGTCGATATCGAAGGCACCGCAAAACGAATCGCTGGCGGCGAGCACGACGAATTCGCCGTCCAGAAGGATCAGCGGCGCGTTCGAGGAAACGATGACAGCCAGAGCAAGATTGGCCGCCAGTTCGCCATCGGGAAAAGCCCCAGCGGGCATTATTCAGCCTTCGTCTCAACCGGAGGCTCGCGCAGCGAAAGCCATTCCCGGGGCAGCACTATCGGCTAGGTCCAATCAGCCTGACATTCAGGCTCCGGCTTCGTCTTCAGTTCAGCATAACACAGTTATGCGAACATCGTTCATTTCGGCTGATGCGCTTTATCCTGCCGCGGCCGGTTTCGACGGAATATAACGGAAATTATCGGCGTAACTGCGCGGCTTTACGCGGTGCGGCTTCGGCAGCTCGACTGAATACTCGAAACCTTGGCGTTCGGCGAAGGCGACGGCTTCTTCCTTAGTCGGGAACCTGATCTTGACCTGGTTCAACGTATCGCCCGACGCGGTCCAGCCCATCAGGGGCTCGGGCCGGCGCGCCGTCGGCAACTCGTACTCCAGCTGCCAATAGAGCGTCTTGCCGCGGCCGGACTGCATCGAGCTCTTGGGCGGCTGAAAAATCCGGCAAAGGATTTTCGCGGGTCCAGTCTCAGCCATCGGCCGGTTATCCTCTCGCTCTAAACGTCGTGTTCGTGGTCGGGGAGCCCGGATTCGAACCGGGGGCCTCCTGCTCCCAAAGCAGGCGCGCTACCAGACTGCGCCACACCCCGCCGCCACCCGGCTGGCATACACGATGCGCTTTTGGGCGACAAGCGACGCAGGCCACCTTCATGGAACGAGCTTCACTTCATAGAGATGCGGCCAATCCTTGCCGGTCAGAAACAGGCGGTCGTGTTCCGCGTCGTAGGCGATGCCGTTGGGGATATCGTCGACCGCCATGTGGACCTTCGCCTCCGGCAGCGCACCGACATCGATCCAGCCTTTCACGGCACCGGTTTCCGGATCGATCCGCGCGATCCGGTTGGTCATCCAGATATTGGCAAAGATCTCGCCCTTCACCCATTCCAGCTCGTTCAGGTTCACGACCGGCTCGCCCTCGGCCGTCACGGTGATCCGGCGGACCACCTGCAGGGTCTCCGGATCCAGGAACTTCAACACCGGCGTGCCGTCGCTCATGATCAGGTTCCTGGAATCGCGGGTCAGCGCCCAGCCTTCGCCGTCGTAATGGAATTCCCGGATCTGGGTGAAGTCGGCGAGCGTCCAGCGGAAGCCGACCTGGTCGCGCCAGGTCAGGCTGACGATCTGGTCGCCCCAGTCGACGATACCCTCGCCGAACAGCGCGGGCAGGATGGCGCGGGTCTGCAGCACCGTGCCATCCTCGAGCCTGACCTT
>DATJHU010000095.1:0-15958 GCA_035493715.1 Alphaproteobacteria bacterium | reverse complement strand
GCCGACCTGGACGACCTCGTCGCGCTGATTGATCACTTCGAACGCGAACTTGACCACGCCCGCGCCGGGTTTCGACGTCTTGCGCGCCTCGGCCGGCGTCACCCGGGCATAAATCGTGTCGCCGATCATGACGACGCCCTTGAAGTCGAAATTGAGGTTGAGGAGCGCGATCACGCCCTCGCCCAGCAGGTTGAGCTGGGTCAGCAGGCCGATCGCGGTCGACATGGTCAGTGTGCCATGTGCGATCCGTCCGCCGAACTCGGTCTTGCTCGCATAATTCGCATCGGTATGGATCGGCGTGAAGTCGCCGACCAGGCCGGCGAAAACGTTGATGTCGCACTCGCCGATCGTGCGGCCCGGGGAGAGCGGAAACGGCGTGCCGACCTCGAACTCCTCAACATAGCTGCTCATGCGTATTCCTCGTCAGATCAATCTTGCGTGCGTCTTCTTGCGCCAAACCAGCTGGTAATATCCAGCCTGCAATACAAACATTACGACATAGGCGATGGGATAAGCGATCCACACGCCGGTAAGGCCCATCGTGTGGCTGAAGTGCCAAGAGATTGGCACCTGCACGCCCCAGATCGCGAAGATCGACAAGGCCGTCGGCCAGAAGACCGCACCGCTGGAACGCATCACGCCGGTCAGCACCGACACCAGGCCATAGATCAGGAAACTCCACAGCGTGATCATTACCAGGCTTTGCGCCTCGTCGGCGACGGCGGCATCGGTTATCGACAAACCCAGGATGGTGCGGGAGAACGCATAAACCACCACCACCAGAAAGCCGGTGATAATGAATTGCAGCTCGATCCCGGTGCGGGTGATCTTGGCCATCTGGTCGTTGTCGCCGCGACCGATGGCCTGCGCACCGAACACCGACGCCGCGATGCCGATCGACACCGCCGGAAGCTGGACGAAGCTCCACACCTGCAGAACAGCGCCATAGGCCGCCGTGGCGCCGGAGCCGAAACCGTTGACGAAAGTCATCACCGCCATCTCGGACAGCGCGATCAGCATGACCTGGATGCCGGTCGGCACGCCGATCTTGATCAGCAACCATGCGATCTTCAAGTCGATCTTCATGTGCCGGAGCAAGACCCCGTCCGGCGCAAGCGGATGGCGTTTCCACAGCAGATAGCCTGCCATCCAGATGACGGTGAACAGAAACGAGAAGATGGTGGCATAGGCGGCGCTGACCACGCCCATCTTGGGCAGGCCGGCCCATCCCTTGATCAGTGCGATCATCATCACGATGCCGACGACATTCTGCACCAGCAGCGCCAGGAACGGCGTACGGGCATCGCCGACGCCGCGGGTAATGGTCGTGTAGATGATGAAGACGAAGAGGATCGGCACGGAATAGAGGAAGATGCTGGCATATTGCGTTTCATCCGCCAGAACATCCGGCGGTGTGCCGAGCCACACCAGCATGATGCGGACGAACGGCCCGCCGAAGATCGCGATCAGGACGCCCATGGCAATCGAGACGGTCAGTGTCGTGCCGGCCACCGCTTTGACGCGGACCAGCTCATTCGCGCCATAGGCCTGGCCGATCAGCACGCTGGCGCCGGATCCCAGTCCGATAACGAAGGAGATCAGCAGGAACAGGATCGGAAAAAATCCGGCCATCGCCGACAAGGCATGCACGCCGAGCATCCTGCCGATCACGACACCGTTCACCGCACCCGACATGAGCTGCAGCACGTTGGTCGCCATCATCGGCATCAGAAAGACGATGAACGTCCGCCAGAGCGGCTTAGACGGATCCAGGCGCACTTTTGCGCTTGGGCTGGCAACGGAGGATGACATGGTGCTTCCGAACGGCGATCGATCTTGCTGGCTTCTCGGCGGCCGTACGGTGTTCAGAACCGAATCAAATCGCCCAGCAATCGTCTAAATGATTTTTGCTGCAATGCGAAGCGCGAACTTGGCGTTCGCGCAAATGCGCCGACTTATTCCCAGATGTCCGGCGTGACCACGGCACGGCCCCGCAGCTTGCCCTCGTCGAGGCGGCGATAGGCCTCCTCCACCTGGCTGAACGGGAAGCGTTCCGTCTCGTTCTTGACCAGCCCGGCCTCGACCAGCGCGATGACCTCACGCAGGTCGCGGATCGAGCCGCCCTGGAAGGTGAACAGCTCACCGTCCTTGGGGAGATAGGACCACAGATTGCGATTGAGTGTGCCGCCGCCGGCCCCGACCAGGGCAAAAGAACCGACGCTGCGCACCGCGGCCAATCCCTGCTCCAGACTGGCATCGTTGCCGACGAAATCGAGCACCGCCTCGGCCCCGATTCCACCGCTATGTTCCTTGATCGCGGCGGACGTGAAGGTGTCGACGCCGGTCACCGCTTCGTGCGCGCCGGAAGCGAGCGCGAGCGCGAGGCGGTTCGGATTCTGATCGACCGCGATGATTTTGGCGGGACTCATGACCCGCAGGAACTGGATGGCGAACATGCCGAGCCCGCCGGCGCCGATCACCGCGGCGGTCGAACCGGGCGTCAGTTTCGGCAACACACGCTTGACCGCGTGATAGGCGGTGGCGCCGGCGTCGCTGAGTGGACCGGCATCGCGCGGATCGAGTGAGGTCAGCTTGATGACAGCGCGCGGACTGTCGACCAGGACATATTCGGCCAGCCCGCCGTCACGGCCATAACCGCGTCCGGCATAGGTCTCCACGCAGGAATTGTCATGACCGCTGAGGCAGAATTGGCAATGGCCGCAAGAATAGGCCGATACGAGAACCACGGGATCGCCGGGCGCGACCCCCTTCAAGCCGTCGCCCGCCTCCGCTACCCAGCCGCCAACCTCATGCCCCAGCGTGAACGGCATGTTCCAGCCCGCCATTCGGCCGGCTGCCTCGGGCATCGCCATCATGCCGATATCGGAGTGACAAAGGCCGGCGCCGCCGACCTTGACCAGAATCTGGCCACGCTCCGGTTTCGGCACCGGCACCTCAACCAGACGCGGCGGCTTAGCCCATTCGGTCAGCCGAAAGGCTTTCATAGTGGCGGTCATTGATTTCTCTTATTTGGCGGGCGAGAGAGAAGCTGCCTGGTTCCGCTCAAGCTTCACGGCCTGTTCAGCCAGTTCGACCTGTTGCTGGTCGCCGTGCCGGATGCTGAGCTGCGTCTCGCGACGCGACATGCCGACATTCGCCGCGGCTTCATAGGCCTCGAACCGGTTGTAGCACATCGGCGCGATCACGCCGGCCACATTGGCCGGCGCCTGCAGATGGTCGTCGACATAGCGCGCCGCCCGGTTCAGGCAGGAAACATAAGCAAGCCGCGCGGTCTCGGTCGCCTGCCGCTCTTCCGGCGACTGGTCGGGCGGTTGGGGCGCCACGTCGGCGGTCTGCGCCACGGGCTGCGGGCTCATGGCGTGCTGCGTCGTCGGCTCAGTACAGGCCGAAACCAAGAACAATGCGAAGGCCGCGGCGCCTCCCCGCGCCATCGACCGTGAAACCTTCCCTGTCTTTCCCATCTAGCCTCAGCCCGTTTGCAGCACCTTCCATATACCATCGACGCCGGCGACCTGTCGGTTCCCTACCGACAGAATCCCACCGTCGAAAATAAAACTCCGCGCCTGACGCATGATCTCATCTCTCCCGTCGACGAAATCCCTGCCTCGATCACGGCAATGAAACGCGTTTTGCGTTGGATCGTAGCGCAGAGTTTGTGATCGACCGAGTCCAAAACGAGTTTGCCGAACGCCCCGCGTCCCGTGGGCGACATCGCGGTCATTTATGTGCCGCTGGTCTACCAGGAATGCGAATACCCGGCGGCCAACACCAAATTCGCAAGGAAAGGATTAGCCAAAGAGGCAAAGTCGGCAGGACGACCGGCTGGGAGCCGCGGCGACCGGATCGAATTTAATTTGGATTTCCAGAGGTAATGTATAGATTTACTTGCCTTGCCACGATTTAGCCACAATTCAAAAAATGGACCTTAAGGGAGGGTTGTCATGAGCGATGTAGCAGCGCCGGCCGGCCAAGCAAGAACGCAGCAGATTATCTTTTCGGGCAATACCCCCGCCTTTCTGGGCGTGGCGATCATCAACGCCCTGTTGACGATCGTGACGCTGGGCATCTTCCGCTTCTGGGCGAAGACACGGATCCGCCGCTATCTGTGGGAAAACACGACCTTCGACGGCGAGCCGCTGGAGTATCGCGGACGTGGGCTGGAGCTGTTTGTCGGCGCGATCCTGGGCACCCTGATCATCTTCGTTCCCGTCTTCCTGATCTCGATCGTCGC
This sequence comes from Alphaproteobacteria bacterium, assembly GCA_035493715.1. Taxonomy (GTDB): domain Bacteria; phylum Pseudomonadota; class Alphaproteobacteria; order BOG-932; family Roseiterribacteraceae; genus BOG-932. The sequence continues at coordinate 11,706 of DATJHU010000095.1, read as the reverse complement.
GGCGCTGGTGGATCCTAACCATCCAGCCGGTCCGGTCGCGATCTTGTCGCGTCTGGTGCTGTTCGGCGGCCTCTATTATCTCTTCGGGGTCGGGTACTACCGCGCGGAACGTTACCTGATCAGCCGCAGCTCCTGGCGCGGCATACGCGGCGGCATGACCAAGGGCGGTTGGAGCTACGGCGGCTGGTTCATCCTGATGATGCTGTTCCAGATCGTTACGCTTGGCTTCGGCCGCCCCTATGCGCAGGTTCGCCTTTGGAACATGCGCATGAATGACGTGATGTTCGGCTCGGTCAAAGCCGAGGCCAATGCCGAGTGGAGACCGCTCTTCGTCCGCTACGCCCTTTCGTTCATCGCCGCGATCGTGATCTACGGCGTTGTGATCGGCTTGCTGGTGCAAGACTTCATGGCGCTCGGGCTCATGGCGCAGCCTGGCGCCAAACCCGATCCGCACGTAATGCTACCGCTGCTCGGCAAGATCTACGGCATGATTATCGTCGCGAGCGTCGCCGTGGGGCTGATCATGCTGTCCTACCACGCCGCCTACTACCGCGAGATCCTGGGCAAGACGCGGCTGGGCGGGCTTGCGTTCGGCTTCACCGCAACGACCGGCTCCTGGTTCAAATACTATCTCGTCAATGTGCTGATCGTCGTCCTGACGCTCGGGCTGGGCCTGATGGTGATGCCGTATCGGGCCTGGAAGTTCTATATGACCAACCTGCTGACAGACGGCGCACTGGACATCGATCACCTGATGCAGACGGATCTTGCCTCGCCGTCCCAGGGCGAAGGCCTGGCCGATGCGCTGGGGTTCAGCGTCCTGCCGTTCTGATCCTGCCATGCGTGCGGTCGTCTATGACGGGTTGTCCGCCCGCAGCCATCCGGCGACGGTCGATGTCGATCTCGGCGGTCTGACCGTCGCGCTGGACGACGGCCGGACGGAGCACATCCCTTTCGCCCGCCTGGCCCGCGGCGACAGCCGGCCCGACCGCACGGTGATCGTCCGCGACGACGCCCCGGACTGGCGCCTCGTGATCGCAGAGCCTGTCCCATGGCTTGCCTCGGTCCGTCAGGCGGGACGCATGCCGCAGCGAACCGCCATCGCCTATGGCGCCGGCGCGGCGGGCCTTGTCGGACTGGTTTTCGTCGTCTGGCTGACGGGCGGGCGTCTCCTGGACCTGGCCGCGCCGCTGATCCCACATCGGGTGCTGGAACCGATCGGGGCGGCCGTCGCGAAGCAGTTGGGCGACGGTGAGGTCTGCACCACGCCTGAAGGGCAGGCCGCGCTGACGCATCTCCTGGCGCGGTTGCGGCCGGCAGAGGGTTTTGTCGAGCCGGTGAAGATCGACGTCGTCAATGTCGACGCAGTCAACGCCCTCGCCCTCCCCGGCGGCCATATCGTCGTCTTCAACGGGCTGATCGAGCAGGCGAAGACCTCAGACGAGCTGGCGGGCGTGCTGGCGCATGAACTGACCCATGTCCAGCTGCGGCATCCGACCAAGGCGCTCATCCGCGTTGTCGGCGTGATCGGATTCCTTGAGGCCCTGATGGGCTCCACGCCGGGACAGTTCGCGGGCGAGGCCCTGATGATGAGCCAATCCCGCGATGCCGAGCGCGCAGCCGACACCGGCGCGCTCACCTTGATGAGCCAAGCGAAGATATCGCCGAGCGGGATGGCCGACTTCTTCAAGCGGATGATGGTCAAGCACAGCCACAAGGCCGGGAAGAACGCCGACGACTGGATCGATTCGGTCAGTAGTTTCCTGGCCACCCATCCCGGTGACGAAGAGCGATTTTCGACCATCGACGCGGCGGCCCGAAAGGCCGGGGTGACGGAACCGGCGATGTCGGCAGGGGACTGGGATGCCGTCAACCAGATGTGCAACCACGACGATTAGCCAAAAAGAAAACGGCCACCGCGCGGGGCGATGGCCGTTTCCGGATTAAGATAATCAGACCGTAGAAACGCTACGGCAGCACTTCACGCCAATACAGCGCCGCGACCGCATCGATCGGGTTCTGCGGGATGGCCGGAAGGGTCTTGCCAAGCGAGATGTCGAAATCGTCATGTGCGGTTTCGTCGCCTGGCTTCAGGTCGCCAGTATAGGTGTAGAGGGCGTAGCCCATATATGCCCACTGACTGCCGCCTTCCTTGCGCTTCATCACGCTCCAGTAACCGGAAGGCTTGGCGTCCTCCGGTGCGGCGACCGGAATATAGGTTTTCAGGCAATCGTCCTTACAGGTGTTCGTCCCCAGGAACTGGCCCAGCTGGGGAACGCCGGCCTGGCCGCCGCGCAGGCTGAAGCCGCCGACCTGGAAGTGGAACCGGTCACGCGCGTAAACGGTCATCCCCTTTGCGTCGGTCAGATAGTCCATTCCGCGAACGTTGATGCCGAACTTGACACCTTCCGGCTGGAAATATTTCTCAGCCAGCGCAACGTGGAACCGCGGGTCGACGAGGCGCCCCTTGGAATCGCCATGCTCGGCGTCGCCGTCATAGGTGTAGAGCGGCTCGGATTGATACGCCCACTGCTTGGTGCCATCGGGCCGGGAAATCGCCTTGAAGTCGCCGAGCACGGTCGCCAATTGGGGCGCGAGCAACGGCGAGAATTCGCTGTTACAGGTGGCGCCGGGCGCGCATTTGACTTTGTCGGCGTTGATGTCACCGCTAAACGCATAGATCGTGCGGCCCTTGGGATCCACGAATGTCTGCCCCCCGGCCGCGACCATTTCCTCGGTCACAATGCCTTCCGGCAGGGTAATTCCGTACATCGCGTTATTGAGAACCCAGTGCCAGGACTCGACCTGCGCGCCTTTGATATCGCCGGCGTTCTTGTCCAGCGCATAGGTGTAAAGCGGCTTGCCGTGGCGGGTCCACTGCTTGGTGCCGTCCGCAAGCGCGATCACGCCCCAGAAACCCGAGGGCTTGGCATCGGCGGGGGCAGCCAGCGGGACGAAATCCTTTGCGCAATCGCCCGTGCATGAAGCGACGCCCGGCTGCGTGTCCTTATCGGACGTATAGATCGTATGGTGCTTGGCGTCGGCGATGACGGCGTAGCCCTTGAAGGCACCCATCGCGCTCATCGCGGTCTGCGCTGCAACGACCTGGAAGGTGATGCCGGCGGGCATCGCGGACACTTCAGCCACCTGCGCGGTGGCCGGCGCGGCGGGGTGCATCGCTTTGGTGGCAATCAGGCCCACCATCGCCAGAACAGCGATACCCAGAAGTGCTGTTACGTACTTCATCTTTAGCTCCTTCCCCGCCTGCATCCGGCCGGTACTATCGAACGACATGAAACGCGGGAGCGCGAAGCCCCCGCAATTCCCTGACTTAGACCATGATCTCGCTGATCGGCTTCGACGTGTTCAGCGACATCGTACCCCAGCTGTCGACCGGCACGCCGAGCGACTGCTGAACCGTGAGGCCGACACGCGTAACCGGCTCGCCGTCCATCTTGATGTGCATGCCGGTCTTGATCTTTCCGCCGGCGCCGCCCGCCAGGAACATCGGAATGTTCTCCAGCGCGTGGATCTTGGCGAACCCGGTCTCGCTGTGCGCCAGGATCAGGCTGCGGTCGAGCAAGGTGCCGTCACCTTCCTTGATGCTGTCGAGCGTCTGAAGATAGAAGGCGAGCGTCTCGACGATGCGGCCCATGAAATAGGTCGCATGCGGCTGATAGCCCAGCTTGGGATCCATCGGCTCTTCATGGGTGTAAATGTGATGCGTCATCGCCGTACCGGCTTGACGCAACGGCGACGTCGCTTCGCCGAACACGACGTTCGTCACATGGGTTTGATCGCAGGCCACGGCGTGCGCCAGAATCTGTGCGAACAGCTTGTGGTTGGCGACGACATGGTCGATCTCGGTGCCGATTTCGGCATCGACCGGCTGCCCCGGACTGGAGCAGGCCGCCAGCGGAGCCGGCTTTTGCAACTGCAGGTCGAGCTGCTGCTCAAGCTGGCGAACGGCGGTGAAGTACTCGTCCAGACGCTGGCGATCGCTGGCGCCGACCTGCTTCAACAGCGCTTCACGCTGATCGGTCACACCGGACAGCACGCTGCGACGAACCATGACGCGCGGATCGGGCTTGAAGTCGGCCGAATTGGGGTCCGTGAAATCCGGTCCGAAGACACGGGTGTACAATGCCGCCGGCGAGATTTCGGCCGGGTTGGAAACGCTGGCGCTGCGCCGGCTCAGGCTGTCGGTCGGCTTGCCGGTGCCTGTCACCTCCAGCGACCGGAAACGGGTCCGCGTGCCGATCGAATCGGCGACGATGCTGTCCAGGCTGGCGTAATTCGGCTGCTCGCGCGGCACGTCGCCGGTCAGGATCGCCATTTCACCGGTGAAGTGCGGACGGGCGCCCTTGCCGTCGAGGAACACCTTCATGCCGCTGATGATGTTCATACGGTCCCTGAACGGCTGCAAAGCTGCAGTCTCGATGTTCATGTCATAGCCCTTGCCGAGCGTCTTCGGCTCCCAGCGGCCGGGATTAAGCCCGCAGCCCCAGAAGAACGTGCCGAAAGCGACCGGAAGCGGCGCCCCGGTGGCGGCCAGCGCCGTACCGTTGGTGTTCAGGAAACAATCGAGAAAGGGCAATCCGACGCTTACCGCCGCGCCGCCCATCATGCCGCGCAGAACATTTCTGCGGGTCGCGTTCATTGTTGCGCTCATTTCACAGCCTCCGTTTGGGTCGTCGTTCCCGCCATCGATAGACTAGCGTTGTTCGCTTCGGTCCCTGGCGTAGAGACCCGATAAAATGCCTTGCTGCTTGCAATCCGCCGCATCAGCTCCGGAACCTTGTATCCGGATGCAGCAAACTGCTTGCCCTGATAGCTCAACCATTCCGCTTCGTCCTTCGTTGCCGGACGCCCCGTTCCGAATGAATACAGACGGGTGACCAGGCAGCTCGGGACTGACGGGTTGTCGCGCACGGCCTTGGTGAAGCCGATTACATCGCCGAATTTCACACCGTCGATATCACCCGAAGTATCGATGGGCGTTCCATTTTCGGTCGCGCGAAAACCGCCCGCCGAATCGAAATTCTCCATCGCCAGACCGGCCGGATCCATAATCTTGTGGCATCCTTGGCAGGTGGCCTGGGTGCGGTGCGCCTCAAGCCGTGCCCGCGCGGTATGGAAGGCCGGATTCTTCGTATCCTGCACCAATGCGAAATTCACATTGCCTGGCGGGTCCGGCACCTTCTGGCACAGGAACACCTCGCGCAGCGCCTTGCCACGGATCGTCGGCGAAGACCGGCCCGGATGCGAGTGCAGCGCCACGAAGCTGATTTCCATCAGGATGCCGGCACGGGGGTCGCCTTCCGCATATTCATGCGGTTCCCAGCCCGTCGATGTCGTAACCGGCACCTGATAGACCGACCCAAGCAGACGCGTCAGATAGGTTTTGCGGGTCGTGAAAATATCCCGATAGTCGCCGTTGTTGGTGACCAGCAGATCCGTAAGAGTCCGCAGCGTCTGTTCCTGCGCGTCGGCGGCCACTTGCGAGCTGTATTTCGGATAGATCTGCGGGTCCTTGGCCAAGGAGGCGAAGCCGTCGAAGCCCAGCATGTCGGAGAAATAGGCGCGAACACCCGAAGCCAAGCGCGGCGACTTCACCATGCGATCGACCTGGCGGGCGATACCTTTGTCGGTGTTCAGATCGCCATTGGCTGCGGCGTCGAGCAGCTCGGTGTCCGGCGTCGAGTCCCACAGAAAGAAACTGAGACGCGAAGCCGTCGAATAGGGATCGAGACGGCGCTGCCCCGCGTTATCGGGATCGGGCTGGGACACCTCCTGACGAAACAGGAACTGTGGCGAAACCAGCATGGCGGCCACGCTGAGTTCCAGCCCGCCATAGAAACTCTTCAGCTTCGCGGCTGACTCTCCGGCGTCCTTAACGTTGGTCTGCAGTTCCTGCTGGGTCAGCGGTCGACGGAACAGAAGCCGCCCGGTCCGCGCGATGAACTGAGACGCACAGGCGTCGTCGCGGTCGGTCGCCTTGGCCGGCGTGCATGGAATCAGGGTGGCGCGATGGGCGTCGTCCACAACCTGGGCGGCGATGCCGCGCGCCGTCAGGTCATATTGCTCGAACCCCGTTCCGGCGACGCTTTCACGCGACGTGCCAACGGCGATCAGGCCGTTATCGCGAATATCCGGTTCGAACCGGCCCGGTACCTTGATGGTCGTGCCGAACACATCGGCGATGATCTGCCGATATTCCGGCTCGGTCAGCCGGCGCAGAGAGATCGGGCCGCCTTTGGTCGCAGGCGCATCGTCCTTCGGGCCGCACCCGACGAGTGCGAGCGCCGCGACCATGCCAAGCGCGCCAAATGTGCGACGCGCCGATAGAGTAGAGATCAACATTCTATCCTCAATTACTGGCCGACATTGGCGGCGAGCCGGGCGGCCGCCTTGGTCTTGCTGCCAGCGTCAGAAACCTTCTTGTCGGCCTTTTCGTCGGTATGGATGACGAAAGCCGGCACCGCCTCGACCTCATAGGCCGTCGAAATCGCCGTGTTCTCCCCGGTCTTGGGGTCGGGATAGGCATCGGCATTGCGCTTGAGCGAGTAGTACAGGGCCGGCATGTCGACCGAGGCGCTATGCTCCTCGACCCAGCCTGACTCCGCGTAGCTCCAATAGAGCGCGTACCAGTCGTGATAACCGCCCACGATGCCCTTCAAGGATCCATCGGCGCCCATCTTCAGCTTCAGCCGGGCTTGCTTCCAGTGAAATTCCGGGATCAGGAACGGGTCGGCCACGATGCGGATGTCGGACGGGTCCGTGGTCAGCACACCGTCTTTAATGTGGCCGTGCAGAACATTATGCGAGCGCGGGTCGGGATCGACCTTGAACGACATATCCGCACGGATGTTGTTGTCGCTGTCGCGGGAAACGTGATCGACGGCGCGGGAAATCGTGACCGTGACGTTGTCGGAATTCATCGGATCGGTGATTCCGCTGATTTCAATCAACCAAGCCGGCATCTCGTCACGAAGGACGTCCCACTGAGCCTGCGCCAAGGTCGGGTGAGCCGGCGGCGGCGCCCGGAAGCTGCGGATACAGCCGAGCGAACGGTAATATTGGTTCTTGATCCCCTTTTCGCCGGTGTCGGGATCGGTAAAGGAAATCGGCGAATCGGTCTTGCCGTCCAGATTGAAGCCGTAGGCGAACTTGCCCTTAACCTCCTTCAGGCCGGGATCGTAGGACGATTCGGGATGGGCGTAGACATTGGTCTTCTTGTCGCCCCGCGTTCCCATGATCTTGATATATTCGCCGTCAGGCTTTCCCGGATTGCCCGGGAAATCCTTCAGGAGTTTAACCGCGTCCGCCTCGGAATAACCGAGGCGGAGCAGTTCGCGCTTGTAGAACTCAGTGGACATCGGATTGAGGCCGTCGGGGCAATCGCTCTCCCCGCCGTAATAGGTCGAAACCCCAAACCAGGAGACGACATAGCCGCGCGTTTCGCTGGCGGAAGCATGCCCTGCCGCGCATACGGCAAGAGCCAACCCGGCCGTCATGGCCAGTGGCTTCGTATAGGATTTGAACCGCGTCACTCTCTGCCTCCCCTTCCCATTTGGGAATCTCATTCCACTAATCTAGCAAACCCGCGCAAATCATCAACTCTTGGCGGACCAAGAATCGCAGTGACCCTTTATGTTCGCGGGGCCGTTGAAGATATTGCAGCTGCCGCACGCCTTGCCGCCATCGGCCGTAAAGAACCCACAGGTTCCGCAGACCTGATCTTTCTGAGGCCCAGCCTCGACATAATGCAGCGACGCCCGCAGGCTGTCGTTCGGATCGGCGCACGCGCCATCCGCACGCGCCACAGCCGGGAACAGCGCCAATGCCGGCGCAAGCACCAAACCGCACTCAATCACCTGACGTCGCGAAAGATTGCCGGAACGCATCAATAAAACTCCTTGGCCATCGGTAAAATGTCTGGCCAACCATCCCACAAACGACAAAAGTCAGAAACATCTTATTGAAGACTAGTATGGAGATATGCTTTACAAATGTCGAGTCATTTTACGCATGTTTAGGGAAGTCGGCGCCCCGAAAAATTGAGCGAACAGTCAGTTTTCACGCCGGGCTTGGACACTGGATTCAATCGTTTATGATAGGCCAGACCGGCGAGCGAACCGCGAAATTGATGAACCAGGCAAAACCCATCCCACTCAGGCGCCAGCAGCGCGACTTCACCCGCCAGCGGCTGGTCGACGCTGCGCGCGAACTGTTCATGCGTAACGGAACACGCGGGACTTCGGTCGACGACATCGCAAAGGCGGCGGGAACGTCGCGCGCGACCTTCTATGCGCATTTCATCGACAAACAGGATGTAATCCGTGAATTCGCCCGCAGCATGTGGGAGACCGCTTTCGCGGTTTACAAGGAATTCGCGGGTCTGAAGGAATGGACGCCGAAATCGATCGGCGGCTGGATGAAGACGCTGTTCGCGGCGTGGGACCAGAACGCCGACACGACCTATATCGTGCTGCAGGAGATGCCCTCCGAACTAAGGGCGGACTTCCTGGCGCAGATGGAACTCAGGATCGATGCTCTGATGAACGGCAATCCCCTTTGGGATCGCTTCACGCCGGAGGAAGGCCGCCGCCGCGCCAGCTTGCTAATCTTCCAGCTGGAGCGCTGCATGGACGCCTTCCACTATGGCGGCTGGAAGACCGACCGCAACGACCTGCTGGCGACGCTGACCTCAATCTGGGTGGCGACGCTGACGGCTTGACCGTCTCGACGATCCTAAAGCGACGCGATGACCTGCCGCGCCGCGCGCCGGCCGGTTTCCACGGCGGCATTCAGGAACCCGTTCTGCACCGCGGTGTGTTCACCGGCGAAGAAACAATTCCCCTCCGGCAGCGCCTCCACGCCGACAACCGTCGTTTGATAGCCCGGTGGATAGACGCAGTAGCTGCCATAGGACCAGGGATTCAGCTGCCAGGCGTTTTTGATCATCATGCCGTTCCAGGCGGCACCTAAGCCCGGAAGGATCACGCCGGCCTCCTTCGTCACCAACCCGGCGAGCGTCGGATTGTCGATCTCGCCGGCGACCAGCGCCTGCGTGCCGCCGGACCAGAAGTTGAAGATGCCGGTATCTCCGGGCTGGGCGCGCGTCACGTCCCAAGTGGTTTGGAAACCCGATGCGCGGAGTCGGATTTCGCCGCTGCAGCCGTGCTCGTACCAGACGCGTTTGTTGAACTGCATCTGGAACTTGACGGCCACCCCCATCGGCAGCGTCTTGATCGCGGTTTCCTTCAACGGCCGGAATCCCGCATGGCTGAAATCCACCGCCACCCGCATAACCGAGAACGGTATCGTCATGACGACGCGGTCATAGACGCGGGTCACCGTGCCGCGATCGCGGGCGAAGGTCAGGGCGAAGCGACCATCCGATAATTGCCGGATGGCGATCAGCGCCATTCCGGTGACGACCCGCCCATCCAGCGCCCGCGCCAACAAGGTCGGGATCTGATCGTTGCCGCCACGCACGTGATAGTGCTGGTTGCTGTCGGTGTAATAGAGATCGAAGCCCTTTTTGGGATCCTCCGAGATCGTCTGGATCATGTTGAGCGCGCTTTGCTGGTCCGCATCGGCCGAGTTCTCCTCGGTGAATGCGTTTTCGATCAACTGGCCAAACTGGCTTGCACGGCCGCCTGGAACGTACCTGGCAATCCATTGGCTGATCGACATCGCGTCGAATTTCTTCGCGGCTGCGGTCGAGTGGCGGAAGTCGAAACTGCCGATCGCCTTGGATTGCGACTGCAACAGATTGTAGATCTTGTCGAAATCCCTGGTCGCCTGCGCGGTCGTGTAGGGTTTGTTGTTAAACCGGTAGAGCGATTTCGTCCCCGCCGGTATGGCCGCGAAGACGTTATCCAGCTTCAGGCCCAGCTCGGTTGCCAGATTGCGGATGGCGTGGTGGTCGGTATCGATCAACTCGCCGCCATGCTCTGCGATCTGCCCGTCGGCGAAATCCCCGCGCGCCGTCCAGCAACGGCCTCCGATCCGCGTGTTGCCCTCGAAAACATCCGCGATATGACCGGCCTTTTTCAGCACGTAGGCGGCAGTGAGGCCGGCCAAGCCGGCGCCGACGACCGCAATGCTGACCCCGGCACCCCGCGCAGGTGCCGGCAGGAAACTCGCCGCCGCTGTCATGGCGGCGCCGCGCAGGACGGCGCGGCGATCCAGGAACGCGGACGGGACCACCGGAGAGTGGCTCTCGCGTTCCGCGGCCACGTCACGGCCAGCCTGCAATGCCGCCTGCCGCAGCGCCTGCATCAAAGGAGTCCTAGGCATCGCGCTCCCTCCTTATTGTTATCCTGCAACCCAATCGGTGAGCCGATCGGACAGTGAGGTCAAGCGCGATTTTCCAGGGCTTTTAGCTATTCCACGATAAGCTGGCCGTAGCTCCAGGGGTGGTCTTTACAGACATAAGTATAGGTTCCGGGCTTATCGAACTTCACCGTGGCGGACTTGCCGGGCTGGACCTCGCCCGTCGTCCACGAGCCGTCCTGCGCGGTCGCGTCGTGCACCTCCTTGCCATTGTTGGTCCAGGTCACGCTACCGCCGGCCTTCACCTTGATGCGGACGGGCTGGAACACATACTCGTCGGTGAATTTCGCAGGCTTGATGACGCCGATGCTCTCGATCGTCGCCGACATGGCGACATGATCGGTCGAAACGATGCGACCGGCAAAGGCGCTCTCATCCTGCGGCTTGGGCGGTGCGGGCAGCGCGGCGACCGTGCCGCCGAGCGCGAAGCTCCAGATATGATTGGTCGCGGCGATCGCGACATATTGCTTGCCGTCCGCCTCATAGGTAATCGCCGGCGCGGTGGCCTCGGCGCCGGTCTGGAAATCCCAGAGCTTGTCGCCTGTCTTGGCATCGTAGGCTTGGAATTCGCCGTCAGGTTCGCCATGGAACAGCAGGTCGCCCGCGGTCGCGGTGGTGCCGCTACCGAAGGCCATCGGGTAAGGCGTCTTCTTCTGCCAGGCGATCTTGCCGGTCCGGCTATCGAGAGCCGCGAGGATTCCATAGCTCTTCATGCCGGGAACCGACGGTAGCGTGAAGAAATACGGATCGGCTCCGCGGCGGATCCAGTGCCCTCCGGACATCCCGCTGATGTAAATGAGCCCGGTCCTGGGGCTGTAGGACATCGGCGCGAACCGCGTGGACGTTGGAAAGACCAGGTTCGGCTCGTCGAAATCGACCGGCTCCCAATAGCAGCCAGCCACGAATCCCGCAGGGATCAGTTCCTTTTCCACGCAGTTCGGCCCGACCTTGTCCACACCGACGGGATAAGGCTGAGTTGGAGCCGTCTTGACGGCAAGGTTCTGCTTCACCGGGCGCTCTTCGATCGGGATGATGGGCTGGCCGGTCGCGCGGTCGAGCACGAACAGATAGCCGTCGGTGCGCAGCACGCCGATCGCCTTGCGCGTCTTGCCGTCAAAGGTCTGGTCGAACAGCATCGGCGGCGTGCCGAGATCGCCCTCCCATATGTCGTGATGCAGGGCCTGGAAGTGCCACTTCTCCTTACCCGTCTTGATGTCGAGGGCAAGCATCGTTGCGGTGTAGAGGTTGTCGCCGGGACGGACTTCGCCGCCATATTGCGGCGATGCGTTGCTGGTTCCGAAATAGACGATGCCCAACGTCGGATCGACTGCCGGGTTCACCCACACGCCGGCGCCGCCGTTC
>DATJHU010000094.1:0-14480 GCA_035493715.1 Alphaproteobacteria bacterium | reverse complement strand
CGCTGGCCCCGTAATCGTTCCGCAGTTGTGCACCGAGGCGCCGCGCATAGTTGCGGCCGCAGACCGGAGCGTGATGGCTTCAACCAATCTCGCGAGCATGCGCGCCTCTGTGCAAAAGCCTTCCGTCAGCGATCCAGGCACTCAGTCGCTCTAACGGAATTCGGCCTTCCTCGATAATCCATGAGACGATCGAAACGTCCTGCTGTTCGAAAGGCTCTTTGGAGAGAATCCGCACTGCATGGCCGGCGAGGCGATGAACGACTTCGTTGTATCTAGCCAATTCCATCGCGTCTTCGGGATTGTCCGCGTGATGCGCGCGGACATAGATCGTGAGCATATGGATCGCGCTCGCCAAGACGTGACTTTTGCCAACAACAGTTAAGGCGCTGAACGCAAAAGCTAGTTCGGTAACCGTGTGCTTCGAGCTCACATCCTATCCCGCCTTCAACATCATCAGACCCGGCGCGAACAGATAGAACCCGACGCCGATGATGATCAGATAGCCCAGCAAGAAGAACGTCCAGGCCATATTGTGACGGATCACCTGCCCCTCGTTGCGCACAAACTTGCTGGTGGCGACGCCGACGCTGGCGGTTTGCGGGGCGACCGGCTTGCCGATCTCAGCGCCGACCGAGTTCAGGGTCGGCAGCAGGAGCGGCGGAAAGCCGAGCAGCTTGCCCACCAGCAGCTGAAAATGGCCGAACATCGCGTTGGTCGAGGTGTTGCTGCCCGAGAGCGCGACGCCGATCCAGCCCAGGATCGGCGCGACGATCACGAAGGCCGGGCCGATCGTTGAGAAGGCGTTGGCCAGCGACCCGGCCATGCCGGAGAAGTTGAAGATATTGGCCAAGCCGAAGATGAAGATGCCGACCAAGAGGGCGCCCCACATCTGGCCGAAGGTCTTGGCGAACACCGCCCTCACCTGCGCGATGGAAACCCGCAGCAGCAAGGCGACGATCACCCAGGAGGCTAGGATCGCCGTGCCGCCCGACCAGGGTGTGAACTTGAACGAGATGGCGACCGGGCGGTTCTCGATCGCATCCTGGGCGGAGACCGAGGCCTGCCACCAGACCTGCTTCGGCAGGTCCGACCACGGGCCGGTCCAGGCGACCACCACGACGATCAGCACGATGAAGGGCAACCATGCCGTGAACACGTCCCGCGGCGGCTGTTTGACCGCTTGTCCCTCGGCGGCCGCCCAACCGCCGGTAACCGGTACGCCGCCATAGGCCAACGGCTCGGCCGGTCGCCAGAAGCGCAGCAGGATCAGTAGGGCGCCGAAAGCGGCGATCGAGCCGGACACGTCGGGCAGGTACGGGCCCAAATAGGTGGCAACCGGAAACTGCCCGGCGATATAGCCGAACGACCCGACGATCGCGAGCGGCCAACCGGTCTTGAGTCCCCGCCGGCCGGAAACGAGATAGATCAGTATCCAGGGCGGCAGCAGCGCCAGCACCGCAACCACCTTACCGATGGAAGCCGACAGCTCCAGCAGCGGCAGCCCGGTGACCGTCGCCAATGCGACGATCGGCACGCCCAGCGCGCCATATGACACTGGTGCGTTGTTGGCGATGGCGGCCACTCGAATGGCGTCGAGATCGGGAATGCCCAGTGCGATCAGGATCGGCGCGATCACCGCCCAGGGGTAGCCGAAGCCCACCAACCCCTCCAGCAACGCGCCGAATGCCCAGGCGAACAGCATCGTCTGCACGCGCACGTCGATCGTGCCGATGGAGATCAGCCACAGGCGGAATTTCTCAAACGTGCCGGTGATGACCAGCGTGTTGAACAGGATGACGCCCCATAGCGTGATCCAGTCCACCGACCAGGCGCCGCCGAGCGCACCGTAGAGGAAGGCAAGGCCACCCTCACGGACAGGCATTTGCCAGATCGTGACCCCCAGACCGAAGGTCACCGCCGCGCCGATCAGCACAGCCAGCCAGGCCGTCATGCGGAACACCGCCAGCAGGAGCAGCAGCAGTGCGACGGGAATCAGGGCCCCGAGAAACGTCAGGAAGACGTCAGCCGCGGGATCGAGTATCTGGGCAAACATCGCTCACCCCGCCTTAGGTTTGCGCCCGCCTCGGGGCAGCCGGAGCATCACGCGATATTCCTCGCCGCCGCCCCGGCCTGTATGTCGATGACCGAGCCCGTAATATGCCGGGCCTGATCCGAAACCAGGAAGAGAATTGTGTCCGATACCTCGTTCGGCTCGACCCATGGAACGCCCTGGGGCAGGAACGCATGCGCCCTGGAATCGGCTTCGAACTTCTCCCGGGTCGGGGCGGGATCGTTCGGCAACGCGCGACGCCAGGCCGCCGGATAGCTGGTCATCGGTGTATTGACCGCCGTCGGGCATACCGCGTTGACCGTGATCCCGGACGCCGCGACCTCCAGCGCAACCGATTTGACGAGGCCGATCACGCCCCATTTCGACGCCGAATAGTGCGCCAGCTCCGCCATCCCCATCCTGCCGGCTTGTGACGACGTCACGACGATCCGGCCGTATTTGCGGTCGGTCATCGCGGGGAGGACGGCCTTGATATAGTTGAAGGTGCCGAACAGGTTCGTGCGGATCATGTCGTCGAACGCCTGGTCGGTCATCTTATCGAGGGGAACCACCCCCAGAATGCCGGCATTGGCGAGCAGGAAGTCGATCTTGCCGAATTCGTGTAGCGCGCGCTCGACGACCGCGCTTGCGGCTTTGGAGTCGCGAACGTCCGCTTTCAAGCCGATGCAGCGCCCACCCTCGGCCTGGACCAACCTGATCGTCTCGTCCATGTCGGCCTGGGTCGCCATCGGATAGTCGACGGTCGGTATCTGCTCCAGGATGTCGCAAAGCACGACATCGGCGCCTTCGCGGGCCAGACGCACGGCATGTGACCTGCCCTGCCCACGCGCGCCGCCGGTGATCAGCGCAGTCTTGCCGGAAAACCTGAGCTTGGCGCGCGCGCCTTTGTCGGCTGGAGCCGTGTCCGCATGTGCGGCGGTCGCCAATGCGCCGACCATGACGGTTTCCGTTGCCGCAGTCAGCAGGCGGCGCCGCGAAACCGCACGCCGCCGCGTCTTTCCGCTTTGCTCCGGAATTTCCATGACCGGCCTCCCTTACCACCGTTCGAGACTGCGACTATCCCATCGAAAAGCGGACACACCAACCGCGAAATGCTGTCTCCGCGCCGCCTTATTCCCCTTGCGGGAACGCCCGCTTCGCGCGACGTTGCGCGAAAGGCAAAGCATCAGGGGAAGACATGGACAAGCGGCTTAACGGCAAGATCGCCATCATCACCGGATCGGGACGCGGTATCGGGCGGGCCTGCGCACTGCGCTATGGCGCGGAGGGCGCGACCGTCATCGTCAACGACATCAACGCCGCCAATGTCGAGAAGGTGGTGGCCGAGATCAATGCCGCCGGCGGCAAGGCGGTGGCGCACGCCTGCGACGTGACCGATCCGGACGCCGTGCAGGCGATGGTCGACCGCGCGGTCAAGGAGTTTGGCCGCCTGGACGTGCTCTATGCCAATGCCGGCGGGTCGATGCCCAAGCCGACGCACCTGACCAGCAACGCAGAATACCGCCAGATCATCGCGCTCAACCAGGACGCGGTGTTCTATGGCATCCATGCCGCGCTGCCGGTGTTCATGAAGCAGAAATCCGGCCTGTTCCTGACGACGGCGTCCGGCGCCGGCCAGGCCGGGGTGGCCGATCTGGCGGCCTATGGCGCGGCCAAGGCGGCTGTCATCAACCTGATGCGCGTCATCGCCGTGGAATATGGCGGGATGGGCATCCGCGCCAATTCGATCTCGCCCGGGCCGATGGGCACGGCGAACATGCGCGGCTGGCTGAACACGCTGGAGGGCGGGGCCGACGCGTTCGAGGCGCAGGTGCCCTCCGGCCGGCTGGGCACGGAAGAAGACATCGCCGTCGCCGCCGCGTTCCTGGCGACCGACGAGGCTTTCTTCATCAACGGCGTCTGCCTGCCGGTTGATGGCGCGGTCAGCGCCCTGCTCGCCTCGCCAAGGCCGGGAAAAACGCTATAACCGGGTCAGCATTCCACTGACCCGATAAGAAAGCGTCATGAGCGATATTCTCGATTTCACCGGCAAGGTCGTGCTCGTCACTGGCGGGGCGCGCGGCGTCGGCCGCGGCATCACCCAGGCCTTCCTCGACCGTGGCGCGACGACCGTGATCTGCGGCCGCAACGCACCGGAAAAACCGACATCCGGCCCGGCCGGCGAAACCGCCTTCATCCAGGCCGATGTGCGCGATGCGACCCAGGTCGAGGCGATGATCGCGGAGATCGAGAAGCGCTTCGGCCGGCTGGACGTGGTGATCAACAATGCCGGCGGCGCCCCGCCGTCGGACCCGTCCACGGTCTCGCCGCGCTTCTCCGAATCCATCGTCAAGCTGAACCTGCTGGCGCCGCTCTATGTCTCGCAATTCGCCAATCTGGTTATGCAGAAGCAGGAGACCGGCGGCGCGATCGTCAATATCGCCAGCGTCACCGTACCCCGGCCCGAGCCGCAGACCGCCGCCTACGGTGCGGCCAAGGCGGGCCTCGTCAACCTGACCCAGGCGCACGCCCATGCCTGGGCGCCCAAGGTGCGGGTGAACGCGATCATCGCCGGCCTCATCATCACCGAGCTGGCGCATCTGCATTACGGCGATGACGAGGGCATCAAGAAGGTTGCCTCCACCATCCCGCTGCAGCGCATGGCGATCCCGCAGGACATGGCGAACGCCTGCATTTACCTGGCGTCGCCGCTGTCCAGCTATGTCACCGGCGCGGCGCTGGCGGTCGACGGCGGCGGCCAGTTGCCGGCCTTCTCGGATGCCGCAAGCGGGCATTCCGAACGCAAATAGGAAAGAAGACGCATGTTCAAAGCTGTCGCGCTGATCACCCGCCGCCCGGACATGAGCCGCGAACAGTTCCTTGAATATTATGCCAACAACCATGTGAAGCTGGTCTGGCGCGTCTTCCCCTGGACCGCAGATTACCGCCGAAACTTCATCGATCTCAGCCAGTCGATCCTGGCGCCCGGCATCGCCACCCCGGATTTCGACTCGATCACCGAGATGTGGTTCCACGACCGCAGCGGATACGACCGCATGCTGAACGCCCATGCCGAGCCGGGATTGGACCAAACCATGAAGGCCGATGAAGGCCGTTTCATGGACCGCACCAAGACCCGCTTCTTCATCGCCGACGAATATGGCGCGACCGATGCCGGCAGCGCCGAGAACGCGCCCGGCTTCAAGGTGATGGCGCTGCTGGGCAAGAAACCCGGCCTCAGCAAAGGCGAGTTCGTCGATTATTACGAGAACCATCACGTGCCGCTGATCCGCGGCATGTTCGACGGCATCGTCGAATACCGCCGGTCATACATCGACCTGGACGGCGCGATCATGGCGGACGGCGTCGCAGCGCCCGATTTCGATGTTGTAACAGAACTGTGGTTCAAGGACCGCTCAGGCTACGAGGCCATGCTCAAGGGGCCGGACGATCCGGCGGTCTCGAAGCGCGTGGCCGACGACGAGGAACATTTCCTGGACCGGAGCAAGACGCGCTTCTTCGTCGTGGACGAGCACACGGAGCACTAAGGGAAAGGGGAGTGGCATGTACAAGGTCGTCGCGCTGATCAAACGCAAGCCGGGCATGAGCCGGGCCGATTTCATGGCCTATTACGAGGCCAACCACGCGCCGCTCGCCCGCAAATCCTTCCCCCAGATCGTCCAGTACCGGCGCAATTTCATCGATTTGAACGGCGCGATCATCATGCCCGGCATGGAGCCGCCGGACTTCGATTCGGTGACCGAGATCTGGTACCGGGACAAGGAGGCCTATGATGAGATGCTGTCCACGCATTTCATGGCCGGCGTCCAGGAAGTCATCGAAAACGACGAGCGCAATTTCCTAGACCAGACGATGACCCGGATGATCAAGGTCGAGCAGCACGGCGCGAAGCATGCGGATGCCGAACTGATCCCCTCGATCGGCACGCCGCCCGGCACCGGCATGTTCAAGGTCATCGCCCTCTTGACCGCCAAGGCCGGCCTGCCGCGCCACGAGTATATCGACTATTACGAGCACCATCATTCGAAACTGATCTGGTCGCTGTTCCCCTGGATCGTCGAATACCGGCGCAACCATATCGACATGGAGGGCGCGATCATCTTCGCCAACGCCAAGGCGCCGGATTTCGACACCGTGACCGAGCTATGGTTCAGGAACCGCGAAGACTACCAGCGCATGTTGGATGCGCACGAAACCACGGACGCCGGCGCCCGCATCGCCGCGGACGAGGAAAACTGCTTCGACCGCAGCAAGACGCGGTTCTTCGTGGTGGAAGAAGCGGAAACGCCGGCGAGCTGAAGCCTAAGACAGCTTCAGCATCAGATCGGCGGTAAACGGCTGGATTTCCGCGTCCCTGCCCTGCCGGACCTTCGCCGGCCAGGCCGGATCGCCCAGGATCGCACGACCGAGAGCGATGAGGTCGAAATCGCCGCGATCCATCAGGGCGCAGAGCGCGTCGATGCCGCTCAGCGAAGACGACGCCGTGGTCTGATAGGCGTTGGCGTCGCCAAAATCGACCGAGCCGGAACCCAACCCCACGCCGCCGCAGCACATGGTCGGCTTGCCGCTCAGCTTCTTGACCCAGCCGGCGAGGTTGAGGTCGCTGCCGTCGAAGGCCGGCTGCTGGAATCGGCGGATCGAGCAGTCGAACAGATCGACCCCGGCATCGACCAGGGGCTCGAGGAACGCCGCCAGCTCGTCCGGCGTCTCGGCGAGCTTCGCCGTGTAGTCCATCATCTTGAACTGCGAGATGCGCATCAGGATCGGGAAATCCTGCCCGACCCGGCGGCGCACCTCGTTCAGCACCTCCACGGCGAAGCGCGTGCGGGCGACCATGTCGCCGCCATAGCCGTCCGCGCGCAGGTTGGTGCGGTCCCAGAAGAACTGGTCGATCAGGAAGCCGTGCGCCGCATGGATCTGTACGCCGTCGAAACCCAGACGCTGCGCCGTCGCCGCCGCCTCGCCGAAGGCCAGGACCACCGCCTCGACGTCTGCTTCCGTCATCGGCTCGCCGTGGGTCTTGCTGGGCCCGGCCGATCCGTCGGGTTGCGGCCCCGGGAACCAGACGCCGGACGGCCCGTGCATGTCCCAGGTCGGCGCGACATAGGCGAGGCCGTGGAGGCCCGAATGCCACAGCTGCGGCATCATCTTGCCGCCCGCCGCGTGCACCGCGTCGATCGAACGCTTCCAGCCGGCGAGCGCCTCCTCGCCATAGAAATGCGGCTCGTTGAGGTCCATGTGGGCGCTGGGATGCGGGATGGCGGTGGCGCCGCTGAGGATCAGCCCGACCTCGCCCTCGGCACGGCGGCGGTAATAGTCCGGATAGCCCGGATCCGGCACGCCGTTCTTGGCATTGGCCTGCCCCATCGCCGACATGACGATGCGGTTCCTGAGCTCCAGCGATTTGACCGTAAACGGCCGGAACAGAACATCGCGCTCCGCGGCTACGGTCCCGGTTTCCTGAACGCCCATAGGCTATTCCCCTCGAATGCTTTCCTGTTTGGGTAGCGGGCATATGCGAAGAGGTAAAGCCTCGTCATTGCCAGCGGACCGACGTAATCTCCCTCCATGCCGCAGAACTGGACCATCGACGCGGAACTGAGGACGCCGGATATCGCGGTCGTGCTGATGGCGCACGATGCGACCGGCCCGCTGCAGCGAACGCATCGTATGGAGGACCATGCGATCAGCCTGTTCCTGACACCGGATTACGGCCAGCCGGTGGGCCGCTATCCGGGCCAGACTCGTTTCGCCCGCTTCGGGCCGCTGTCGATCACGCCGGCCGACATGCCGGTCTTCGTGCGCTCGCCGGGCGCGCCGCCGCGCCGTATGATCTCTTGCCGCATCGACCGGGCCCGGTTTCAGACCGTTACCGGCCTCGGCGCGGAATGGGACGAGGCGGAGCTGGCGGCCTGCCTGGATCTGCGCGGCGACCCGATCGCCGGCGGCATGAAGCGCTTGGCGCACGAAGCGGCGACGCCCGGCTTTGCCAGCGACCTGCTGGTGGAGGGTGTCGGCCTGACCGTGATGGTGGAGATCGCCCGCTTCATACGCGGTGCTCGCGGTCGCATCGGGCCGTCGCGCGGTGGACTTGCACCCTGGCAGTTGCGGCGCATCACCGACGCGATCGAGGCGAGTGACGACGCCAATCCCAGCCTGGCCGAACTGGCGGCGCTGTGCGGCATCGGCCGCCGCCATCTGATGCGCGCTTTCCGCCAGAGCACCGGCCGCACGATCACGGACTATGCCGAAGCGGCACGTGCCGAACGGGCCGCCCATCTGTTGACACGCACTGACCTGGCCGTGGCCGATATCGCCCGGCAATTGGGCTTTGCCGGTGCAAGCGGCTTCTCCCATGCCTTCCGCCGCGTCACCGGTGAGGCGCCGACCGTTTTCCGACGGCGCAGCAGGGTCTAATTCCGCCAAACGGACAGGTTTGTCCGAAAGCGACATGATCGCGCCTCAAAACCGCGGTTAGTGCTGGCCCACCGCCCACCTCGCTCGCATCGTCTGGTCACCGAATATCAGGGAGGAAACACATCATGAGCGCACGTGATCGCGTCATATCGGGCAAGAGCTGGGAAGAATTCTGCGACAGCCTGAAGGCGGCCGGGCAAACCATCCTGCGGCCGGAGACGCCGGCGACCGAGATCGACCGAGCCGAAGGCTTCCGCTACCTCACCCGCCTGACGCGGGCCGCGCTGGAGCGGATGATGGAGTTCGCCGATCCGGATTTCCCCGTCTTCTATGCCCTGTCGCACGAGACGATCAAAATCGGCAGCGACAACCCCGACAACACCTACCGCAACTGCATCATCGACGGCGCCAAGGAGTATCGCGTCACCGGTACGCGCGGCACCGCGCCGGTCATGACCTTCGGCACCAAGGCCGAACGCTACGCAATCGACGGCACCCAGGCCTCGACCGGCGAACTGGACGCCAAGAAGATGGAGATCAAGCCGGACGGCAGCTTCGAGATCATCGTCTCGGCAACGAAGAAGCCCGGCAATTGGCTGCCCATGGCGGCGGACTCCAGCATGCTGATTGTGCGCGAGACGCATTTCGACCGGAAGATCGAAGAGCCGGCGACAATGACCATCGAATGCCTCAACCGGCCGGCCAAGCCCAAGCCGCTCGACGCCGAGACGTTCGACACACGCCTCAAATCAACGGCCGCCTTCGTCGATGGCACGGCCAAGGCCTTCGCCGAATGGATGAAGATCTTCAAGGAAAACCCGAACGACTGGACCAACCTGCCGCAATCGACCTGGACCAATATCGGCGGCGACCCAAACATCTTCTATCTGTGGGCCTATTGGAAGCTGGCGCCGGACGAGGCGCTGGTGATCGAGACCGGTGTCCCGGAGTGCGAGTACTGGAACTGCCAGAACAACAACTACTGGGACGAATCGCTCGACTACCGCTACCTGCCGGTCCACGTGAACAAGCACACGGCGAAGTACAACAAGGACGGCACCGTCACCGTGGTGATCGCGGCCAAGGATGTCGGCGTCGGCAATTTCCTCGACACTGCCGGCCACGACAACGGCTGTGCCATGTGGCGCTGGGTGAAATCCAAGGACCACCCGATCCCGAAATGCCGGGTGGCGAAGCTCGCCGACCTCAGCTGAGCTATTTCGCCTTCCGCGGATCGTCCGCGGCATCGATATAGGTCAATCCCGAAGGCCCGACGCCCGTTATCTGGACGATGACGGGCGTCTCGCCCGTTTCGGCGAAATGGGCGCGGCCGGCAGGCTCGGTATAGAAGCTGCCGGGCGGCAGCGGCTTCAACGCCGTCGAGTCGAAACGGTCGCCATAACCGATATTCCAAAGCCCGCGAACGACGGTCGCCACGCGATCGTCAGGATGGGTATGCGGCGCGATCCGCGTATGCGGCGGCACCCGTAGCATGATCGTATAAAGCCCGGGCCCGTTCGGGTCGCCCTTCAGCACCACCGTCTGGATGCCGCCGATGCCCGAAGTTCCCGTGCCGGCGCGCGCGGCCGAGGAGAAGTCGAACTCGGTCGGCGCGATCCGGAGCTCGCCGGTCTTATCCGCTTGTGCCTGGGCGGCATGCCCGAACGAGGCCGCCAGACCGGCGGCCAGCATCAGCGGCCGGATCGAAGCGCGCACTATCATGGCTTGACGTCGATGAATTTGACGATCGCCGCGATGGTCGCAGCCGGGTCTTCCTCCATCAGCCAATGTCCGGAGCCCTTGACCACCACTTCGGTGACATTGGTCGCGGCATTGCGCATGACCGTCGCCTCCATCGCGCCGAACGACTTCTCGCCGCCGATCGCCAGGACGGGCATGGGCAGTTTGACCGTCATCGACTTGGCGTTGTCCTCGGCGTCGGTCGGGAACGCCAGGAACTGCGCGAAGGCGGAATGCATCGCGCCGGGCTTCGCGTAGAAGACGGTGTAGTACTGCCGCGTCGCCTCGTCGATCTTGGTCCGGTCGCCGGCGAATTCGTTCCAGAAGCGGTCGAGATAGATGCGCTCCCGCCCCGCCACCAGACGCTCCGCATCGGGACCGCCGAAGGAGAAGTGCCACAAAGCCGGATTGCGCACGATCTGGTCCCAAGGCGGGATACCGGGCACCGGCGCATCCATCACGACAAGCTTGTCCGTCTTGTCGGGATAGCGCGCGGCATAGGCATAGGCGACCATCGTGCCGATATCGTGTCCGACGATGACGGCATGATCGATGCCGAGCTTGGTCAGCACTGCGCGAACGTCGCCCGCCTGGGTCTTCTTGTCGTAGCCGCCGGCCGGGTGGGACGACAGTCCCATGCCGCGCAAGTCCGGCACCACGACCGTATGATCTCGCGCCAATTCGACCGCCAGCGGGGTCCACATGTCGCCGGTATCGCCGAAACCATGGATCAGGACGACGGCCGGCCCTTTTCCGCCGACGCGGACATGGATGGTCGCGTCGCCGGCCTGGATATCCTCGATCTTGAAGGATGACGGATAGGGTTTCACGTCGGCGAAGGCCGGCAACCCCATTGCCAGAAACGCAAGGGCGGAAACGAACAGGCGTATCATCGAATTTCTCCCAGCCGGCTTGATATGCGGCTTGCAGCGAATTACGTACCGACCGATACGTAATTGCGTTCACCACCCCCGACTGTCAAGCACATTCTGTAACGACCGGTACATATTCGAAAACCCCATGGCTGGACGTCCCCGCGAATTCGAAATCGACAAGGCCCTGGACCAGGCAGTCCAGGTGTTCTGGAAGCGAGGGTATGAGGGCGCGTCGCTGTCCGAGCTGACGCGGGCCATGGGCATCTCCCGCACCAGCCTGTACGCCGCGTTCGGCGACAAGGAGGGTCTGTTCGCCCAGGTCGCGGCGCGTTACGAGACCGGTCGTGCCGACTATATGACTCATGCGCTCGAAGCGCAGACCGCCAGGGAGTTCGCGCGCAGGCTGTTGCAGGGTGCGGTCGATCTCCACAGCGATCCCGACAATCCCCACGGCTGCATGGTCGTCCAGAGCGCACTAGCCTGCGGCCCGGATTCTGACAGCGTTCGTCATCAGCTCGGCATGCGCCGGCGCGGCGGGGAAGAGACGATCCGGCAACGTTTCGAGCAAGCGAAGACAGACGCGGACCTGCCCTCGGATTGCGATCCGGGCGCGCTAGCCCGTTTCATTAAGGCCGTGATCTACGGCCTGGCCGTGCAATCGGTTGGAGGCGCGACACGTGAAGAACTGCAGCAGGTCGCCGATATGGCGATGCGCGCCGTACCCGGCTGAGCCTGACGGCAAATCCCGGGTGGAGAAGCCGAGCAATCTGCGCTAGGTCAAAGACGTAATAACGCCATTCGACAGGGGAAGCACATGAGCAACGAAACCGCCGCCGACAGGATGATGTCGGGCAAGGCCTGGGAAGAGTTCTGCGATGCCTTGAAAGAGGCCGGCAAGATCGTCCAGCGGCCGGAAGTGCCGAACGACCCGTTCAACAAGGCGCTCGGCTATCGCTTCCTGACCGCCCTGCTGCGCGGCGGGCTGGAATCGACGATGCATTACGCCGATGCGCAGTTCCCGGGCTTTTTCCGCCTGGCGGACGAGACCAAGAAGCTGCTGAACGACAACCCGGACAACTATTATCAGAACTGCGTGATCGACGGCCGCTTCGACTATCGCATCTACGGCACGCGCGGCACGGTGAACTGGTTCAGCCTGGGCTCGAAGGGCAGCTCCGACGATGTCGCGGTCATGGTCGACACCGGCTATATCGACAGCCGCAACATGACCTTCAATGACGACGGCAGCTTCGAGATCATCGCCAGTTCCACCAAGAAAGAGGGCAACTGGCTGCCGCTGGCCCCGACTTCGCGCTCGATCATCGTCCGCCAGACCTTCGGGGACCGTAAGGCCGAGAAGATCGCCGACATCCAGATCGAATGCCTGAATCCCGCGAAGCCGAACAACAACCCGACGCCGGAAGATGTCGAGCGCGGCCTGAAGGGCGCGGCGGGATTCGTGAAGAACATCGCCAATATGACGATCGCCTGGGAGGAGCTGTACCGCAAGCACATCAACCAGCTGCCGTCCGACGACCAGGAACGCTGCCAGCGCGCCGGCGGCGACGCGGCGATCCACTACTATCAAAGCTATTGGAAGCTGGCGGACGACGAATGCATGTTCGTCACGCTGGACGACATTCCGGATTGCCAGACCTGGAACCTGCAGCTTTCCAACTATTGGATGGAATCGCTGGAATATCGCTTCTTCAAGGTCTGCGTGAACAAGCACACGGCCCATTACGAGCCGGACGGGTCGGTGAAAATCGTCATCTCAAACCGCAATCCCGGCCCGAAATATCCCAACTGGCTGAACACGCTGGGCCATGGCGAGGGCGGCATGCTGGGCCGCTATGTCGGCGCCAAGGTCTTCCCGCCGGAGATGAAGTCGCAGATCCTGAAGGTCAGCGAACTGCCGTGATGTGAAACGGAGGATGGGTGGAGCGCAGCGATACCCATCTTCCATCATCCCGCCGACCGGCTACGCCGCCGACGCGCAATCGCGGACATGGGCGATGATATCAAGCAGATTGTAGGGTTTCTTAAAAAACCGGCTATTTTCCGGCATTTCGTCGTCGCGCGGAACAACATGTCCTGACGCTATCGTCACTTTAATCAGCGGCCAATCCAGTTGGATCTGCTTGGCTAAGGCCAACCCATCCATCGTTCCGGGCATTTCGACATCGGTGAACAGCGCATGGACACGCTCACCTTGAGCCCCCAGGATCAGCATCGCCGCCTGCGCGTTCTTGCTTTCCAGAACCTCGAAGCCGGCATCCTCGAAAGCCCCGACAGCCGCCATGCGGACCATCGGTTCATCCTCGACGATAATGACGACGATCGGCTTACCCGGACGGTTGGCTTGCATGAGCATACAACGCTAATTGAGATTGTGTCGGAAAGTTCCGAATTACTATGATTTTCCACGGGATTCTGCCCGGAAAAGATAATCTTATACAAAAACATTGCTTCATGCTAATGTAATATACCAATCCTCAAAAATCCCTATTCTGATTTTTATTTCCATGAAGTCCGAAGGATTTTCACCGTAAATACCGTACAACATGGCAATGTCAGACTGGACGAAATTTTAATTTCGGATCAATTGGCCGTCCGCCAGTCATCTGGGGACCGACTCAAATCCGAGATTTCCGCCCTGCACGAGCTGGCGCAGGAATTGGTCAGGACTCCAAAAGCGATCATGGACCGGCTCGTCGAACTGTCGCTGTCGCTCTGCGACGCGCAATCAGGCGGCATCAGCCTTTTCGAGGAGTCGGACAGCGGCCCGGTTTTCCGCTGGCACGCATTGAAAGGCCGCTTCGCGCCATTTACCGGCGAAACCATCCCCCGCAATTTCAGCCCGTGCGGCATTGTCGTCGATCGGCTGAAACCGATCCTGGTGAGAGAGCCTGAACGATTCTATCCCTATCTGGCGCTGGAAGATGCCGCGATCGCGGAAGGGCTATGGGCGCCCCTCGTCGGCCTTGAGGGCGTGGCGATCGGCACGCTCTGGATCATGACCCACGACCGGGAACGCCATTTCACCCAGGGCGACTGCGACACGCTCCTGCGTCTCGCAGCGTTCGGATCGGTCGGCCTGGCCTTGAACAATGTGTCGATCCAAAAGGACGAACTGCTCGCCCGGCAGGATATGATGATGCGAGAGGTCAATCATCGCGTGTCGAACAGCCTGCAGCTCGCCACCTCGATGTTGCGTGTGCAGGAACGCCGCGCCGTCGGCGAAGAGGCAAAGCTGGAGCTCAAGCAGGCAGCCGACCGCATCGTGTCGATCGGCTTGATCCATACCCGCCTTTATAAGGCGGGCGATATGAACGCGATCAAGATCCGCACCTATTTGCGCGACCTCTGTTTCGACC
>DATJHU010000093.1:0-29109 GCA_035493715.1 Alphaproteobacteria bacterium | reverse complement strand
GCGTAAACTTCCTCCATGGTCCATCCTCCTTCGTGAAGCAGCTTCGACACTGACTTCGTAACCCAAGGAGGATGGGCCTACCTCAATTACGTGATGTCCCTAGATTTTCCCGCGCACCCGATTATACCGAATCTAGTGACCTTAGTGTGGTTGGCTCTCTCCCGCCGAATCGGCATTTTGAGACACAAGACGTTGGCGTTGCAACGAAACTCGATAGCAGTGGAACCGCGATAGAATATGTTTTTATCGGACGGCTGAGTTATCGAGAGATGAACGGCAAGCGTCACACGAGTGGCTTCGCTCTTCGGATCAATCCCAAGTTCCCCGGTGTCCTCGAACACGCGAGCGATGCCTATAACTATTACACCTAGTGTGGCCACCATCGCCCACTACCAGACGACATTTTAGGGTTTACTGAGAACGAACACTTTCCTCGCCCCTCTGGGGCGAGGTTAAGAAGAATACCTCAGCCCGTTATACCCCACCTGCCGCGCCAGCCGTTCGTGGAAGAACTGCACCGCTCGCTCGTTCTTGCCGATCACCGCATAGTCGTGGCCGCCGCGCGCGAGGCCCCGGCCGCAGCCTTCCCAGACGGGGGCGTCTTGGGCAACGCCCTTGGCGGCGCGGGCGGCGAGTTGTTCGGGTGAGGGCAGGCCTTCGGGCGCTTCCTTGACCGGGCTCATCCAGCCATAGCGCAGGAACGACTGCGCCGTGTTGGTTCCCGGCGTGAGATCGGCATAGATCATGCCGTACATCTCGTGGCTGAGCAGCATGCCGGGCGAGATCAGCCAAATGCAGCCGATCTCCTTCGACGGCTCCCATTCGCTTTCCGGCGTGTTGCGCAGGCGGTCCACGCCCTCCTTGCCGAACAGAGGCATGGCCCAGCGGATATGCGGGCCGATCAGGTCGGACAGCGCGAGGTCGACACCCCAGGCCTGGGGGTTGAGGCCGAACGTGTCGGGATGGACATGCGGCAGGTGGATGCCCTCCAGCAGCCCCTCGGCGACCGATTTCCACCCGGTCTCCAGCTGCACCTCCTCCAGTGAGCTGTAATAGCTCATGCGATCGCAGCCGAGCGAAGCGATCTCGGCGTCCAGCGCACCCAGATGGGCGGCGACGTCGATCGGGTGGTCGGGGGTCAGGACCGCCCACAGGAAGCCGTGCCGCTCCTCGCTGGGCAGTTCGACCAGCCCGTGCGCCGACAGGTCCAGGTCACGAAAGCGCGAGCGCAATGGCATGCCGGTCAGGCGCCCCTTCGTGTCATAGACCCAGGCATGGTACGGGCAGGCGAACTTGCGGGCATTGCCGCAGCCCTTGGCCGGCTCCGCGCCGCGATGGCGGCAATAATTCAGGAAGGCATGGGCGACGCCGTCCTCGTCCCGCGTCAGCAGGATCGAGCGGCCGAGCGCGTTGCGCACCAAATAATCGTGCGGATTGGCGATCTCGCAGGAGGCGACCAGCGCCAAAGGCGAGGTCTCGAACAATTCCTTCTCTTTCGCGGCCAGAGTTTCGTCGCGGTAATAGGACAGCGGCACCTGCATATGCGCGGCCGCCAGCTCAGGCGTCTCCGTCTCGACCATGGTGATCGCACGCCTGATAAGTCCGATAGCGGTGTCACGCAGCATTTCCGTTCCCCCGAGCCAATTGCAGTCTTTGATCCGAGAATGGCATTCTCGGGTGCGATTGGGAATTGGGTAATATCTCAGTTTGAAAGAGAATGATTTAACGCAAGCGGAGTGGAGGACCGCCGAGAGCGCAGAAGCAGGAAGCTCTTGATTTCTCAGCGCCCTCAGCGGTCCTCAGCGTTAAAATCTTTGCGAAGTCGAGAAGGCCCCACCGCCCGTGCCATTCATCAAGATCTGCGGCCTGCAATCCTATGGCGACGCCGGCCTGGCGCTCGATTGCGGGGCCACGGCGCTGGGGTTCCTCGTGGGGTTGACGCACAGGGCGGAGGACAAGATCGATATCGGCACGGCGCGCGACATCATCCGCCGCCTGCCCGCCGATGCCGACACGGTGCTGGTTACGCACCTGACGGACGCCCCCGAGATCGCGGCCCTGGCCGACGCCATCGGCGCACGCTCCATCCAGGTGCATGGCGACGTGCCGCCGGAGGTGGTCGCGCGGCTGGCTGCGCTGGCGCGCGGCCGCGCGCTGATCAAGGCGGTGCATGTGATGGGCCCGGAAGCAGTGGCCGATGCCCGCGCCTATGTGGGCATCGCTGACGCGCTGGTACTCGATTCCCGGACCGCCGACCGGCTGGGCGGCACCGGCCGGACGCACGATTGGTCGATCAGCC
The DNA here is from genome assembly GCA_035493715.1 of Alphaproteobacteria bacterium. Classification (GTDB taxonomy): domain Bacteria; phylum Pseudomonadota; class Alphaproteobacteria; order BOG-932; family Roseiterribacteraceae; genus BOG-932. Next base: position 26,810 of record DATJHU010000093.1, on the reverse strand, counting down.
GCCGCATCGTCGAAGCCGTCGCGCCGATGCCCGTCTATCTCGCCGGCGGACTCAACCCTGGGAACGTCGCCGATGCGATTGCCGCCGTGCGTCCCGCGGGCGTGGATGTGAATTCCGGCGTCGAAGATGCGGACGGGCGGAAGGAAGCGGAGAAGGTTCGCCTTTTCGTTACGCGGGCGCTTGCGGCGTTACGAGCGTGATTTGCCAGGCATGAAAGAAAGGGGCCGGCGTCATTTACGCGCCAGAGCAAGTTGCAGCGCGTTAAATGACCCTGCCCTTTTTCGTGACCCGTGGGAGAGACAAAAAAAGAAACCCGCCCTCTCGGTCCGGCCGGGAGGGCGGGTTTCGGGTTAATATCTCCAGTGACCGGGAATGTAGTAGCCGTTCCAGGTATAGTGCGCCGGCACCCAGCGATAGGCGGGCACGGGATAGGCCGGGGCTGCCACTGCGACCGGCGGAACGCCGATCACAATGCCCGGGCGCCACGCCCATCCGGCGTGCCACCCCCAGCCTGCGTGCCAGCCCCAACCCGGGCCCCACCACGCTTGCGCTGGAGACGGAACCAAGAGGCCGCCCGCCAAGACGAGCGTTGCAACCCCGGCAAGCAGCTTCTTCGGGCGCCCCGCCAGTTCTTTCAGTTTTGCCCCCAGCGGGAGCAGGATTTTGCGGATCATTCCACTCCTCCAGATTACAGGTTTCATTGCCGCGATGCGGCGCGGACGCTAAAAGATATGGATCGCGCCGCATGCAGAACAAGCATCGGATTGCACGCACTTTTCGATTGAATCCTGCGCTCTAAAGCGGCAGGTGCCGCTTTGCCGACGGCGGCGCCACTGTTCGCGGCTGCGGGGTCGGTTGTTCCATGCGGCACATCGGTGAGTGCCGCTTACCACCCATTGCTCACATAACGTCTTCGGCAGGTACTGAGCGTGTGGATTCCTCCCTGTTGAAGATGCGGTATAGGGCCGGCAGCACCAGCAGCGTCAGGAACGTTGACGAGATAATGCCGCCGATCACCACCGAAGCCAGCGGACGCTGGACTTCGGCCCCGGCCCCTGTCGCAATCGCCATCGGTACGAACCCAAGCGACGCGACGAGCGCGGTCATCAGCACCGGACGCAGCTTGGTCAGCGCCCCGCGCCGGATCGCCTCGTCCAACGCAACGCCATCCCCGCGCAGCCGATTGATAAAGGCGATGATCACCAGGCCGTTGAGTACGGCGACGCCGGACAGCGCGATGAAACCCACGCCCGCCGAAATCGAAAGCGGGATGTCGCGCAGGTAAAGCGCCGCGATACCGCCCGTCAGCGCCAGCGGCACGCCGCTGAACACCAGCAATGAATCGCGGAGCGAACCGAAGTTCATGAACAGGAGGATCAGGATCAAGCCGAGCGCGATCGGCACCACAATCGTCAAGCGGTTCGAGGCCGAGACGAGCTGTTCGAATTGCCCACCCCACGACATCCAATAGCCGCTGGGGAGCTTTACCTCCCGCTCGATGCGCTGCTGCGCTTCGGCGACGAACCCGCCCAGGTCACGGTCGCGCACATTGGCGCTGACGACGATGCGGCGTTTGCCGTTCTCGCGGCTGATTTGATTGGGACCAGGCGTCAGGTCGACCGATGCCACCTCGCCGAGAGGGATAAACGCGCCCGCCTCCGACGCCGGCGCATACGCCGCCGGCTGCCATTTTGGCCGGATGCCGCTGTCGCGTTCGATCGGTACAGGGATTGCGCGGATCGCAGCGATATCCTCTCGAAGCTTGTCGGGGAGACGCACCACCAAGTCGAAGCGGCGGTCACCCTCGAACACCTGGCCGGCAACCTTGCCCCCGATGGCGGTTTCGACAACCTCTTGTACTTCAGCGACGCTTAACCCGTAACGAGCGAGTGCCGGGCGATTGAGGTTCAACGTCAGCATCGGCAGGCCCGAAAGCTGCTCGACCTTCACGTCGGCCGCCCCCTTGATCTTCGACAACGCTTCGCTGGTCGCATTCCCCAGTTTCAGCAGCGCATCGAGGTCGTCGCCGAAGATCTTGATTCCGATGTCACTGCGCACGCCGGAAATCAACTCGTTGAAACGCAACTGGATCGGTTGCGACAATTCGTAATTGCTGCCGGGGATTTCGTTCGCTGCCTTTTCAATTTCCTCAACAAGCGTGGCCTTGCTCTTTTCCGGGTCGGGCCATTCGCGGCGCGGCTTCAGCATCACATAGCCGTCCGAGATGCTGGGGGGCATGGGATCGGTTGCAACCTCCGCGGTCCCGACCCGCGCGAAGGCTTCCTTGACCTCGGGGATTTCGTTGATCCGTTTCTCCAGCGCTTTTTGCATCTCCAGCGATTGCGTAAGGCTGGTGCCGGGAATGCGCATCGCCTGCAGGGCGACATCGCCTTCGTCAAGGCTGGGAATGAACTCGCTGCCCATCCGGCTGCCCATGACCAAGCTGCCTGCGAGGATCACCAAAGCCGCCGCCACGACCGCGTAGCGGTGGCGCAGCGAACCGTCCAACAGCGGCGTGTATATTCGCTTGGCTCCGCGGACGAAGGGATTCTCCTTTTCGGAGACCTTGCCCGAGACGAACAGGGCGAGCGCGGCCGGCACGAAGGTGAGCGAGAAAACCACCGCGCCCAGCAAGGCCACCAGCACCGTGAAGGCCGTGGGGATGAACATTTTTCCTTCCACGCCGGTGAGCGTCAGGATCGGCAAATACACCACCATGATGATGAGCGAGCCGAAAAGGCTTGGCTTGGCAACCTCGCGCGCGCCGTCGAGCACCACGGCAAACCGCTCCTTCCGCGTGAGCAATCGTCCGGTCTTGTGTTGCGCTTCCGCCAGCAGGCGCAGGCAGTTCTCAACGATAAACACAGTGCCTTCGACGATGATGCCGAAGTCGAGCGCCCCCAGGCTCATCAGGTTGGCGCTGACCTTGTTCTGCACCATGCCGGTGATGGTAAAGAGCATCGACAACGGGATGATCATCGCGACGATCAGCGCCGCGCGCAGATTGCCGAGCAGCACGAACAGGACCGCAACGACCAGCACGGCGCCCTCGCCCAGATTCTTCTGCACCGTCGCGATGGTGCGGTCGACCAGCGCTGTGCGGTCATAGACCGTCCGCACCTCCGCCCAGCCCGGCAATGTCTTGGCGATGTCGGCCATTTTGGCGGCGACGCGCTGCGAGACGGTACGGCTGTTTTCGCCGATAAGCATGAAGGTCGTGCCGAGCACGACCTCCTCGCCGTTCAGCGTCGCCGCGCCGGTGCGCAGTTCCTTGCCGATCGTGACATCCGCCAGTTCGCCGATGCGGACCGGAACACCGTGATGAGTGCCCACGACGATGTCGCGGATCTCGTCGATGGAGGCGACCTGACCGGGCGCGCGCACCAGATACTGCTCGCCGTTGCGCTCGATATAGCCGGCGCCGACATTGGCGTTGTTGGCGGCCAGCGCCTCCATGATCGTGCGAAAGCCCATGCCGTAGGCCACCAGGCGGTCTGGATGCGGAACGACATGAAACTGCTTGGCGAAACCGCCGATCGTGTTGACCTCGACAACGCCGGATACCGTGCGCAGCTGGGGCTTCACCACCCAATCCTGCAGGGTACGCAGGTCGGTCGGCGTCGGCGCCGTGCCGTCGGGCATCTTCGCGCCGCGCTTGGCGTCGACCGTGTACATGAAAATTTCGCCGAGGCCGGTTGAGACCGGCCCCATCTCGACTTCGACGCCCGCCGGCAGCTGGTCGCGAACCTGTTGCAACCGCTCGCCGATGAGCTGGCGGGCAAAGTAAATGTCCGTGCCGTCCTGAAAGGCGACGGTGACCTGAGAAAGCCCATAGCGGGAGATCGAGCGCGTGTAGTCGAGCTTGGGCAAACCGCCCATGGCCGTTTCTACCGGGAAGGTGATTCGCTGTTCCGCCTCCAGGGGCGAATATCCCGGTGCGCTTGTGTTGATCTGGACCTGGACGTTGGTGATGTCCGGCACGGCGTCGATCGGTAGCCGGGTGTAGTTATAGACGCCAAGGACACCGATCGCGAGCACGGCCAGCAGGACGAGCCAGCGTTGCGCGATGGAAAATCGAAGGATGGCGCTGATCACGGTTATTCCTCCTCGACCGAGGATTTGCCGAGTTCGGCTTTGATGACGAAGCTGTTGGCGGTGGCGTAGGACTCGCCGGCTTTGAGGCCGGACAGGATTTCTGTCCGCTCGCGGTCGCTGCGGCCGGTCGTGATCTTCCGCAATTCAAAACGGTTGCCTTCGCGTACGAAGATCGCCGGGTTACCGTCGATCGTCTGAAGGGCTTTGGTTTCGACCGTGAGGGGAACTTGCACCTCATCGAGGGCCACTTCGCCGGTGACGAACAGGCCGGGCCGCAGCGTGCCGCCCGCATTGCCGACCACGGCACGGGCAAGCATCGTCTGCGTGTCGTTGGCGCCGATCGGCGACAGGTACGAGATCGTGCTTTGCGCAGATCCCAGCCCACCGCCCAGCGTGATGGTTACCGGTTGGCCGACATGGACCCGCAGGAAATCCTGACGGTACACACTGAAATCGACCCAGACGTCCGCGAGGTTCGCGACCACGAACATGGTGACCTGGTCACCGATGTTCTGGCCTAGCGCGACATCCTTTTCGATGATCGTACCGGCCAGCGGAGCACGTACCTGGTACGTGCTCAGGCTTTGGTTGCTTTCGATTGTCGCCACCAGATCGCCTTTGGCGACCTTATCGCCGAGGCGCTTGTCGATCGACCGCACGATGCCGGCAAACCGGGGCTGCAGGTGGACGAGTTGGTCCTCATTGGCCCCGATCCGGCCGTTCAGCGTGAGACGGTCGCGGAGCGTGGCGGGCCCCGCAACCGCGATCGCTATCCCAGCCCTTGCGACCGTCTCGTTCGCCATTTCGACGTGGGTTGCATCGCCCGGTTCCGCCGCAAGCTCCGGCACATTGTTTTTGGCTTCGGCCTCGCCGGCATCGGACGGCCGCCAGAGAAACCAGCCCGTCGCCGCAAGCAGGAGGATGACGAGAGTGAAGATCAGGATACGTGGACGTGGCATGGCGAACCTCAATGAATGGTGGTCTTGGAGGACGGCAAGGCGTCGATCGGCCCTGCATTCAGTCCTTCGATCCTGGCAACCGCGGCGTGGTAGCTGACGAGCGCCTCGCCATAGCGGGCTTCGGCGTCGCTCAGCGTGCCCTGCGCGTCGAGCAGGTCGATCACCCCGAAGCGACCTTCGCCGTATCCCGATTGCACTCCCTTGAGGGCGGCCCGCGAGGCCGGCAGCACCGCGTTGCGCAGCTGGTCGATCTCGGACCAGGCGGATGCGAGCTCGCCGTAAGCCGCGCTTACATCGCGGTAGAGGTCGAGCCGCGCCGCGCTGGCCTCGTCGCCGGTTTTCTCCAGCTCCTCACGGGCTTCGATGATGCTGCCCTGATTGCGGTTGTTGACCGGGATGGGGATCGAGACACTGAAAACGACCCCGGTATCGTTCGATTCCGAATAGCGGCGGGGACCAACGCCCACAGTGACATCGGGCGTCGCCAACGACCGTTGCACTTGCAGGTCCGCTTCGCGGGCGCCGCGCAGGGTCTTCCAGCGCGCAAGGCGTGGATTATCGTCAAGCCGGTCGATAAGCCGCTGTATCGGGGGCGGTGCGATCGCCGTTTCCAGGTCGCCGAGGGCGTTCCGGTAATCAGGCATCGTACTGCCCCATTGAGCGGCGAGCACCCGACGCGCCGTTTCGAGACCGAGCTTGGCGCGGTCGACATCGATGCGAGCGAGATCCGCCGCGACTTCGCCGCGGGTGATTTCGACCCTGGCGGAGGCGCCGGTTTCCACGCGCTTACGCAAAGCCGGAATAAGCGCCGAGGTGCGTTTCAGACGTTCCTGCGCGATCGCCAAGCGCTTTTGAGCGCCAAGCACGCCGACATAGGCTTCCGCCGTTTTGGCCAGCACGTCGAGCCGTCGCACCTCCTGATCCGACCGCACCACATCGCGCGCGGCGTTCGCCGCCTCGACGCGGCGGTCGCGTTTTCCGCCAAGTTCGAAAAGCTGGCTGATCTGCAGGGTGGTCTGCGTTCGGCGGAACCCCCGGTAACCGCCGGTCCCGAGGGAGTCCTCGACCTCGATGCCGACCGTGGGATTCGGGGACAGCCCGGCCTGGATCGACCGGCCGTCGGCCGCCTCGATTTCATGGGCGCCGGCCTTCAGGCCGGGGTCGCGCTCAAGAGCCCATTCGAGCGCCTGCCGCAGATCGATATCAACCTTCGGGCCAATTTCCGCCATGGGGGCGGCCGACAGGGTGCCGGCGGAAAACAGCAAGGCCATGGCGGACAAGACAAACCGCCGCCACGCGGTGCGGGTGAGCGGACGAGGAGATGCGGACGCAGCCGGGGGCCGGGCGTCGCCGGCCACCCCCGCGGAAGCGCGGACGAGCGATAGGTGAGATGACATGATCCAACTCGGAAAAATGGCGAGACCGCCAAATTCGAGATTGGCGGCAGACTAGGCGATCGCGATCGCAGTCCTTGGAGGTCGTATGGGCGACGCCGGATGGACGCCGAGCAGGACGCGCAACGCCCCCTCGACCGGGCGGGCCGGTGTGCGGGCGTCCGTCCCATGGTCACCATCGATCGCAATCGCCACGGCGCAGCCATGACAATGGTGATCGGCGACCGCCAGTTTTTCGGAAGCGGGAGACGTATCGTGATCCGCAGTGACGTTGACGCCAGCGATGCCGGTATCGTGCGTAAGGGCAAACGCCTCACTGCAATGGAGATCCAGCCCGCCCACGATCACAGCGATAACGAGAAAAGCCGCTATAAGCCGCCTTCCCGTCTGCCGAATCCTGCGCGCCTGGAAAACCATGGCGTCACCTAATGGCCCGTTCGGTTTATTGTCAAGCAATGTCCATGTGGGCTCTGCGACCCCACGGCGCGAAGTTCGCAATCGGCTGTGACCTCCGCTCCCCGGCACTCCACCTACATCGCAGAATAGGCGTCTGTATCCTCCGGAACTCCGAGGGAGTCGAGGGAGACCGCGAACTCCGTGTATCGCGCGCAGGGTCGGTCGGAGATTTGTTTCGTGCCCTGCATGATCACGAGGCCCGAAGTCGCCGCGGCGCCCACGCGGCCGCTGCCCTCGTTGTTATAGACGATGTAGCTGTAGTCGCCGTTCTTGAACCGCAGCTGGTATTCCATACCGGCGAACCGCTGGGTCATCTGGAAGACGTTTCCCGAGGCTGGGGTGCCGACGATCGACATCTCGTCGTTGCCGCCGGTTCCGTAGCGATAGGTGAGCCGGCCGTCGGCCTGCGTTACGGAAACCGTCTTCTTGCCGATCGAACATGTGAATACCGCCGTGGGACGGCCTTCGGCATGAACGGTGGAGGCAGGACCGAGGGCGACCAGCGCAACCAGCGCCGGTACGATCATGGCCTTCATTCTTCATTCCTTTTTTGCCGGGTTATCTGGGATCGGATTGCCCCGCCGCGCGGCCGGCCGGGGGTGGATATCCATTCAGAGGCCGAAGGTGACCTGCCGTCGCGGAATACAGGGGCGATACCGATAACCGGCAATCACCCCAGGCTGAAGCGGCGTACGAATCTGAGCCTTGAACTGCGAACCCGTTGGAAGTGGGCGAGAATTCCCGCGCTCGTGGCCGCGGCGAAAAAACACCAGACCGAGACGAAGGCCTCCCAATAGAAAATGAAAGCCACGACAGAGCCCGTGAGGATCAGGGCGCCGAGCCACAAAACCCAACGGTGGGAGGACAGGACGAGCGGCAATCCCGTCGCGGCAAGATATGCCACGGCGATGGGGGCGCTGGCGTGGTATCCGGTTTCATAGACGATATGGTGCGACTGGATCGAAGCGCCGTACGGGTGCGTCAGCATCCACCAGAACAGGTGGGCGCCGACACCGAGCCCGGTTGCGGCGCATATCAGCAGGAGCCGGCGAAACCGTTTGGCGGTTTCGAGGGACAATATGGCCAGAGGCACGTAGACGGGCCAAAAAACATAGGCGAAGAACAGGAACGCGAAACTGAGGCCCGGCGGCCCGCCGCCCGCCGCCGACGCCGACAGATCGAGCCACAAGGCGCCTTCGATGGCCTGCTGAGCGGCGAAGATCATCGGCATGGCGGCCAGCGGAGCGGCGCGCAACGAGTCGACCCGGGTCAGGGTCGCCACACCGACCGCGAAGGTCACGCCGGCTGCAATAAAGCTCGCCGTTGACGAGAAGCACATGAATGGCTGCCTTGAATCTGCGTTTGTCGCGCATTGGGTTCGGCGGTCGTCGGCGTCAGGCGATCAAGTCGGATCGGCCTGCAATTGTTCACGAACCGGCATCCAGATTCCGTCGTGTGTGCGTGTTCCGGGGCGAGTCGGCACGTGCCGCGTTTTCGTAAGGTGCCACTTTGCCGACGGTGGCGCCACTCAGCAGAGGCGTCTCGGTCGTTTAGCAGCCCGGAGCGGCCGGCGGGAGACGATCTTGAGATTTGTTGATTGACCGCTCTGTCCCCTTCCCGACCGAATCTCCGAGGTCCGGTTCCCTCATTTTCCGCTGTAAGCGGGAAACACCCTCCCGGAGGATTTCACGGCCCATGCCAGATGCGAATGACAAGCGCCCGCCCGTTGCGCTGGAACAGCGCGGCGTCAGAGCCGACCGGCGCATGTTCTCGCCTTCGGCCGCACGCAATTCGGCGCCGATCCTTGCAGTCCTGAAACATGTGCTTCCCACGCATGGCGCTGTGTTGGAGATCGGCTGCGGGACCGGCGAGCACGCCGTGTGTTTCGCGCAAGCGATGCCCGACCTCACCTGGCAGCCGAGCGATCCGGACGCAGACGCGCGCGCCAGCACCGCCGGCTGGATCGCATTTGCGGGGCTGAAGAATGTACCGGCTCCGCTGGATATCGACGTGTCCGCGAGCCTGTGGGGCGTCGAGCACAAGGCGCCGTTCGACGCCATCGTGTCGCTCAACATGATTCATATCGCGCCATGGGCGGCAAGTTTGGGATTGTTTGCCGGCGCCGGCCGTTTGCTCCGCGCCGGCGGGCTTCTCGTTCTCTACGGCCCCTTCATGCGCGACGGTGTGCATAACGCCCCCTCGAACGCCGCTTTCGATACGTCGCTCAAGGCGCGCAATCCGTCCTGGGGTGTGCGCGATATCGCAGATCTTGAACGCGTGGGTGCGGCCTGCGGACTGCGTCTCCGCGAGATAATCGAAATGCCCGCCAACAATCTGTCCGTTGTCTTCTCCAGCGACACCGCCTGAACGGCAGTCGCCGCCGATTGTAACGGCCGGTCTTAGGCCGGCCGCTATCCGGCCGCCTGCGCCCCACCCCTGACCAGCCGCCCCGGCAGCGCCCCCGTCGGCACGCCCGCGCGATAGGTCACCACCCCGCTGACGATCGTCACGTCGTAACCGTCCGCGTCCTGGATCATGCGCTTGCCGCCGGCCGGCAGGTCGGCGACGACGTGGGGCGGGTGGAGCGTCAGCCGGTCATAGTCGATGACATTGATGTCGGCCTTCATGCCCGGCGCGATCAGGCCGCGGTCGTTCAGGCCGACGGCCAGCGCGTTGGCGCGGGTGAGCGCGTTGACCGCGCGCGGCAGCGCCAGGCGCGGGCCCTTGGCGCGGTCGCGGGTCCAGTAGGCGAGCAGCGTCGTGGGGAAGCTGGAATCGCAGATCATGCCGTAATGCGCGCCGCCGTCGCCGAGCGCGATCAGCGCGTCGGGATGCTCGATCATCGCGCGCACCGGCTCCAGCGTGTTGCCGACGAAATTTGCGGCGGGCAGCAGGAAGATCGCCTTGCCGTCCGATTGCAGCATCAGGTCGTAGATGAATTCGCGCGGGGTGACGCCGGCACGCGCGGCGCGGGCGCCGACCTTGTCCTCGGGGCTGGGCTCGTAATCCGGCGGGTCGCCCAGCGGATACATATCCACGTCTTGGGATGCGAACCAGACGTGGATCGGGTTCTCGTGCTCCGGCTTTTCCGCCAGCAGGCGGGCCCTGAGTTCGGGGTCGCGCATCGCCTGGACCCGCTCAGGCAATGGCAGGTTTTCGATGGCGCGATAGCTGGGGTTGAAGCGGAAGGGATGGAACGACAGGTCGAGCCCGAGCATGACGCCGACGCCGCGCGGGAAGACCTGGGCCTTGATCGGCACGCCGTCCGCCGTCGCCTGGCTGAGCAGCTCCAGCGTCAGCGGCATGGCGTCGGCGACCTGCCCGGTCTGCATCAGCGAGAAGGAGAGCGGCCGGCCGGAACGTTCGATCAGACGGCGCATCATCGCCATCTCGACGACCGGGTCGCGCCCCTCGTGGACGCCGGGGATGATCTGGAACACGCCACCGCCGGCCTGGCGCAGACCCTCGGCCAGGGCCAGCAGCTCCTGCTCCTCGGACGTCACGGTCGGGGCTAGCGTGCCGTCGACGGCGCGGTGCGCCATGGAGCGGGAGGTGGTGACGCCGATGGCGCCGGCTCTGACCGCCTCGGCGACGATGCGGCTCATCTCCGCCATGTCGGCCTCGGTCGGCGGCTCGCGGTCGGCGCCGCGCTGTCCCATGACATGGACGCGCACCGGGCCGTGGGCGATCTGCGCGGCGAAATCGATATCGGCATGGCGCTTGTCGAGCGCGTCGAGATAGTCGGGGAAGCTCTCCCAGTTCCACGGCACGCCCTCGGTCATCACGACCTCCGGGATGTCCTCCACGCCCTCCATCACCTTGACCAGCATCGCCCGATGCTCCGGCTTGCAGGGCGCGAAGCCGACGCCGCAATTGCCCATCAGGACCGTGGTGACGCCGTGCAGCGAGGACGGCGCCAACCGGTTCTCCCAGGTGACCTGGCCGTCGTAATGCGTGTGGATGTCGACGAAGCCGGGGGTGATAATTTTTCCGGCGGCGTCGATCTCCTCGGCGCCCTGGCCCGCGACCGTGCCGACAGCGGCGATCTTGCCCTCCTTGATCGCGACATCGGCCGCATAAGGCGCACCGCCGGACCCGTCGATGACCGTGCCGCCGCGAATGACGATATCGAATTCCGCGCCCATGCCTTCCTCCCCAACGTCTTGGTTTCTTGGTAACGCGAATTGGCCGTCATTGCGAGCGAAGCGTCACATGTCGTTCGGCACCCCGAAGCGCTCCTGATAGCGCTTATAGGCCTTGCGTTCGGCAATGGTGCGCGGGTCCTCGGCGGCGGATTTTTGGTAGGCGTTCTTGTTGCCGTGCGAGCCCTGGTGGCGGGCCTCAAGGAAGGTGCTCATCCGCTGGGCCGCCTCGTCTGTCAGCGGCAGGCGCAACTCGGCGTAGAGCTTGCGGATGGCGCCCATCGCGTCGTCCATGAACTCGTTATAGATGATGTTGCCGTAGAAGCCGGGCCGCATCAGGCCGCTGTCGATCCAGTCCATCACGTCGTCCCACATCTTCACGCGGGACTGCACGTCCAGCCACTCGTCGCCGGTCTTGTTCTCGCCATAGATGCTGTCGGTTCGCCACGAGAAGATCACGCCGCCGACATTGATCACCGAATCCGCCGTGGTCACCGGATCGCGGTGCGGCAGGACGATCTTGGCGTCGGGATAGGCCTTCAGCAACGCGGGGATGCGCGGCATATGGGTGGGATTCTTGAACAGCCAATGCGGTTTCCGGTGCTTCCACTGCAGCAGTTTCAGCAAGCGCTTGTGCCAGGCGAAATGCAGGTCGGGCGATTGCGATGCGAAATATTTCTCCCAGCTCGGGATCTGGAAGCCGAGCTGCCAGACCTCGGAGAAGAAGGCGGAATAGGTGAACTCGATATCCTCGACCGGAATGTCGCCGCCCCAGGCATGCATAGAGGCCCAGTCCGGCGAGATGCCGTGCACGAAATCGACCCGCCCCTGCGCCTTGGCGATGCGCGGGTCCGTCTCGTAGGTCGCGGCCTCCGGCGGCGGGCACGGGAACAGCCCCTCCCAGCGGCGGACCGAGCGGAATTGCGGGTCCTGCGACAGCGTCTCGTGCAGGATGGTGGTGCCGGACCGGCCGAAGCCCAGGATGAAGACCGGCTCGGTGATGACTTCGTCCTCGATCTCGGGATGCTGCCTGTAGGCGTCGGTGACGCGCAGCCGGGCTTCGAGATAGGTCAGCATGTCCGAGCGGGTCAGCACGCGGCCGATGAAGTTCAGCTGCGCCTCGTCCTCGATCACCTTCAGCAGGTAGCGGAAATGCTCGCGCCAGCCATCCTCACCGAAATCGTCGAGGCCGGTGTTGCGCCGCGCATGGTCGAGCAGCGAGGCCTCGTCCAGCGGCACGACCGCATTCATGTCCAGGAACTGCGCCAGCCGGTTTGTTTCCGAAACCCATTCCGGCCGCCCCTTCAGAGCCCAGCCCTCGCGACGATCGCCCGAATCCGGCATGCCTGCCTCCCCTACCGCGGTTATCTTTTGCAGCAGCTTACCGCGCACCCGGCGGCAAACACAGGGACAGATGTGCTCAAAGCACGGGCGGAGACGCTCTTGAGCGTCGTTTGAACAAGAACCGTAAGTCGGCGCTAGCAAGTACGGGTCCGGCTATCCCACCTTAACGACACTCTGGTAATGTGATTGCCGGAAAAACAGTGTGTTATGGGGAACCAATTGCCGGCGCCGATTCAGCGCGCCCGGCTGGAGCTTGATCTGATGAAGGTGTTGTCCAGATATCTCTGCCTGTGCAGCGTGGCATTGCTCGCCGCAGGCGAAGCCGCCGCGCAGCAGGCCATCGACCCTGCCACCCTGCCCCCGACCCAGGCGATCGACGCGCCGGCGGCCGAGCGCGTCTTCGGCAACTGGGGCGGGCTGCAGGACGATCTGGTCCGCCAGGGCATCGGGCTCAAGATCGACGCGGTGACCGAGTTCGCCGCCAATGTCAGTGGCGGCACGCATGAAGCCTCGTCCTTTGCGAACCAGGTGGGTTTCAACCTCGATATCAACTGGGAGCGTCTTGCCGACGTCACCGGCCTGTCGACCCACCTGACCATCGTCAACCGCTCCGGCACGAACACCAGCCGGGCATTCGGCGACAACCTGCTGCCGGTGCAGGAAATCTATGGCTCGGGCGGCAACGTCTTGCTCCATCTCGTCTCGATCTATGCCCAGGAGACGATGATGGACGGGCGGCTGGACGTCGCTATCGGCCGCATGAACGTGGAGAACGATTTCGGATCGTCGCCGCTTTATTGCGCCTTCATGAATAACGGCCTGTGCGGCGACCCCAAGGCGCTGCCCGGCGGCGACATCGGCCACAGCGCCTACCCGGATGCCGCCTGGGGGCTTCGGGTCAAGGGCCGCCCGGTTCCCGATTTCCTGGTCACCGCCGGCATCTATGAAGTGAACCAGGGGATGTATTCCTACGCGAACTTCCGCAGCGGCTTCAAATTCGACAGCTCGCAGGACAGCGGCGTGTACCTTCCCATCGAGATCGCCTGGGAGCCGAAGTTCGGCGCCGACGAAATGCTCGGCCATTACAGGCTGGGCTTCGGCTATGACAGTTCCGGGACCTACAAGGCCTTCAGCAACGCGCTGGGCGAGGCCGGCCTGCCCGGCTACGGCACCGGCACGCATACCGGCAACACGCAGTTCTGGGCGTTGGCGGACCAGATGCTGTTCCGCAACGGCGACGGGAACGACAACGGCGTCGTCGCGCTGGCCGGCTATATCCTGAACGACCCCAACAACACGGTCTATGCCGACCAGTATATCGTCGGCGTGATCGACAAGGGCTTCTGGGCCGCCCGGCCGCAAGACCAGTTCGGCATCCTGTTCTCCTATGTCACGGCCAGCGACCGGCTGGCCAAGGTACAGGCGATCCAGCAGGCCCACGGGCTGCCCTTTTCCAACGGCGCGACCGGAATCCAGTCCAACGAGATGTTCGTGGAAGCCAACTACCTGGTCCATGTCTCGGACGGGCTGACCTTCATGCCGGACTTCCAATACATCATCCGGCCGAACGCGCAGTCCAACATCCAGGACGCGCCGGTGTTCGGGTTCCGCGCCTATATCGATTTCTAAAAACGAACGCGCAGGGGAAGCATAATGACACAAACAGCAAACGCCGCGCCCGCGACCGCAGAGCCGATGACCAGGTGGCTGCTCGTCGTGCTGGCCGTGGTGATCTTCGCCGGCGGCCTGTTCGGCTATGACCAGGGCGTGATCTCCGGCGCGCTGGCCGGCATCAAATCCGCTTTCTCGCTGTCGACCTTCATGGTCCAGGTGGTGACCAGTTGGGTGACACTGGGCGCGCTGGTCGGCTCGTTGGTCGCCGGGCAGCTGGGCGACTGGCTGGGCCGCAAGCAGACGCTGCTCTTCGCCGGGGGGCTGTTCGCGCTGGGTGCGGTCGCGCAGTGGGCGGCGCCAAGCCCGGACATTCTGGTGGCGGGCCGCTTCGTGGTCGGCGCAGCCGTCGGTGTCGCCGCCGTCGCCGCCCCGCTCTATGCCGCCGAGCTGGCGCCGGCGCGGGTGCGCGGGCGCTTCATCTCCAGCTATCAGCTGGCGATCACCATCGGCATCTTCCTGGCCTATCTGGTGAACGGCAGCCTGTCGGCCGAGGGCAACTGGCGGCTGATGCTGGGTGCGGCAGCTTTCCCGGGCATTGCGCTCTTCCTGATTGCGCTGGCCGCGCCGGAATCGCCACGCTGGCTGATGCTGAAGCGCCGCCGGGCCGACGCCACGGCCGTGCTGCACAAGGTGGAACCGGGCATCGACTTCGAAACGCAGTTGAACGAGATCGACGCCGCGCTGCTGAAGGAGAAGGAGGCCGCGCCCTGGAGCGAGATTTTCGCCCATCAGTGGCGCAGGCCGCTGGTGGTGGCGCTGGGCCTGGCGATCTTCCAGCAGATCACGGGCATCAACGCGATCATCTATTACGCCAACCAGATCTTCGCCTCGGCCGGTTTCGCGACCGAAGAGGCGCGAGCGACGGTGACGACCTGGGCGATCGGCGGCGTCAATGTCGCGGCGACGCTGATCGCCATCGCCTTCATCGACCGGATGGGCCGCCGCCTGCTACTGCTGGCGGGCCTGATCGGCATGGGCGTCAGCCTGGCCGTGGTCGGCGTGGCCTTCCGCTATATCGGGCCGGACGCTGGCGCGGCCTCGAGTGGCCCGACGACGGCCGGGATCGTGACCGTCGCCGCCCTGGTGGTCTTCATCACCAGCTTCGCCTTCTCGCTGGGACCCGTGGTGTGGACGGTGATCAACGAGATCTTCCCGGCCCGCGTGCGCGGCCGCGGCGTGGCGCTGGCGACCGCCGTCAACTGGGGCTCGGCCTATATCGTCAGCCAGTTCTTCCTGTCGCTGGTCGACGCCATCGGCAGCTCGCTGACCTTCTTCCTGTTCACCTTCTTCTGCGTCGTCGGCTGGATCTGGGTCTATCGCGCGGTGCCGGAGACCAAGCAGAAGTCGCTGGAGGAGATCCAGGGCATGTGGGGGACGGCGGGGTAGACAAAGGCGGCCCTCCAGATCACCGGAGAGCCGCCCGTAGCCTAAGACCGGTCCGGTCGAAGCTTACCAGACCGTCGACAGGTTCTTGCGCAGCGCGGCGGCGTCCGCGACCGGCAGCGGCTTGGCGTTCTCGTCATTGTCCGGCGAGATCACCGAACCGTTGAAGGTCAGGCCCCCATAGGCGCCGGTGGCCGAGGTCCACACCACGATGTCGCCGCCCTTGACCGTGGTGGCGCCCTCCGCGCCGCCCGACAGCGTGACGAGGGTGATCCCTGCGTTCCCGCCGATCTTGAAGTTGCCGCTTTCGATACCCTTCAGGGCGGCATCGCTGTTGATGATGAACACCAGCTGGGCCTGTTCAAGCCCAGCCTGAAGGCCGAAGGACGCGGACCCCATGCCGTAGAACTTGGGCTCGCTCCAGCTGTGGCCGTTGCGGACAAGCAGCACGCCGTCGCCGCCTTCGGCGCCGAAGATAAAGCCGCCTTTGATGAGCTTGGGCACGATGTAAACGGCGCGTGCATTCTGGATCATGCCGCGTGCGGTATTGAAGGACGGGTCGTGTTTCAGGTTGTTGACCGTCACGTTGGCGTCGCGCAGCAGCTCCGCGGGTTCGGACGCGGCCTGAGCTGGGATCGAAGCGGCGCCTGCGGTCAAAGTCAGGGCGACCGCCAGCCCGGTGAAGTATGTCTTCATAATAAGGTTCCTCGAAAAAGGGATGCCTCTCCAACCGCATGCGGCATGATAAGTTCCCGAGGAACTCGGAATCCATGGGCTCTCAACGCCTGAGATGAAAGTTTGCGAGCACTGATACCCACAAGTCTGATCGAGGGTGCGGTCGGCATCCTGCGCTGTGCCGACCCTGCCCGGAAAATCGCGTTCAGCCACGCGGTGGCCGAGGCTTGGCGCGCTGGCACCCTGCGGGTCGGCGAGCCGATTAGGCCGCCCGACCGACCGGCCCGGCCTGAACGTCCCCAGTTGCTGCCGCCGCGCGACATGCCGCGGCGGCGGAAGGCCGGCGCGGAGGCCAGCCGCATCGCGCTGCTGCATGCCGTCGCCCATATCGAGCTCAATGCCGTCGACCTGGCGTGGGACCTGATCGCCCGGTTCGAGGCCCCCGGCGACGGCTACTACGACGACTGGGTGCGCGTCGCCGATGAGGAGGCGACACATCACGGCCTGCTGGCCGCGCGGCTCGCCGAATACGGCGCGGCCTACGGCGACCTGCCGGCCCATGACGGGCTATGGGAGACGGCAGAGACGACCGCGCACGATCTTTTAGCCCGACTTGCGGTGGTGCCGATGGTGATGGAGGCGCGCGGGCTCGACGTCACCCTGCCGATGATCGAGAACCTGTCGCGGGCGGGCGACCATGCAAGCGCCGATGTGCTGCGCATCGTCTATCGCGACGAGATCGGCCATGTGGAAATCGGCCGGCGCTGGTTCGAGGACATCTGCCGCCAGCGCGATCTCGCGCCGATCACGGAATGGCACGACCTTGTGCGCCGGCACTATCGCAGTCTGTTGAAACGGCCGTTCAACGACGCGGCCCGCCTGGCAGCCGGCTTCGACGCCGCGTTCTATGAGCCTTTGGCCGAACCGGCCTAAAGTGGGGGGGAGTGCCATCAGAGCCCGGCGCCGGACCCTCCCAACCTCGCCCGAGCAAGTCCAAACAGCTTGCCGACGCCACAGAATACAAGCCCGCAGAGCACCCCGCAGGCTACGCCGGCGACATAGGTCGACGCTAACCCCGAAGTGGACAACATCCGCCCCTGTTGCTCGGCCTCCCGCTCGTCGAGCGCATTTGCGACCATCGTGTAGGGCAAGGTGGCGCCCGCACATGCCAAAAGCCGAATCCAAAGCGGATACCGGCGCGCGATATAGTACGCCACTCCGGTTATAACCCACGTCAACGGACTCAGCATCGCAGCGTCCTATGCAATTCCCTGCTTCAATATTCCGGACAGTCAGGGTCCGGCATTTACGGAATTATGCTCAAACACGTTCGGCATTGCGAGCGTATCGAAGGAACCCGGAGTCTTTTGCCCAGACGCCGCCCGGGTAGCTCCTGATTGCTTCGTCGCCGACGCTCCTGGCAATGACGTCGTACCTTGACGCCCCGGCTACCCGGTGGCGCTATGCGCGCCTCAACCGTCCACGGCATCCACGCCGATCCTCAGGGGAAATCATCATGTCGCAGCCTTTGGCAGGAAAAACCGCGTGCATCACCGGCGGCTCGGGTGCCATCGGCTCGGCCAGCGCCAAGCTGTTGGCCAAGGACGGCGCCGCGATCCTGATCATGAGCCGGCGCGAGGATGCACTGGCCAAGGTGAAGGCCGAGATCGAGGCCGAGGTCCCGGGTGCGCTGGTCGCGATCCATGCCGGCGACGCCACCAATGTCGACGCCGTGAAGGCCGGGCTGGACAAGGCCTTTGCGCTCCGCAACCGGCTGGACGTGATCGTGCCGCTGGTCGGCGGCGGCCCGTTCAAGCCGTTCCTGATGCTGGATGTCGAAACCATGCGCGAGACGCTGGATTTCTGCATCACCAGCGCTTTCATCGCCATGCGCTACGGCGCGCCAATGATGAAGGAAGGCGGCTCGATCGTCTGCATCTCGTCCAATGTCGGCAAGATGCCGTTCCGCTATCTGTCGGCCTATCACGCCGGCAAGAGCGGGCTGGAAGGGCTGGTCCGCGCCGCGGCGGAAGAGCTGGGCAGCGCCAATATCCGCGTCAACGCGGTGCGCCCAGGCCTGACCCGGACCGACGCGTCCGGCATGATGTTCGAACAGGACACTTTCCTCAACCGCTATACCGAGCAGACGCCGCTGGGCAAATGCGGCGGCGAACCGGAAGACATCGCCAAGGCGGTGCGCTTCCTGGCCGGGCCGGATTCGTCCTGGATCACCGGCCAAAGCTTCGCCGTCGACGGCGGCCACGAGCTGCGCCGCAACCCTGACATGACGGACCTGGTCACCCAGATGTACGGCCAGAAGGCGATGGACGCGGTCTATAAGGGCCAGGCGCCGGAGTAGTCCCCTCCCACTTCGCTAATCGCGATTAAAGGGCCGCGTTCCTTCATGGATGCGGCCTTTTTTCTTGACGGACAGCCCGAGTCATCATATTTAAGTAGTTACTTAAATATATGTGATCTGGAAACGTGCAGGCTTCTCAATCTCTTACGCAGACATTTGCGGCGCTTGGCGACCCGACGCGGCTGGCCATCCTGAGCCGCCTGGCGAGCCAGGGCGACCTGACGGTGCAGGAGATTGCCGCGCCCTTCGCCATGAGCCTGCCGGCCGTGTCGCAGCACCTGAAGGTGCTGGAACACGCCGGCCTGATCGCGCGCGAACGCGACGGGCAGAAGCGTCCGTGCCGGCTGAATGTCGAGCGTCTCGCCGAGACCGCCCGCTGGTTCGACCACACTCGCGCCGCCTGGGAGGCGCGCTTCGACCGTCTGGAACGATTCCTAGCAGCAACAGAGACGAAAGGTGACGACCATGAACGCTGACCCCCGCAGAACCTGGGCGCTCGATCGCGAGATCGTGCTGAGCCGTGTGATCGCCGCGCCGCGCGAGCGCGTCTTCCAGGCATGGACCGATCCGGCGCAGATCGGGCAGTGGTTCGGGCCCGACGGATTCAAGGTGGAAACACTGGAATGCGACATCCGCCCCGGCGGGCGCTGGCGCTTCATCTATACGGGGCCCGACGGCACGGTGTGGGACAACCGCATGGTGTTCCTGCGGATGGACGCGCCGCGGCTGATCGAGATCGAGCACGGCTCCGACAAGGACGAAGATCCCGGCCGCTTTTATGTGATTGTGACGTTCGACGCACAGAGTGACGGGAAAACCGTCCTGACCATGCGCCAGCTTCACCCGACCAAGGAACAGCGCGAAGCGGGAATCGCTTTCGGCGCCGTGGAGTTCGGCTATCAGACCCTGGGCAAGCTGGAGCGCTTCCTCGGCGCGACCTGACAGGCCTTAGCCTCGTCAGCTATCGGAAAACCCGAACGGCGCGCTGGTGCGGCGGACCTCGTCCGGCAGTATCTGGCGGCCGATCGGCGGGGCGGAGCGGGCGGTGCATTCGGCCCGTTGGCAGACATGACAGTTGATACCGATCGGCGTCGCCTCCCCCGCCCCTGGCACGGTCTGGCCCTGGGTATAGATCAACTTGTCGGCATGTTCGGCCGCGCAGGCCAGGGCGACGGCGCGGTCGACGCGGGGGCGGTTGAAGCCGCCGCCGCCGGCCGTCACGGTGCGGGCGATCGAGAAGAAGCGCTGCCCGTCCGGCAGTTCCAGCCATTGGGTCACGATCTGGCGCGGCGTGCGGAAGACCTGATGCACATTCCATAGCGGGCAGCCGCCGCCGTGGCGGGCAAACGGAAAACCCGCGCCGTCCAGCCGTTTCGACACGTTCCCGGCCTCGTCGACGCGCAGGAAGAAGAACGGCACCCGCTCCTGCCCCGGTTTCTGCAGGGTCGTGAGCCTATGCGCAGTCTGTTCGAAGCTGACGCCGAACTGGCGGCCCAGCGCCTCGACATCGTAGCGCCGTTGCTCGACCGCCCGGGCGAAGGCCGAATAGGGCATCAGCATCGCCGCCGCCGCGTAGGAGGCGAGCGCACGGCGCGACAGCCGGCGGCCCGCATCGGTCGCGAAATGCCCTTCGTTCAGGATCGTGTCGACCTCTTTGCCCAGCTCCAGATAGGCCAGTTGCAGCGCCAGTTGGAAGTTCTGGCTGGCGCCATCGATCTCGTCGTCGAGCAGGATCTCCTTGCGGTGGAGATCGAGCCGGCGGGTCGAACCCACCATCACCTCCGACGGCACGCGGCGGATCCGCAAGCCGTGACGGTCCGTCAAGTAGCCCGCGATGCCGGCTTCCCCCTTGGCTGCCTGGGCGATGCGCTCTCCGGCGTCGTCGAGCAAAGGGAAGCTGTTGCGGCGCGCGCCGAGGAACCGCCGCACCTCGGCCACGGGATCGGAGGTTTCCAGCGGCGTGCCGCCCGCCCGCCTGGCATCGGCGCCGCGATCGGCCAGCGCCAACTGTTCCTCCTGATAGGCGGTGTAGAGCCGCAGGAACGCCTCGGCGATGCCGGGGAAGTTGGTGACCACGTCGGCCGTCTCCAGCGACGGCAGTTCGATATCCGCGAAGATCGGGTCCTTGAGCACGCCCTGCAGCCGCACCGCGTCCTCCGTGCCGGTATCGGCCAGGGTCGACATGTCGATATTGTAGGTCTGTGCCAGACGTAGCAGCACCTCGGCCGACAGCGGCCGGTGGTTGCGCTCCAGCAGCGCGATATAGGACGCCGAAACGTCCAGGTCGGCCGCCATATCGGCCTGCGTCAGTCCGCGGTCGCGGCGGATGCGCCGGAGACTAGGCCCGACATAGAGACGCTGATTGGCCATCCTTACCTCTTGAAAGGTATGATTCTTACAACATTACAATCAACTATTGTAAGGAATGACAGCATAACTTCAAGACGCCTTCACAGCGCACCGTCGGCTCATTACGTCCACGCTATCGTAATTCCCCGGCAAGTTTCGCCGGTTTTCTCGAGGACGAGTGCAAATGGCGTATCAGGATCACATCATCGCGATGGGCCAGCTCATCGACAGCAAGAACGGCACGTGGGACGGGATCAATGCGGAATCCGTCGCCCGCATGCGCCTGCAGAACCGGTTCAAGACCGGCCTGGAGATCGCGCGCTACACCGCCGATGTCATGCGCGCCGACATGGCCGCCTACGATGCCGATCCGGCCAACTACACCCAGTCGCTCGGCTGCTGGCACGGCTTCATCGGGCAGCAGAAGCTGATCTCGATCAAGAAGCATTTCGGCACCACCAAGGGCCGGTATCTGTACCTGTCCGGCTGGATGGTCGCGGCGCTGCGCTCGGAATTCGGCCCCCTGCCCGACCAGTCGATGCATGAGAAGACCTCCGTCCCGGCGCTGATCGAAGAGCTCTATACCTTCCTGCGCCAGGCCGACGCCCGCGAGCTGGGCGGCCTGTTCCGCCAGCTGGACGCGGCCCGCACCGCCGGCGACCGCGCCAAGGAGGAAGAGCTGCTGGACGCAGTCGACAATTACCAGACGCATGTGGTGCCGGTGATCGCCGACATCGACGCGGGCTTCGGCAATGCCGAGGCGACGTACCTTCTGGCCAAGAAGATGATCGAGGCCGGCGCGTGTGCGCTGCAGATCGAGAACCAGGTGTCCGACGAGAAGCAGTGCGGCCACCAGGACGGCAAGGTGACCGTGCCGCACGAGGACTTCCTCGCGAAGGTCCGCGCCTGCCGCTACGCCTTCCTGGAGCTGGGCGTGGAGAAGGGCATCGTCGTCACCCGCACGGACTCGCTGGGCGCGGGCCTGACCAAGCAGATCGCAGTCAGCCACAAGCCGGGCGACCTGGGCGACCAGTACAATGCCTTCCTGGATTGCGAGGAGATCGCGCCGGCCGACATGAGCAACGGCGACGTGGTGCTGAACCGCAACGGCAAGCTGCTGCGACCGAAGCGCCTGCCGTCGAACCTGTTCCAATTCCGCCAGGGCACCGGCGCCGACCGCTGTGTTCTGGACTGCATCACCTCGCTGCAGAACGGCGCGGACCTGCTGTGGATCGAGACCGAGAAGCCGCATATCGAGCAGATCGCCGGCATGGTCGACCGCATCCGCGAAGTCATCCCGAACGCAAAGCTGGTCTACAACAACTCGCCGTCCTTCAACTGGACGCTGAACTTCCGCCAGCAAGTGTTCGACGCGTGGAAGGCGGCCGGCAAGGACGTGGCGGCCTATGACCGCGCCAAGCTGATGAGCGCCGACTATGACAGCACGGCGCTGGCGATCGAGGCCGACGAGAAGATCCGCACCTTCCAGGCGGATGCCGCGAAGCGCGCGGGCATCTTCCACCACCTGATCACCTTGCCGACCTATCACACCGCGGCCCTGTCGACCGACAACCTGGCCAAGGAATATTTCGGCAGCCAGGGCATGCTGGGCTACGTCAAGCAGGTCCAGCGCGCGGAAATCCGCCAGGGCATCGCCGCAGTCCGTCACCAGAACATGTCGGGCTCCGACATGGGCGACGATCACAAGGAGTATTTCTCCGGCGAAGCGGCCCTGAAGGCCGGCGGCGTCCACAACACGATGAACCAGTTCGCTTGAGCGTGACTGGGTTCAGGCAAACGAGAGGCCCGGAGCGGAAGCTTCGGGCCTTTTTGTTTGAAAATTCACCCTAGGGTTTCGACGCTGACCAACCGCATGTCGCCGTCGAACTGTTCAGCGATAAAGGCGGTCATGTTGTCCGAAAACTCGTCCATCAGGTTAAGCCCCTTAGGATCGTAATCGTTTTCGGCAACGAGTTTCAGCGTGCCGCCCGCGAAGGTGCAAACAACGTTGTGTTCATGCGGATAATTGAGCCGGAACGCTTCGGTGATGTCTCGTGCCGCTTCTTCGCCGGGGCCTTGGGGGACACCATGGCATTCCAACGTGATGCGATACATGCGGTTACGATTCCTCATCATTGCGAGCGCAAGCGAAGCAATCCAGAGCCACCCGCTCGGTGTCCGCGCCCTTGGCTCTGGATTGCTTCGTCGCTACGCTCCTCGCAATGACGTTGTAAGGGTTACCGCCCGTCCACCATCACACCGCCGAAGATGAAGCCGAGTTCCGTTTTCACCGCCTCGTCCAATGTATAACGGCGGCTGTTCGGCCGGTACCAACCCGCGAACGAGCCGACGAGGTCCAGCATCATGCGGAGCGCAACGCGCGGATTCAGATCGGCGCGGATGATGCCGCTGGCGATGCCGGCCTCGAGCACGCCGAGCCAGATGGTCTCGATCTCCTGGAAGGTCGCCTCGATGAAGGCGAAGCGGCCGCGGCCGGCCAAGGATTTGCGCTCATGGACCAGGATGGTCATCACCTCCCGGTTTTTCGCCGCGCCGCGTAAAGCCAGCTCGACGAAGGCTGGCAGCACATCTCTTGGGTCCTTGGTCTCGGCCATGATCCGGCGATAGGCGCCGGGCAGCTCCATCAGATAGTCGCGGACGATGGCGTCGAACAGGTCGTCCTTGGTGCGGAAATAGTGATAGAGGCTGGCGGCCTGCATGCCGGCGGTCGCGCCGATCTGGCGCATGGTCGTGTTGTCGAAGCCTGTCTCCGCAAACAGCTTCGCGGCAATCGCCAGGATGTCGTCGCGGCGATTGCCCGAATCGGCGGCGTAGACGGTCATTCCCGATGCCTATCAGGCAAGGTCGATCCCGTAGACCCTGGCCGCGTTGCCCGAGACGATCGCCGGGATTTCCCCAGGCGCAACATCCGCCAGGATGCGGCCGAGGATTTCGCGCGAGCGCGGGAAGGTGGATTCGGTGTGGGGATAGTCGCTGCCCCACAGCAGGACGTCGGTGGTGAACACGTCGCGCAGGCGCAGCCCGTAGGGGTCTTCCTGGAAGGACACGAAGACGTTCTTCTTGAAGAAGTCGCTGGGCATCACGTTCGCGTCGGCGAAGCGGCGCCATTCCGGTCCGCGCGGCGGGCGGTCGGTATAGTTGTAGTCCAGCCGCTGCAAGAAGACGGGGATCCAGGACAGCTCGTGCTCGATGGCGCCGACCTTGAGTTTGGGAAAGCGTTCGAAAACACCGGAATAGATCATTTCCGACAGCGCGATCCGCACCTGGTAGTCCTGGTTGACGAAGCGCGAGGGCGGCACCTCCTTCACGTTCAGCTTGAACGCCGCATCGCCGACGCGGGGATCGGCGCGGTCGGTGCCGACATGCAGCGACAGCGGCATGCCGAGATCCTGCGCGGCTGCCCATAGCCTGTCGTAAACCGGCAGGCGGTAAGAACCCCAGGCCGGTGGCGCGACCGTGATCAGTGCGCCGACCAGGCCGAGACCGCGGGCGCGCTCGAGTTCGGCGACCGCAGCGTCGACATCGTCGACATTCAGCATCGCCAGCCCCTTGAGGCGGCGCGGATCGTGGCTGCAGAAATCGGCGATCCAGTCGTTATAGACCCGCATCGCGGCGCTGACCGTTTCGGTGTTCGGGACGGCGTAGAGCACCAGCCCCTGGCTCGGATAGATGATCGAGGCCCAGATGCCGTCCTGCTCGTTTTCTGCCAGATAGCGGGCGGGATCGTATGCGCTGGGTCTGACCTCCGAGAATTTCCCGGAGGTCCGGAGGTCGTGGGAATCGCGGTCGAACCGGTCGCCGGTCTGGATACCCAGGAACGACATCGTCTTCTTGCCGTCGACATACCACCAGTCGCCGTCCGCCTCGGAGACGACATGCGGCATGCGATCGCCGAGCGCAGAGCTGTGGGCGGACCACAGGTCCGGCGGCTCGATGATATGCGAGTCCGACGAGATGATCCGGGTCTTGCCGAGAACATCGGCGACCGAGGATGCGTCAGCCATCTTTTGTCTCCTATTGGTCCGGCCGGCTGCGCAGGATGGCGCCGGGCCGGGCATCGGCGACCGGGGTTCCGTCCAGCCGCGTCGGCACGCCGTTCACCAGCGTATGGGTGTAACCGGTTGGTGCGTCGGCGATCAGGCGCTCGCCGCCCGCCGGCATGTCGGACAACCGCCGGATCGGGCCGACGCCGAGGCGGTCCAGGTCCAGGACAACGATATCGGCGGGCGCGCCGACCGCGAGAACCCCACGGTCGATGCCGAGAACCCGGGCGGGCTCACCGGTCAGCTTGTGGATTCCCGCCTCCACGCTCATGACGCCCCGGTCGCGTACCCAGCCGGCGAGGAAATCGGTCGGCAGCACCGAATCGCAAATCTGTGCGACATGCGCGCCGGCATCCGACAAGCCGAGGATGCAGCCCGGCGCGGCGAGCAATTCCCGCACCCCGGCCTCGTCGTCATTGGCGAAGGTGACGGAGAAGCGGGTCGCAAGATCGTCCGCCAGCGCGATGTCGCACATCGCATCGAACGGCGTCGTGCCCCTGTCTTTCGCCAGGTCGCTCAGCGACCGCCCGATCAGCTCTTTGAAAGCGTTCGATTCCGCCACCCGGATGATGTGCCAGCGCGGCGGTAGCAGATTCCCGGCCGCCAGTTCGCCCTTCACCCGGCCGCGCCAGGCGGGGTTGGCATAGAACTTGGCGCGGTCGTGACGCTGCGCCCCGATCACCTCGGAGAACGCCGGGATGTAGGAGAAGGAATAAGGGTCGAGCAGCGAGATCGACTGCAGAATCGGCCGGCACGTGATCTGCGCCCAAAGATCCGCCCCCGCGCTGCGCGCATCCGCCAGCAGCGCGAGCTTTTCTCGGAACGACGCCCGGCCGCTGTCCGCCGGGTAGGTCAGGATCGCGGACCAGTTGATCGTTCGCCCGAACGACTTCTGGAAATCGCTCAGCCACCGATAGTTCTCGCTCGGCGCGACATGGACGATCCCCTGGCCAATCTCGGACGTAACGCGCATCAGCGCCTCTGTCTCCTCCTGGGTCGCGACCACCGACGGGACGGGCCGCCCGCCATGCCCCAGGATGAAGCCGGCCCGATCTGTCGAGAAACCCAGGGCGCCGCCCTGGATCGAGCGCGCGACCACGCGCTTCATCTCTTCGAGTTCGGCCGGGGACGCCTCCCGCTCGTAGCTCGCCTCGCCCATGACATAGACCCGGACGGCAGTGTGCCCGACGAAGCCGCCGAAATTGATGCCGGGACGGCGCGCGGCGACGGCGTCCAGATAGTCCGGATAGGTCTCGAAATCCCAGACGATACCCGCCTCCAGGCTCGCGGCAGGCATGTCCTCGACCTTGTCGAGCGTCCCGACCAGGATGGGCCGGCCCTCGGGCTTCACCGGCGCCAGGCTGAAGCCGCAATTCCCGGCGACAACAGACGTGACGCCGTGCAGCGCCGAGGCGGACAGCGCCGGATCCCACAGGACCTGCGGATCGTAATGGGTGTGGATGTCGATGAATCCGGGCACGACGAACTGCCCGGCGGCATCGAGTTCGCGCACGCCGCGCACCGCCGGGCCGATCTCGGCGACCTTGCCGGCCGAGATGCCGATATCGGCGCGCACGGCAGGCGTGCCCGATCCGTCGATCAGGTATCCGCCCCGGATTGCGATCTCATGTTGCATCGGTCCCCCCCTCTCCGATCCAACCTGCGATTGGAGTCTATCAGGCCACTTGCAGATCGTCCCATTCGATCTCAGTGCACATCCGGTGGAAATCCGGGCTGTACCACGGGGCGTTCACCTGCAGTCGGTTGTGGCGCTGGTTGACATAGTAATTGCGCTCCATGCCGCCTTGCGCGCTCATCAGCACGAGTTTCAGGGCTTCCTTGTCCAGCGCATCGTTGTAGCGCTGGTAGGATTCGCGCTTCACCGCGACGCTGGACTTGCCTTCCTTGAGGGTCCG